>NZ_JBCHVG010000003.1:0-463669 GCF_050474445.1 Ensifer sp. B1-9
TCAGTTCGTCCGCCTTCAGGGTCGCAAAGTCGGTGGCGGGGTTAGGGGGTAGCTTCTTTGGCCAAGCCACGTCACCCACCTTGCGCACAGCGGGGATGGATACTGTGATGTCGGCGAACGTTGGCGCGCGCGCCCTTTCGCCCGAGAACATTTCTCCGGGCACTTGCGAGCGATCACGCGTTGTCGTGATCAACATGTCCACCCGGCTTGCGTCGGCTTGCGTCTCGGCGACCGGCGTCAATACACCCTTCGGGTGGCCGCCGCATCCGGAAATGGTCACCACCGTCAGGAAAAGGATCATCCCTCGCAGACGACGCAAGTAAGAACCAAGGCACGCTTCGTGAGTGGGTGGATCGATCAAAAAGCTTCCAACTTTCACCAGATACCGGCCCCTAGCAGTAATAGACGCCAACGCCGCAGCGCCGCACGGTTCGTCGAGCGACCCCCGCGACGCTGACCGGCGTCAACGGGCGACCGACACGAGCCTCGGCGGGCTTTAAAGGACGGTAGAGCCCAAAAGTCGCCAGCTGCTCAGCGGCATCGATCGCAGGAAGCCACAAAGCGGCAACAAGCAGGACAGTCCTCAGTCGCGCGTGCGCGGTCATTTCTTGTCTCCCATCCTCAGGTGATCGGGTAGCTCGTCTGTGTCAGCAAGATCCTTGAGGTCGACCCTCTTGGCGTCGGTCTTGTTGATGAAACTATAGTCTTCCGCCGCGACATCGACGCCCGTCTTCCAGTCCCTGATCTGGATACTGTATTGCGGAGCTTGATCGACCTGGCTGGCGGTAATCACGTAACGGCAGGGACGCGGGTTTTCGCCCTGCGCAATCCAGATCTGCCAGTCGACGTCTTTCGCCCGGAACGCGAGGTGGTCACATTCAACGCCACCGATCACGCCACTGCCGAGATCCTTTATGTCGGTTACGCCTTCCATCAGCTTGTTGTAGGCGTCGGGCAGGAGCAGGTCCGCACCGGGAACCGGTCTACCGAGCTTGTCGCGCATCTCGTCGATCAGATGCTCTACCGTGCCGGGGAGTTCTATCTGGGCATAAAGGTTGCTCTCCTTGCCGACGAGGGTTACCGATTTGCCGTCGAAAACCATCTCGATATCTGCAAAGCCGCCAAACCGCGTGACGCGCAGCTTGTCTGGTCGCCCCACCTCGACCTTCCCGGAGCTCGCCAGCAGTAGCTTCTGATGATCTGCTGTGACGATTTCCAGGTTTGAGTCGTAGCCAAAGGAAATCGCCTTTTGCGAAGCGACGTAGTCTGACATCGCCTTAAGGAGGTTCTTGGCGTCAACTTCTGCCGCCACGGCCTGTGTTTGCAGCATCAGTCCCGACATTAACGCGAACGCAGCGCTTGAAACGGTGGTTTTCCTATTCCAGTGAAACATCTGCCTATGCCTCTCGATGTGGCCTGCGTCAGGGGCCTGCCATTGGCAAACCGTAATCGTCAGAGAGACGGAACACCCGTAACGTCTGGTAGGCTCTGTGCGGGCAGACCGTAGGCTCTGTCTGCCATCATAACCTTCAGGGGAGTTTCGACGCAGTGGAGGCCGATACTGACGCCTCGACTTCCTCTACGCTCGGCACAGGAAGGCCCGCTTTGCGAAGCGACGAAATCATCCGTAGATTGTCGCGTGGCTGGATGTTGCGCTTCCTGTGTTCCTCCATGATGTTGGGAATGTAATCCGGGCGCATTTTCATGAAGATTTCGCCCTCGCGCCTCGCATCGTCCAGGAAGCCGGCCTCCGCGTAGATTGCGGCTGCGACCAGATGAAACATCGGGAACGTCTGCAATTTTGTTGTCCGGATCAGGCTCACAGCTTTGTCATTGTCATTCAGCATGTAGGCGGCAAGCGCTCTCGCTCCGTGATAAAAACTTGCGCCGCCGGGATTAAGCGCAAGCGCGCGGTCAAGGAGATCTGCGCCGCGTTGCCACTGGCCGCAGATTGCCAGCCGCGTTCCGAACTCGCCCAACAGTTCGGTGTCGTTCGGGTTTATTGCCAGAGCCTCCTCGCCAACTTGAAGCGCCTCGGCGAGTTGTTGGTTGAAAAACAGTGCAATCATTAAAGATTGAAGCGCCCGGGTATTTCCAGGTTCGAGTTCAACCGCTCGGCGGGCGGAGCGCAACGCTCGCTCGAGCGGCGTCGGTTGGCCGGGCGTGAGGTTGAAGCGGAAGCGGTCCTCATCGATATAAACGATGGACGACATTGCCCAAGCGGTCGCATACGTTGGGTAACGCGCTACGACGCTTTCGAGACACTCTCGAGCGGCTAGGTGCGTTTGTTGGCTCAGCTCAGAACGGTACGCGTAGAAGCGGAGCGTGCAGTCGTACACGCCGAGATCATCGGGGGGCGGGCTTGCCATGGCGGCCTGAGCGATGATTCCGTATGGCTGGGCAATAGCTGTCGCGACCTTGCTCGCGACGTCGGATTGAATGACGAAAAGTTCCCGGCTGGACAAGTCATCGTTGTAGGTTTGCGACCAGAGGATAGCACCGTCGGATGTGTCCAACAGACGTGCCGTCACCCGGACCTTGGAGCCCGACACCCTGACACCGCCTGCAAGCAGATAGCGAGCGCCGAGACCGCCACGAATTTCAGACGCCTCAACATTGGGGGGAAGTGACTTCGACGTCTCGCGACCGAAGACCATGATCTCCTTGAATCGCGGCAACGCGGTGAGCAATTCCTCAGTGAGGCCGCTTGTGTAAAGATCGGCCTGCGGGTCGTCTCCCAGATTGGCAAAAGGTGCGATCACCAGCGTCGGCTCGTATGCCGATTTCGTGGCGCCGCGCCAGGTCGTGGCCTTGTCTATATGTTCGCTTGCCGAGTAAATCAGCGCGGCCAGCCCAAAAGCGCCAACAGGGCCAAGGATCGGCCACAAATTCCTTCGCCTCGTTTGGCGGTTCTCATCGCCATCGGTCTCGGCGGGAGCAGATGTCGCCGCGGTAGGTATCGGATGATTCCAGGCGAACGAAGGTGCATAGCGTCCTTTTGGAATATCTATCCTGATTGGATCGTGCCGTCCCGCCACAAGATAGTAGCGCTCGAGCGACCGCCTCAGCCGCCCGGCTTCGATACGGACGACGGGGTCGTCCTGGGTAAAGTTTTCGCTACGCTTGAACACTTCGACCGCGATAGTGTAGCCCTTCAGGCGCTGCGCGCGTCCGGCAAGGGCCTCCTCGACGACGAAAGTAAGGAAAGCAGGGCCGCGGCCTCCCTGCGGAAACTCTGGGCTGGATGTGATGCGCGCGAGCTGGTCCCGGATATCTGCTGGGTTTGGCGCAGATCCTGGCGGTTCTTCCGCGTCCTTTGATCCCTTTGCCACAAAGGTGTCCATCGATCGCCCCCACTACGCAAATGCAACAATTACAGATTTAGTTAGCGCCCTTTCTGTAACCTATGCTGCAAAAAAGTGTGCTCGTCCAGAAAGCACACCGGACCAACACAGCGATTTTGATGCTGCGGTGAAGTTCCCGTGTCCGAGCATCGGGCGCACGAAAAGGCCAACCGATCCGGTTCAAAACGGATTCTCATGAAAAACTTGAAGGAGTATCGCGATTGAGCGCGTGAATGGTGAAGCCTCGCGCGGACGTGCGGGGGCTGTCACGGCAGGTAGAGACGGCGTCTCTGGGCGCTGCGGCGCTCGGATGCGGCTCATAGAGCGCATCCATAGCCATGTTCATGCGCTGTGGGCGGGTGATCGACAGTTTTTTGCGATTATCTCGTGGCGGGCGACGTCTTGTCGGAGATTCTTTTTTGGGCGCGAGGAAATCCCGCTTTCAAATCCGCGGCCAGGTCTGAGACTCGCATACGACCCTCAGGACGCACCCCTTCAACTTCAGTGCATTACCTGAAACGGAAAGGGAGCCATCATAAGTCTTGTTCGCCTCGGGATCCGTGATCTTTCCCGAATAGTTTCCATCCTTGCCATGGAACGTACCAATCTGCTTGCCTGCGTGCTTCCCGGATTTCAGGGTTATGCAGTAGCCTTCAGCGCAAGGTGCGATGGCAGCAGTGTCGCCCAGTTCAGTCTTCCAGTTGCCGACGATGAGATCGTCTGCGTGGGCGGCACTTGCAGTCACCGTCAATGCAGCCGCCATGGCGAAGATGCGCTTCATAAATCGCTCCTGTGAGATGTTGCTTCTCGAAATCTACGCCTGTTCTCGCTCGTGCGCCTGTAGCCACTGGTAGGTTCTTAGTATCGGACGCCGTATGTCGGCGCTACCGAGGTGACTCTCTGGGGATATTTCCGCACGCAATTGGAAGCTGCACTTGGTGCGCAGGCGTGTTTCTCGATTTCTGCGGTGATGCCGGCGCATCGATTCAGTGCAGCCGTCTAGAGTGCGAAGAGCGTCCGATACGGCAACTCGATCGCGCTCGCCATGGTGGCAGAACAGCGATGCAGCCGTAATGAGGGTGTTGGATACTGTAAGCTACTTTTCTTTTGGCCGTCGCATTGAGCATGTCAGGGCTAGCTAATGCCTGGCCAGTCGGCTGGGGCAGTCGAGTTCAACGCTGTTTTCGATCGGATATGCCATGGCGAACAGACTTGGAGTTTTCGGAGGAACGATCCTTCTTGCGGTTATTGCCCTTACCACCATCGGTCGGGCGGAAACCATCAGCTATGCCGACGCGGTGAGCATGCTCGCCAACGATTGTGGCGCGGATATCCGGAAATACTGCAAGGGGCTCAATCTCGGCGGCGGCCGAATTCAGGCCTGTCTCGAGCAGAACGAGGGCAAAGTCTCCCCGGCCTGTACCGTGACACTGGCGAACGTGATCACGTCGATAAGTCAACGTCAGGCAGCGCAGTCGTCCTTTGCGACGATTTGTAAGCATGACATCGCCCAGTACTGCAAGAGCGTCAAAGGCGAGGGCAATGTTCTCTCCTGTCTGAACAAGGCGACGCGCGTGAACGAAGGGCAATGCGGCCAGGCCATCATCGACGCCGGATGGCGTTGAGGCTTCTTGAGGACGAAAGGCAAGACGATGAAGAGAATCCAACTTGGCGCGTTGCTGACGATCGGGCTCACGATGTTCGCTGGCGAAGTAGCATCGCAGGAAATCAGTGACACGCAACTTATCCGTACGCTTGGCAGACTGGAAAGTACCGCGCCTGCGATCGACGTTGCGCTTCTTGTAGAAGAGGCATCGGCAAGTGCCGGCAAAGGTGTCGCCAACCTTCCGAACTGGCAGAAACTCTCCAAGTTGTCGCAACTGATCGTAGATATCGAATTCGAAAACGACTCCGTCGCCATCGAGCCAAAATCTTACCGTACGGTCGGCCTGATCGCCGATGCGTTGCATCATCCCAACCTGCGGCGCTACAAATTTCTCGTCGTCGGTCACACGAGTTCGACGGGAGACGCGCAACACAATCTCGAACTTAGCGCGCAGCGCGCCAACGCCATAACCGAGGCGCTTTCGACCACGTTTGCGATCGCACCAGACCGCTTGTATTCGATCGGTGTGGGCGAGGAGTGGCCGCTGGATGCAGCCGACTCGAAAGCGGCGGAAAACCGGCGGGTCCAATTGATTAATCTCGGTCTCGCCAAATAGCCCAATTCTTGCCTCGGTTGTCATTCTGCGGTCGTGGATTGAGGCGTTAGAAGTCTATGTCCGCGTTTTGCATACATTTCGTCATGAATCGTTTTTTCGGAGGATAAAATGGATATTACGCGCCGTGAGCTGACGGTGGCTGGTCTAGGGCTGATGGCCGCCGGATCTATGGGGTCGACGTCGAACGCCAACGACGGGCTGGTGGCAAATTTGCCGGAGGGTCTCGACGAATTCGCACTTGCGGTCGAAGCGTATATTTACGCTTATCCGCTTGTGACGATGGAGGTAACTCGGCGTGTAATCACCAACGTAGCCGAGTCGAAGGGCACCCGCGGCCCGATGGGGCATGTCATCAAGCTGCGGCAGTATCCGGACGCTAAGTTCCGCGATGTGACCGCGCCGAATGCCGACACACTATACACGACCGCATTCTTCGACGTGGGTGACGAGCCCTGGGTGATCAGCCTACCGGATCTGAAGGATCGTTATGCGCTGTTCCCCATGTTGGATGGTTGGACGACGGTGTTCGACGTTCCAGGAAAGCGGACGACCGGTACAGGTGCGCAGACCTTCGTGGTGACCGGTCCCGGTTGGGAAGGTACGCTGCCGGATGGACTGAAGCAATACAAGTCGCCGACAAGCATCGTCTGGTTGCTCGGTCGTATCTATTGCACCGGCACACCAGAGGATTATGCAGAAGTCCATAAGCTGCAGGATGAGGTCAAGCTTTACCCCTTGAGTGCCTGGGGGAAAGACTGGACGGCACCCGAAGGCAAGGTCGACCCGGCGATCGACATGAAGACTGCCGTGCGCGAGCAAGTCAACAGCATGAACGCCGTCGAATACTTCACTCTATTCGCCGAGCTCCTGAAAAGAAATCCGCCGACTGATGCGGACGCACCGATGGTCGCTAAGCTCGCCGAGCTGGGGATCGTTCCCGGTAAGGACTTTGACAAAAGCAAATTCGATCCCGCATTTGTGAAGCGTGTCCCCCAGGCCGGCTTCGCCCGCATCATGATGCATTTCAAGTTCAGCGACGGCGACGTTCAGGACATCGACGGCTGGGGCTTCACAACCAAGACCGGCGTCTACGGAACCAACTACCTGCAGCGTGCTTTGGTCACCGCGATCGGTCTTGGGGCAAACCGGCCACAGGACGCGATCTACCCAACGTCGACGAAGTCCGGCGGGGGTCTGATCAAGCGGGCCTACAATGGCTCCGAGAAGTATGTGCTGACATTCAAGAAAGGTTTGACGCCGCCGGTTGGGGGCTTCTGGTCACTGACCATGTATGATGCGCAGTACTTCTTTGTCGACAACCCGCTGAACCGTTATTCGATCAGTGCAAGGGAGCCGCTCAAGGCCAACCCGGACGGCTCGATCGACCTGTTGATCCAGCATGAATCTCCCGGAGCGGACATGGAATCAAACTGGCTGCCCGCGCCTGAGGGGAAATTTATCCTGATGATGCGCCTCTATTGGCCCAATGAGGCCAATCCTTCCATCATCGACGGCACGTGGACGATCCCGCCGGTGAGAAATGTGAGCTGAAATAGCGCTCCGGGGAACAGGGACAGGTTCGGCCCGTCTCGTTCCCCGGCGGCACACCGCCCACGACAAGTTTGGCATTTAGGTGCAAGGCGCTTCGCCAGTCCGGTTTGCCGGTGACGCTCTTCGACTGACGCCTCGGATCGAATTGAGGAGGGTGCTGTTTGAGCGGTTGGAAAGGCCCCAATCGGATTATCTGGATTCATGCGAGGGTAGCCTCCGTATGACCGATGCAGAGTTCGTCGCGCACATTCGTCAGACGTATGCCGGACTCTTCGATCCGAGGACGAGCCAGGAGGCGTGGCGTCATTTCCTGACCACAAACGCCGGTTGGAACGCACTGATTGAAGAGTATTTGCAGCGCGTCGAAGAGTTCGTGATCCAACACGGTCTGCTATCCATGGTCTACGTTCGGCAAATAGAAGAAAAATGGGGCGGTCTCCGCTGCTATCTGACGCCAGCGAACGGCTATCGCTTGTCGGCAGAAAAGGCCGCCGCCCTTGGCGTGATCTACCACGAGATCGCCAGCCGATCTTACCACACCTGCGACGTCTGCGGAGGTGTCGGTCGATTGATGTCAAACAACGGCCGTTACCTAACTCGGTGCGACGACCACATCGCTGATCTCAAGCTCGCGATGGACAGTCGCAGGATAGCAAGCGGGTGCTAAGACCATGGAGGAGAGGGGGCTGGACACCGTTGGTGAAGAATCTGATGAGGTCGGCGGCGCGACGCCACTGTCCTGGGAAGCCAACCTTTTTGACGGCTTCGAGGGCGACAGCTTCTCGCCCAGGGGTGGGCTCTATTATCGTGACAATGCCGAGCAACGGGCGGGTTCCGTTGAGTTTCAGAGCGACGTAACCTACGGCAGTGAGGGCGCGTTAAAGCTAAGCGTCCGGCCACTCTGGCAGGGCGAGGAAGATCGAAGTGAGCGGGCGGAGGTGTGGGAACGCACTAGCCTCCGGGTCCCTTTTGACAAGGCTGTCTGGTACGGCTTTTCGGTCAGGTTTGCCGATCCCATTCCGCAGGCTGACCATCGTCATTTGATCGCACAGTGGAAGCGTGAGATCGGTCCCGAGGCAAGGGGGGACTACAGCCCTTTCCTCGCGCTTCGTCTTGTGCGTGGTCGGCTCTTTGCGACGGTCGAAACCACATTTCCGGTGATCCCTGGGCCCGTTCTCTCGTCGACCCGGACATCTGGTCTCACGCCTGTTTGGCTTCGGCCGGGAAAGCGGCAGATGCGCGCGTTGGTTGCCACGGACCCTGACTGGAGGCCAGCGGACGGGCACTTATTCACGGCCTATACGGATCGCATCACGGTCGTCAACAGGGGGAATTCACTGCCATCGCCGGATAGCGGATGGATCGACTTTGCAGTTATGACGCGACCCGGACCGGACGGCACAGGGCATATTGAACTCTTCGCCAACGACCGCTGGGTCGTCACGGTCCGTGGCCATATCGGACATGACGAACACGGGCTCGGTTCGCGGCAGTACTTTAAGTTCGGCCCCTACCGGTCGGCAGCCCAGAGCGAATGGACGCTCTACTTCGACAATTTTCGCCGCTCCAAACGCGGTGAAGATGTTCTCGGTTCGGCCGGACTTGCGGCACTGCGGGCAGACCAGATTATCGCCTGATTTCGGGAAGTTTCTGCTCCGCGACGATGGTCAAACGTACGCATAATCCACGCGACGGAAAGAAGCACGTATCGTCCGCTAACGGAGATTGGGGACGTACGGTGAACCGGAACTGATCGGCCTACAAAAATCGGAGCCCTTGGTCCTTGTTGACGACGTGAATGGCTGGCGCGCATAGACCCTTCGATGTCATGCTCGACGTCGGAGAAAGCCGCCGTTAACAGCTGCCTCTCACTTGATGCCGTTCGCCTCGGCGACGAAATCCGATAGCATCGGCACGTAATCCTCGCCGCGACCAGCTGCGACCGCCTGGGCGAAGGAATTCCTGACTGCGGCCCCGATCGGGTTCGCGACGCCGCTCGCATTGGCGAAGCCGGCGAGATAGCTCATGTCCTTGAAGCCGTTGCGGATTGCGAACTTGTGGGCGTTCGGGTCACGCTCCAGCACCCAGCGGAAGAACGTCTGATAGAAGGGGCAATCCATGCGGCCCCCTCGAATGACGCTGTCGAAGACTTCCGGGGTGAGCCCCGCCTTGCGTCCGAGCATCAGCGCCTCGGAATAGAGCGCCGCATAGCCCATCGAGAGAAAGTTGTTGAGCAGCTTCATCGTGTGGCCGGTGCCGGTTGGGCCTGTGTGGACGATTCTGCCGGCGAAGCATTCGAGCAAGGGCCAGACACGGCGCACGTCCTCGTCCGCGCCGCCGACCATCACATCGAGCGTACCGGCGGCGGCGTCCGCCGGGGTACGGCTGAGCGGCGCATCGATGAGGGTAATAGCCTTGCCGGCGAGGTTCGCAGCGAGTTTTGTGGTGACGGAGGGATCGGAGGTCGAACAATCGACGATGGTGAGCGGCTTGCCGGCGGAAGCGATGCCGTCCGGGCCTTCAATCACCGAGAGGACTTCTGGCGAGCCGGTTACGCAAAGGATGATGATGTCGCAACGCTCGGCCATATCGCGCGGTGTTGCTGCCTCCGTCGCGCCCTCGGCGACCAGCGCGTCGACCGGCACGCGATTGCGATGCGCCATCACGCAAAGCGGCAAACCCTTCTTCAGGATATTCGCCGCCATGCCCTGACCCATCAGCCCGAGCCCGATGAAGCCCACATTTGATTTCGTCATTTGGTCGCCTCCACTGATTGGCTATCGAGATCACGATGAATCTGGGTCGGGCCCGAGAGCCATTGAACGCGATCGATTCCGACAAGTCGAGCCTCGGGATCAGGCTAAAAACGGCGCAGACGTTTCCGCGCTAGAATTTACGGCTGATGAAGGGCGAGTTGGCGAGCCCGAAACGCCACGGGTGTTCCACCGCCTTTGTAATTCCCACACGGATACCGCTGGAGATCGGCGGACGCTGAGCCGGTAGGTGGAGGTGAAACGGCTCCTGCCAGAGCGGCAGGCCATCCTGCGCTCTATTGATCGCCAGCGCCTGGCCGAGGCGTCCCGGCCCGGAGCACAAGAGCCTGTCCTTACGAACACCCCTCCGCGCTTGCATCGCCTCGATGCCCCACTTCGGCTCGATCGCGCGGATCAAGACGGCGCTGCCGGGCAAGCAAACGAAGTTGAGGCACCAATGGAGGCCATAGGAGAGATAAACATAGGTGTGCGCTGGCGGACCGAACATCGCTCGATTTCGGTCGGTGGCGCCGGCGAAGCTGTGCGACGCGGCGTCATTGGGCAGGTATGCCTCGGTCTCGACAATAATGCCGCCGACGCCGGACACTGCGAATTCGGCGCCGATCAGGTCCGCTGCCACCTCGAAAGCGGGGCGCGCGAAAAACCTGACATCCCAACTCAATCGATGCACCGCAGGGTCGTAGCCTCCATCTTTGCATGATGATCTACTGGATGATTCCTTGGATAGGAACCGATTTAGGGATCAGGCGGCAGTTCACAGTGCCACGTCACCACGCTGTCGACCGGCTGGGAACTGAACGCGACGCGCCGGCGAACTTCGATATAAGATCGGCGACCCAACCTATTAGCTGAACATCCCCGTCGCGCTCAAAGACCTACTGTCAACGAGCAAGCCCGTACTTTCCGCTGAAACTGACCAAATGCTGATGCAGCCGATCGATTACCGCCGCCCGAGGGCTGGCCCGCCGCTCAATAAGGCCGATCTGGCGAGAGATCGGCGGATCGCCAAAGGGCACCGCAACCATCTCCCCAGACGCTTCTTTCAAAGCGCTCCAGGGGGCGATTGATGCTCCGAGCCCATTTACCACGCAGGCGACTACCGCTGTGATGGTGTCGATCTCGGCAATGACGTTTGTGACGATCCCGCGTCTGGCGACCTCGGTTTCGATAATGTTGGCCAAGCGAAACCGGCTGATGAACTTCACGTAAGGAAGCTCCGAGAGCATCTCCGCTGCAGGCATAGGAGGCGTTCCCTTCGGGGCGATCGCGAAGAGAGGCTCCTGGATGAAGGGGCTCCAGCGCAATGTCGATGGAACGCCCGAATATTCGGCCACCATCGCTGAATCGAGGCGTCCGGTAACGACATCGTTGAGCAGCTCGTCGGTATTGGCAACGTGCAGTTTGATCTTCAAATCGGGGAAATCGTTCTTAAGTGCAATGATCGCCTTCGGCAGGAGAGAAAGTGCGCTTGAACGCACGGAGCCGATGGTAAATGTGCCGCTGACCGACTTTCCGGAAATAGCGTCAACGACATCATCGGCAGCGCGCACAAGACCTTGTGCGGCCTCTAGCATCTGAAGTCCTTGGCTGTTCAGTGTGATCGGCCGCGTGGAACGATCGAATAACTCTGCTCGCACTTCAGATTCTAGTGACTGGATCTGCTGGCTCACAGCAGACGGCGTGAGCCCGACTGCGTCGGCGGCCTTCGCGAACGTGCCGTGTTCTGCAATCGCGATGAACGTTTTCAGCTGACGAATATCCAACGGTCACCTGTTGAATTAAGTTTTGCTGTTTATCTTTGACAGATTTATTCGCTTTTTTCAAGAAAAGCTTATGTTAACGTCATGGGTAAGAGGTGCCCACGGGAGTTCGGGCACGAGGGAGGATCTGGCAGAAAGCACCGTTAGTGCTCCGCGTCCTCGCCATTGCCAATCGAGGTACGCATGCCAAGCCAAAACATTCTCGTCACCGGTCCAGCGATCAATGAGCGGGCAGTGAAGCTCGCCGAAGAACGCGGCTACAGCCTGGTCTACGTACCGCCCTATACGAGCGAAGAAGACCTCGTGGGTATCGTGTCGAGAGCGGATCCGGTGGGTGTTATTGTGCGGATGGGCCGCTTCGGCGCCTCGGCGATTGCTGCTGCCCCCTCGCTGCGCGTGATTTCCAAACATGGGGTAGGGGTGGACAACATAGATCTCGATGCGGCCTCCCGTCGCGAAATTCCGGTTGTCGTCGCGACCGGTGCGAACGCTCTTTCCGTCGCGGAACACGCCATCGCCCTGCTGCTTACTACGGTTAAGGGGATTTTGCCGCTGGATAGTGGGCTACGAGCGGGAAAGTGGGAGAAGCCAGGTTTCTCCGGCAAAGAGCTTTCGGGCATGACCATGGGGCTCATCGGCTTCGGGGCGATCGCCCGCCATACGGCGATGCTCGCGAAAACATTCGGTATCCGCATCAGCGCATACGATCCGTTCACGGACGATGCCACCTTCGCAGAGGCCGGCGTCACCCGAGCGCGCACGGTTGAGGAGATCCTCGCAGGTTCGGATATTGTCAGCCTGCACTGCCCACTCACGCCCGAGACGCGAAATCTCCTCGACGACAAGGGTCTCGCTCGGATGAAGCCGGGGTCCTATGTGATCAACACCGCGCGTGGTGGCCTCATCGATGAGGACGCGCTGCTGCGCGCAATTGCCAGCGGCCACATCGCGGGCGCGGGCCTCGATACCTTCCAGACCGAGCCACCTTCACCCGACCACCCGTTCTGGCAGGAACGGAAGATCGTCGTGACGCCCCACATCGGCGGGGTCACGAAAGAGGCGAATGTCCGTGTCGGCGTCGACGCGATCGAGGGAGTGCTCGCCATCGTAGAAGGGCGTGGACTTGGCCGCGAGAGGATCGTGAACTTCCGGACCCTGGCGGCCTCGGCCTGACAATCGCTCACATTCAACATTGTCACTACCAAATTCAGGAGAACACGTTGACCATAGGATTCAGAGTTCGCAGCCGTCCTCGGACCGTCGAGCAACAGTGGGTCGAGAAGTTCCGTGAACTGCCGGTTGCCAATGTCAGCGACAGCATGCACCGCATGCATGCGGCTGGCGCGCAACTTCGACCGATGCACCGTTCCGGTAAACTTGCCGGCCGCGCCCTCACGGTCAAGGCGCCGCCAGGCGACAACCTCATGCTTCACAAGGCGATGGATATGGCCGCCGAAGGTGACGTGATCGTCATGGATGCAGGAGGCGATGTTACTCACGCGCTAATGGGCGAAATGATGCTCGACTATGCCCGCCGCCGAGGCGTGGTCGGTTTTGTATTGAACGGAGCCATTCGTGACGCTGACGCGTTTCTTGAGATGAACGTTCCGTCGTTCGCCGTTGGCGTGACCCATCGGGGTCCGTACAAGAACGGCCCTGGCGAAATCAATTGCCCCATCGCCATCGGCGGAATGGTGATCATGCCGGGCGATCTGGTTCTGGGTGATGCAGACGGGGTCGTCGTGGTTCCGATCGATGACGTCGCTGAGGTCTACGAGCGCACCGTAGCCAAGCACGCGGCTGAGAACAAGCAGATGGAGAACATCAAGGCGGGGACGCACAAGCCGACATGGTTCAACGATGCGCTCGCGAAAGCTGGCTGCGAACTGCCGGCAGAGGGCTGACCGCTCAGCCTTGGGTAAACCAGCCGGGTACCTCACGAGGAGGTGAGTTTACCGGCCACGTCAAAGTCTCGGCCTACGCACCGGATGGCTCCGGGTGGGGCCGAGCGAACCTTCGAAGCGCTGCGGCGCTCTAAAGTACTGTCATCAATGGGAGGATACCATGAAGCACTTGATCCGAAACACCGCGCTGGCAACGACCCTACTCCTTGGCGCAGGCGCTGCTCATGCCGAATGGCCGACGGACCGGCCGATCGAATTTATCGTTGCCTTTGCACCAGGCGGTGGCACGGACGTTATGAACCGCACACTCGCTCCCTTTGTCGAGAAGGAGCTCGGTGCAAAGATCACCATCCTGAACCGGCCGGGTGCTTCGGGCGAAATCGCCTACACGGCGATGACTGAAGCCCGCCCAGACGGTTATACAGCCTCTTCGCTGAACACTCCCGGTTATCTGACCATGCAGATGGACCGCAAGGTCCGTTTCGACCCCAAGAAGATCTGCCCCGTCGCCCGCATCGTCGAAGATCCGGGCTCGTTCATCGTGCAAGCCAACTCCGAGTTCAATTCGCTCAAAGACCTGGTTGCCTACGCCAAGGCAAACCCCGGGGCGGTAACCGTCGGTACGACCGGACTTGGTACCGACGAGCATCTGGCGATGCTTCAGCTTGAGAAAGCTGCCGGTATCGACCTCACCGCCGTAACCTTCAATGGGGCCAACGAGGCACGCACCGCACTGCTTGGTGGTCATGTGATGACAATCGGCATCAACGTCGGCGAGTTTGTCGGAAGCGACCACTCGGCATTCAAGAACCTTGGCCAGTTCGCGGAGCAGCGCGCCGTAATCGCCCCGGATCTGCCGACGGCGAAGGAACAGGGCTTCGAAGTGCTGATGAGCTCCGAACGCGGCATTGCAATGGGTTGCGACGTTCCAGCGGAGATCCGTACAAAGTTCTCTGAAGCCGTTCGCAAGGCACTCGACAATCCCGAGTTCCAGGCGAAGGCCAAGCAGCAGTCACTCGCGTTGTCCTACCTGTCCACTGAGGATTGGAACAAGGAAATGCCGGTGAGGGCAGAACGCCTCGGCGCGATTTGGAAATTGGCCAAGGAACAGAACTGATGTCGAACTCGCGCAAGGTGGGTGGAACTGGGGACCGCCCAGATTTCCTCACGGCAGCACTTTTGGTGGGTTTCGGAGCGCTCGGCCTTTGGGCCGGGCGCGACCTGACCCTCGGTACAGCGTCCGCAATGGGTCCCGGCTACCTTCCGCGGATTGTCTGTTGGCTTTTGATCGCCGTCGGTGTCGCTGTCGGTGGCCTTGGTGCCTTCCGGGAATACGCGGAGATCTCCAAGCCGAAGCTCTGGCCAGTGGCAATCATACTGGCATCAGTGGTCGGCTTTGCCTTTATCGCCGAATTCTTTGGTTTCGTGGCCGCTTCAGTCTGGCTGCTTCTCGTTGGAAGCGTTGCCGATCACGACTCCAAGCTCCGCGAGGTGCTCATCCTCACCGCTGGGCTGACTGCCTTCGGCGCCTTGGTCTTCATCGTCGGGTTGGGCGTGCAGATGCCAATCTGGCCGTTTTGAGGCTTAGAATATGGAATTCCTTGACCTCCTCGTATTGGGCTTCAGCGAAGCGCTGACGCCGACCAATCTTGGTTTCTGCCTATTAGGCGCACTGCTCGGAACCCTTATCGGCGTGCTGCCCGGTATCGGTCCAACCGCAACGATTGCGGTACTCCTGCCGATCACGTTTTACCTGCCGCCCTTGGCCGGTATCATCATGCTCGCCGGCATCTACTACGGCGCGCAATATGGTGGGTCCACGACAGCAATCCTGGTCAACTTGCCGGGCGAAGCATCCTCAGTGGTCACCGCGATCGATGGCTACAAGATGGCGCAGAACGGGCGAGCGGGGTCGGCATTGGCCGTCGCAGCGCTCGGTTCCTTTTTCGCTGGGACGGTTGCCACGTTTGGCATTGCGATTGCCGGGCCGACACTTTCCTCTTTTGCCCTGTCATTCGGGCCGGCGGAATACGTCTCGCTCATGCTGTTCGGCTTGCTCGCGGCGACAGTGCTCGCCCGTGGGTCGGTGCTCAAGGCGATCGGGATGATCCTCCTTGGCCTGCTGCTCGGCATGGTCGGCATCGACGCCAGTTCGGGCGAGGAGCGCCTGACGTTCGGCGCGGTCGAATTGTTCGATGGCATCGATTTCGTGGTGATAGCAATTGGCCTGTTCGGCTTTGCCGAGATCATCGAAAACCTCGAGAACCACGAGGCGCGCGGCGTGCTCGTCAGCAAGCTGAGCCGGCTCTGGCCGACACGGGACGATTTCCGCCGCGCTTGGCCGGCCGTCCTGCGTGGCACTGGCGTCGGGACCTTCCTAGGCGTGCTGCCGGGGGGAGGAGCAACGCTTGCTTCCTTCTGTGCCTACTCCGTCGAGAAGAAAGTCTCCAAGAATCCGCAAGAATTCGGCAATGGTGCCGTTGAAGGTGTCGCTGGCCCTGAGGCCGCCAACAACGCCGGTGCACAATCATCATTCATTCCGTTGCTCACTTTGGGTATCCCCTCGAACAACATGATGGCGATGATGTTGAGTGCCTTCATCATCCACGGAATTACCCCAGGCCCGACGGTGCTTGCGACCCAGCCCGAAATTTTCTGGGGCCTCGTCGCGAGCATGTGGGTCGGCAACCTGATGCTCGTCGTCATCAACCTGCCGCTCATCGGCGTCTGGGTGAAGTTGCTGACAGTTCCTTACCGCCTGCTCTATCCGGCGATTCTGCTCTTCTGCTGCGTCGGCGTATATAGCATCAACAATCGCATCTTCGACGTTGTTCTCGCCGCAGGGTTCGGTCTGTTGGGGTACGCTTTCCGTAAGGCAAGATGTGAAGCTGGACCGCTGCTCCTCGGCTTCGTACTGGGCCCGCTACTCGAGACGAACATCCGCCGTGCGATGACCATCTCTCACGGTGATCCGAGCGTATTCTACGAACGACCGATCAGCCTGGCATTGCTTATCGCCACCGTGGGCATGTTCGTGCTGATGGTGTTGCCATCCTTCCGTCGGACACGCGAGGAAGCGTTCCAGGACGAAGAAGCCTGACCCCTCGTTCCATTGTTGAACCTCATGACGGTCGCTCAATGCGGCCGTCTTCCACCTCAACCGGGCTGAATTCGCATGTCCAAGTTCCCGCAGAAACCTGCTCGCATTGTGTTGCTCGATCGTCATACGCTCCCTGCCGACATTACATTTCGTGCATTTTCGTTTCCTCACGAACTTGTCCAGTTCGATCACACAAGGCCGGAGGAAGTTGCTGACCGCATTCGCGATGCAGACGTCGTCATCACCAACAAGGTTCCAGTTCGAGATGCCGCGATTGCGGGAGCTCCAAATCTGCGCTTCGTGGCAGTCGCGGCAACCGGTACAGATGTCGTAGACGTTCGGGCCTGTGCCGAGCGCGGCATCGCCGTGTCGAATATCCGCAACTACGCGGTCAATACGGTTCCGGAGCATACCTTCGCCCTGATCCTGGCGCTCCGCCGGAGCCTGGTGGCCTATCGGGACTCGGTGCGTGCCGGTCGGTGGCAGGAATCCGGTCAGTTCTGCTACTTCGACTATCCAATTCGTGATCTGTCGGGCGCGACGTTGGGGATCATCGGCGATGGTGTGCTGGGCCGTTCCGTCGCCGATCTCGGCCGCGCGTTCGGCATGAAGGTGCTGTTCGCCGACTATAAGGGGACGAAGGGGATGGGGCCGCTTTACACCCCGTTCGAAGATGTTTTGCGGATGAGCGACATCATCACATTGCATTCTCCGCTGATGCTTTCGACCCGCAACATGATTTCCACCGCAGAGTTCACGCTCATGGCGCAGCGGCCGCTGCTGATTAACACGGCCCGGGGCGGCTTGGTCGATGAGGCGGCTCTTGAGGTGGCCCTTCGCAAAGGACTGATCAGCGGCGCCGGGTTTGATGTCGTCACCTCCGAGCCGCCAGAACGCAGTCACGCTCTTATGCGCCTCCTCGATTTGCCGAATTTCATCCTGACGCCGCATGTCGCGTGGGCAAGTCGCGAAGCCGTTCAGACGCTTGTCGATCAATTGATCGAAAACGTGGAAGCGTTTGAACAGGGTCAACCCGTCAACCTTGTGGCGGCCTAGCGCGATGAACCCGAGGCAGGACCAAAAGGCATTTCTGACCAGTCTCTTCTCGGCTGCGGTTAGCGCCGCCAATCCCTACGATGCCATCAAGGCGAACCTGCCTTGCGGACGGACCATCGTCGTGGGCGCCGGAAAAGCGTCTGTTCAGATGGCTCAAGCCTTTGAAAAGCTTTGGGATGGCCCTCTTGAGGGGCTGGTCGTGACGAAACGGGGAGGGGGTGCTCGGTGTGATCGGATTGAGGTTATTGAGGCGAGCCACCCGGTCCCTGATGCTTCCAGTCTGCATGCGGCCCAGCGTCTGATGGAAGTCGTCACCGGGTTGGCAGAAGATGACCTTGTGGTTGCGCTGATTTCCGGGGGAGGCTCAGCGTTGCTTGCAGCGCCGCAACCCGGCCTGACGCTCGACGATGAGATTGCAGTCGGTGAGGCGCTCCTCGCGTCGGGCGCGCCGATCTCCGCTATGAATGTCGTACGAACCCAACTCTCCAGGATCAAGGGAGGGCGTCTTGCCATCGCGGCCCATCCTGCGAAGATCCTGACGCTGATCGTGTCGGATGTGCCAGGCGACATTGCCGGTTTGGTGGCTAGTGGGCCGACGGTTCCAAGCTCCAGGAGCCATGCCGATGCACTCGACATTGTCGAGCGATATCGAATTCAGTTACCGCGACGCGTCATCGAGTTTCTTTCCGCACCGGTTGAACGCCGGCTTGATCCGGATCATCAATGCTTTTCCCGAAACGACGTGCGCGTCATTGCCTCGGCGGCCAAATCGTTGGAAGCTGCGGCAGAGATGTCCCAGTGTCTGGGCGTTCCGGCGGTCATCCTTGGCGATGCCATGGAAGGGGAGGCAAGCGAAATCGCCAAGGTCCACGCTGCAATTGCAAGAGAAGTCCTCAACAAAGATCGGCCTTTCAAGGGGCCGGTGGTCCTCTTGTCGGGCGGCGAAAGTACCGTGACGCTGCGAAGTGACGGCAAAGGTGGCCGAAACCCCGAATTCCTCCTTTCGCTTGCAATAGACATCGCCGACTGCGATGGGATTTTCGCCTTGGCTGCCGATACGGACGGGATCGACGGGTCGGAAGACAATGCCGGGGCTTTTGCGGATGCCTCATCTGTGGCGCGATTGAAAGCGTTGGACCAGGACGCGAAAGCGCTGCTCGCCAAGAACGATGCCTGGACAGCGTTCAACGCCGTGGATGACCTGTTCCTCACCGGGCCGACGGGAACAAATGTGAACGATTTTCGCGCAATCCTGGTGGTCTAGAGATGGGCGATGGTCTTCAGCGGTACCTCTGCCTGGATGATTTCGAGAAAATGGCCAGGCGGCGACTGCCGCGGCCATTGTTCGGATACATCTCTGGCGCAAGCGAAACCAACGCGTCGCTGCGCTACAATGCACAGGACTTCGATGGGTATGCTTTTCGGCCCCGTGTGCTTCGAGACGTCTCCAGGCGCAGCACCCAAACTACGTTGCTTGGCGAAACATATGACGCGCCGTTCGGGATCGCGCCAATGGGCATCAGTGCGTTGATGGCCTACCGCGGCGACGTCGTGCTGGCCCAGGCGGCCAGGAAGCGTCGAATTCCCATGATCATGAGTGGTTCGTCGCTGATAAGGCTCGAAGAAGTCGCCGCCGCCGCCCCGGAATCTTGGTTCCAGGCATATCTGCCGGGAGAACCGGATCGAATTGACGCGCTCGTCGACCGGGTACTACGCGCCGGTTTTCAGACGCTGGTACTCACGGTCGACACGGCTACTCTGGCCAATCGCGAGAACAATGTACGCGCCGGCTTCTCGACTCCATTGCGCCCGAACCTGCGTTTGGCGTGGCAAGGCATCACCCATCCCCGATGGACGATTGGTACGTTTTTACGCACTCTGGCCGTGCATGGCGTTCCGCATTTTGAGAACTCCTACGCAGACCGTGGCGCGCCGATCATTTCATCGAACATCATGCGTGATTTCGGGAGGAGGGATCACCTCAATTGGGTCCATCTCGAGCGCATCAGAGGACGCTGGCCGGGAAAGCTCGTCGTCAAAGGGGTTCTCCATCCGGATGACGCGTTGCGGGTTCACGACGTTGGTGCGGATGGGCTGATTGTGTCAAACCACGGGGGCCGCCAACTCGACGGCACCATGTCGCCGTTAAGTGCGCTTCCTGAGATCGTTGCGCGCGTCGGCCATAAAACCGCTGTCATGGTCGACGGAGGTTTTCGGCGGGGCACCGATGTAATCAAGGCACTCGCCTTGGGCGCACGCTTCGTTTTCATCGGGCGCCCCTTCATCTACGCTGCGGTAGCCGCCGGCGGTCCAGGTGTCCTCAGAGCCCTCGATATTCTGAAATCCGAAATTCATCAGAATATGGCACTTCTCGGAGCCGTATCGCTCGGCGACATCGATCTCAGCTATGTCGTTCGCCGTGGCGGCATCAAATAGGGTTGTGTCTGGTTCGAGCAGCCGGTCGTCTTGTTGATAACGGGCGCTGCGGTTCGATCCCGGTCAAGGCCAGGGGTAAGGATCGACATCCCGGACTGGTGGCATGTTGTTGACTCCGATCGCCTCAATTGGGTGGAACTTTGCCGTCGGAAAGATCAAAGAGGGCCGGGAGCGACAATTGCCGATCGAATGCTCTAACGTCGCGTTTGGAGCCGGGTGTCAGCATACAGCAGGTGGTCAAGTCACCCCACGCGGTTGGGGAAAAACTTACACCAGGCGACCGTCCTATTCATTACGAATTGCGAAGCCGTCACTTCCAGTTCGCCGTTCGGCGGAGACCGGTAACTTTTCTGGGGTCAGGCGGCACGCAGGAGTGGTGGCTTGGGTTTGAATATCGAAGGCATGTTCGGTTCTGGCTGCCGGAACGGTGTCCTCAAACGATCGCGACATTCGCCGTTCGCATCGGGCCACAACGAGTTCGAAGCTTCGCGCCGAATTGGGATCGGCACTGCGGACCTGAGCCGTGTCGATGCTGATGACGAATTCTTTGCGTCGGTCGCCGGGAAGATGCATTTCCGGCTGGCGCCGTTCATCAGTTTCATAAGGACTTGCGCGTCGTTCGTCCTGTGCAATCCGATCGTCTAGTCGCTCGCCGATCTTGATGGTGCGCTGGCGCACGGCAGCATGCGTTTCCGTTGGCTCGACAGGTAAGAACTCGGCCGGCATCATGCTTCCCAGCCGTGCTGTCGGTTCCATCAACTCGCGTGTCGCTCGATCGGGGCAGATTTCCTTCAGCGGTGCGAAGGCGCCGGCAATGCCGGGGTGACAATCCCCGCACAGCACCCAGCGGAGATTGCGGGCCTCGACCGTGCCGAAGACGGTTCGGATCTGGCGCGTCGTGTAATCCTTGACCGGCCGGAACGAGTGGCGATCCGGGCAGACCCGACGAAAAAGGGAATAGGTCTCGGCTTCGTGGCTTACGACCGCGCTCTGCAGCGCCGCCATGATCTTCTTGCCCTCTTCGATCGACAAACCGACCTCGCCGTCGAACAGGCGCTCCCAACTCTTATCAATTCGGACCTGCCGACGAGAGACGGCGCCTTCCCCTGGATCGTGATCGTCCATTCCACCGCCACCGTCGCCTCCTCCTTGAGCAAAGCGATGGTCATGAACCACTCGGGACTAACAATCCGTGCTCAACCCCGGAGAAGTTGCCGGTCTCCATCCGAGGAACAAGGATCAAATTCGTTGGTTTGATGTGCAATGAATCGGGCCGCCGTCCGATCGAAGAGGAGGCGCAAATGATCGACGACCCAAGGGACCGTAGACCCCAGCAACAGCAAAGGTTGTCGTCGTCCGAGGAGAACGGCCGGTCCGCGACGAGCTCCGGGAACGGTTTCCCCGAGGGCCCAGATGAAGCCCGGGCTGACAGAAATTCACGTGGTGATGATCAAGCCAGCCAAGCGAAGGTAACCGCAGCCCGGGCCATCGATCACGAAAAGAACGCGCTGGCCCGCCATTTACGCGGTCTTGCAGGCGCCATGGAGAAGGTCGGAAGTGAACTCCGCCACTCAGAGCAACCGGTCCTTGGGCGTTATACGCAGCAAATGGGAACCTCCATTGGGCGGCTGGCGCGCGACTGTGAGGACCGCGAACTCGGCGAAATAGCCGCAATGGCAGAAGATTTCGGGCGAAGGCAACCACTCGCCTTCCTCGGCATGGCAGCAATTGCGGGATTGGCGGCAAGTCGCTTCCTGTCTGCCTCGGCCCAGCGATCCCAGAACACTTCAGATGATGCTCGATCGAATTCCTCTCCGACAAACGAGAGGGAGGGCGATTGGGACTTTGACAAGGAAGGCGATTGGGACTTTGAGAAGGAATTGCGCGATGCTTAACCCTCGTGACGACCGCTCCCTATCCGACCTCGTGGCAGGATTGGTGACAGACATATCCGGGCTTTTCCGGAAGGAAATCGATCTTGCCAAGGCCGAGGCGAGCGAGAGTTTTGATCGGGCGATCGGCAGGATCGAGACGCTTCTTGTCGGGCTTATCTTCGCCATTGCGGCCATTGGCGTGCTCTTGAGTGCTGTTGTGCAGGGTCTCGGCGCCTTCCTCGTCGCGCAAGGAATGAGGGAAGCAGACGCCCACGCCTTGTCAGCCGTTACCGTCGGCGTTCTCGTCGGCCTCCTGGCCTGGGCAATGATTTCGCGCAGCCTCGCGAGGCTCGGAAACCGCAGCATACGCTTCGACAAGACGACGGCGTCCCTCCAACGTGACCTCGATGTGGCTAAGGAGGCCGTACGATGACCGCTGAGACGCATTCGCCTGCCGAATTACAACGGGAGATCGAAGCCGATCGACAAAGGATCGAAGAGAAGCTTCACATAATCCAGGAGCGGATGTCCCCTGGCGAGTTGATGGATGAACTTCTCGCCTATGCGAGGCGGAGCGGAGGAGCTGAATTTCTCACCAATCTCGGCGGCGCGATGAAGGCTAATCCTATCCCGGTAGCTCTGACGGGCATCGGCCTTGCGTGGCTACTCGCGGATCCCGCCTCCCGCGCACCTCATGCTTCAGCCCCCGACGATGATTTCGACAACTATCCACTCGCGTCCGTGAATGGCAACTTGCGGCGCGTTGGCCCGGTCGAAGCGAATTTTGGTGAGCGGTACAGCCACTTCGAAGACGAAAGTGGCAGTCGCTTTCGAGCTCGTACCGATGCCGCCGGCCACAGAGCCGGTCATTTCGTCGATCCCAGTGGCACAGTCTACCGTGGTTTCGCCGACGTTACCGGACGGCCGATCGAGGATATCCGTGATGAAAAAGGCAAACTGTTCGACGAAGCCTCCGGCTGGGCGTCAGCAACGTGGCGCGAGATGAAGAGCGCGGCGGGCGGCATTTCAGATACCGTTGCGGACGCCGGCCGGTCCGCAGCAGATAGTGCACGAGATGTCCACCAGACGGTACAAGCCCGAGGCGCGCAACTGAATGCGGCCATTCTCAAGAACTTTCGCGACCAGCCCCTGGTTGGAGGCGCACTTGCCTTTGCGATCGGTGCCGCGATCGGCGCCGCGCTGCCTGCAACCGAATTAGAGGACGAGGCCGCCGGCGAGGCGTCGGACAGAGTTCGCGATCACCTCGCGGCCACGGCCGATGCCGCAGCAGAAGGGGCAATCGAAGGCGCCAAAGGAGTTCTGGACGAGACAATGAAGGCGAGTGAGGCGCGTTCTCCCGGATGACGCTCGACCTTGCATGTACCCGCTGCAAGCATCGACATTATTCGGGCCTGGCGACACGCTGGTTCATCTATGAGACGACGAAATGCGTCGATCTCCGGGAGACCATCTTGGTCATGAGGCATGATGTGGCCACGGATGCGAAGGAAGGCCGACATCCGGAACCGGCGATGATCCATTCCGTTCGGAGGACATCCGATGAATACCGGCATCCCGCGACTCTCGATCATCGTCACCCTGATAGCGGCCGTCGTTACAGGTTGTGTCGCCATTTCCTCTGAGAAGACAGGGGCAATCGCGAGCAATGGCGGCTACGGAGCGAACCCGACGCTGCCAAAGCCGCGATCGACGCTGATCCCCACGATCCGCGTCGCCGAGGCAAAAGGTTGGCAGGGCGGCACGGCGCCGACACCGGCGAAGGGACTGAGGGTCAATGCCTTCGCCAGCGATCTCGACCACCCGCGTTGGCTGCATGTCCTGCCCAACGGGGATGTGCTGGTCGCCGAAAGCAATGCGCCGGAAAAGAAGGATGGCGGCTTCAGTCTTCGCAAGCTTGTTATGGGCGCAGCAATGAAGCGCGCCGGTGCCGCAACCAGGAGCGCCAATCGCATCACGCTCCTGCGGGATACCGATGGAGATGGCGTCGCCGATATACGGCGGACGTTTCTGGAAGGGCTCAATTCGCCCTTCGGCATGACGCTTTCGAACGGGGAGCTCTATGTCGCCAATACCGATGCCCTCGTTGCCTTCCCCTATAGGAGCGGTCGCACTCGAATTACCGCCCCGGCGCAGAAGATCGTCGACCTGCCCGCGGGCGATATCAACCACCATTGGACCAAGGACGTCATCGCCAGCCCCGACGGGCGCAAGCTCTACGTGACGGTCGGGTCGAACAGCAATGTCGGCGAAAACGGTATAGCGGCGGAAACGAATCGAGCCGCTGTTCTCGAGGTCGACCGCGCAAGCCGCCATACACGCGTCTTCGCCTCTGGCCTGCGCAATCCGAATGGACTCTCCTGGAACCCGCAGAGTGGCGCACTCTGGGTCGCCGTTAATGAACGGGACGAGATCGGTGACGATCTCGTCCCCGACTACATGACCTCGATCCGTGATGGGGGCTTTTACGGGTGGCCCTACAGCTATTTCGGCGGGAACGTCGATACCCGGGTTAAGCCTCAGCGGCCCGATCTCGTTGCCAGGGCTATTAAGCCGGACTATGCGCTGGGCTCGCACACCGCCTCGCTCGGGCTGACGTTCTCCAAAGGCGCGTCACTCGGCCCGCCTTATCGCAACGGCGCCTTCGTCGGCCAGCACGGCTCCTGGAACCGGAGCGCCTACAACGGATACAAGGTCGTCTTCGTTCCCTTCCGCAATGGCAAGCCGAGTGGACGGCCGCAAGATATCCTCACAGGCTTTATCGGTAGCGACAACAAGGCGAGGGGGCGTCCGGTCGGCGTGGCGATCGATAAGACCGGTGCACTGCTCGTGGCAGACGACGTCGGCAACGTCATCTGGCGCGTAAGCCGACAGAAGGGGGGGTGAGGCACCACACCGCCTCCCTCCATCTGGATCAAGCTGTGGGGAGTAAATGTCCCTGACCGCCAACCTCGTCTCCGAATAGGCAGGCTAACATTTGTTGGATGGCAACCCTGGCGGCGCCAGTTCCCGTACGCGCCTTGGTAAGCTGCTCTGTCGCGGCAGACACCAGCAGGACCGCCAAGGCATTCCAATCAGCACAATCCTGTATGGGCAGCCTCGAAACATGATCCGCACCCGCGCGTTTATATCAGAGAGCAAAGCGAGGTTTCGAAGTGTCCATCCATATGAGAGATATCGGCGAGGCGGTTCTAGGTCTGTTTCATCTGCACCATGCGGAAGAGCCGCAGTTAAACGATGATCAGCGCCTGCTGATCGAAGCTTACCGATCGGGGCAGGTCCCAGAGGCCGCGTGGCAGGAGCACCTTGACCTAGATCCTGAACTTGCGCGTTATTGGCGGGCGAATGCTGGGCATTGAGCATCTGATCTGATTGCGGTCAACAATGGTCGCTGACTACAGTGCGGCTCTGTGAAGTCGAACGCTCAGAAGGGCTTGGGTTCCTACGAGGAGTATCCGGGGACTTCCCAGATCGCCTTGATCACGACCGGAGCCGCAGCAGATACCAGCAACGCTGCCAGCGCGATGGTCGTTCCAAGTCGTGCGATCGTCATCGGGCGTCCGCGCGCACCATTCCCAAGGCCCTCAGCCTCTGGCTGGGGACCGGCAACGGCCGGCAGAAGTCCCAACACGTGCGGACCAACCACCCTCTGAGGTCCGCTGTATCGAGGAACGCCAAATGCTCCATGGCGTGCTGTTTGTTCGGTCAGCGCCTTGCTTCCTCCTGCGAGGACGTCAGGCTCCGCGCTCTTGGCCGCCGTTCACGTAGCGGCTGCCCGGTTCGAACAGGGCAATACCGGGCCTATGTGATCGCGATCAGAAAGAGCGTGCCAGCCAAGGCTGGCACGACTGACTGGAGCTACCGGCCGGAAAAACGCCCCTTGGCCTACCGCCCGAAGAATCGTCAGTTCGATCGGCCTGGCGGTCAATGACCGAACATCTGAGGATCCGCCAGCCGAAGCCGAGGAGCAGTATTACGCCATGCTGGACGAACAGGGATGGCCGCATGACTTAAACGAAACAGCCTCTGGCAAACCTGGCGCGGTTCAGCGTAGCCGAATCTCCTGCCAGGCTCCTCATCCTCCGTTGCATAGCTTCCACCGAAAGGGCTCCTTCCCTTGCGGATTGTTTGGCGTCAATCACGCCGGATCACTTGGCCGCGGCGGCATCCGCTATCCATCCGTCAAATTGGGCTTGATGTTTCGAAACCCATTCCCGCGCCTGGCCCAGGATCTGATCAGGCTGATTTTCTCCATCATGTTGGCGCAGGATCATTGCATTGATGTCGTCGAGAGGGATCTCGATCTCTTCGAAAAGGCGCTTCACCACGGGATTGGACGAGAGAAACGTCTTGTTCGCGAGAAAGACGATGTCATTAGTCTTGAAGCCCGGATTTGACCCGTCGGGTTGCGCGGTGTCGCTGCCGTCCGTTGATGCCGAGAACGGAACATCCAGTTGAACAACGTCCCTGCCAGGTTGGAGGATGGCACCGACCCATTGCGGCGTCCACGTATAGTAAAAGATGGGATGGCCGGCCTCGTGACGGGTGATCATATCTGCGATCAGGGCAAAATAGCTTCCCTGGTCGTGGTTGACGACATCACGCAAATTGTAGGCGTCAAGCTGATGCTCGATCTCCCGCTCACACCCCCAACCGGGATTGCAGCCGGTGAGGTCCGCCTTGCCGTCGCCGTTACTGTCGAAAAGCTTGGCGATGTCGGGTGACTGGAACTGCTTGAGATTGTTGATCTTGTATTTTTCGGCGGTAGCCTTGTCGATGAAATAGCCTTGGCTTGCGCCTTTGACTATCTTGCCGACCCTCTCCATGTCCGTATCGCCGCCAGCCTGCTGATAAAAGCTGTCATGCACCGGAACCCAGTGATTTGCCGTATAGTCCGCTTGACCTTGCGCAATTGCCAGATGCAGGGCCGGGTAATCTGCCTCCAGGACCGGCTTTACCTCGTAGCCAAGCTTCTCCAATGCAAGCTGGACGACGCCATGCTGAAAAGCGACACCGCTGATACCGGCGGGTACGATCGGCTGGACGGACTTGCCCTCACCGGGCATTTGCGCCCGTGCGGCAGCGGCTGTCAGGACGACCGCAAGCGCCAGGATACGCGCCTTGTTGTTCATATGACCCATTCTGTTCCCCTTTGTTAAGTCTCTGGGCGTTAGGCACAATCATGAAGTCGTTGTTTTGCCTGTAAATCGGAAAAAAACTGTCGGCCATGGTAAGTTGAGCTTACCCTTGCGAACTGGATAGCATTCCCGGCGGACAGGTTCGTAGGCATCCCGCCGGGCACGGACGCTCTTGCTCTCATCCGACCATTACGTTGTTATGGTTTTGCAGCGAAGGAAGCACACGTCCTCGAAGGCCGCGTACCGTTAGCGAATGGCTTCTGTCCGGGATCCATTTCCCTGAAACCCGGACCCAATTCCTTCACAAAGGAATCTTCGATTCAGCTTTCCCGTCGGAGACTCTCCTGGCGATTGCCAAAGGTTTTGTCCCAGGTAACACGCGGCATCTTTGCACCAGAAGACCGATCGGTCCCGTTTCCGTCCACTTGCCGCGTGCCCTGCTTCGGTGCGAGCCACCTATGCCTTGGGATATCCGGTCGACGACCATGGCGGTGAGCACAATGCCAAGGCCACCGGTTGTGGCAAGCGCGATATCCAAGCGGCCGATACCGCGCAGGACCATTTGGCCGAGGCCGGTAACGGATATCATCGACGCAATGACGCTCATCGACAGTGACAGCATCACCGTCTGATTGACTCCGGTCATGATCGTGGGTCGAGCGAGCGGCAGTTGGACCTTGAGAAGCGTTTGCAATGAACCGCCGCCAAAGGCCGTGGATGCCTCCACGAGATCGGCACGGACCTGCCGTATGCCGAGGCTCGTCAGCCTGATGACCGGTGCCAAAGCGTAAATGATGGTGACGATGACGCCTGATACATTGCCTATTCCGAATAGCATGACGATCGGAACGAGATAGACGAACGACGGTATCGTTTGCATAAAATCCAGCACTGGACGCAGGACTTTTTCGACAGCGGTGTTTTGGGCCGCCAAAATGCCGAGAGGAATGCCGACGGAGCAGCAGAAGATGACCGAGGTCAAGACAATGGCCAACGTGGTCATCGCCCCTGACCAGGCGCCAATAAGCCCAATAGCGCACAGACACACCGCAACAAACACCGCAGTCCCAATCTCGGCAACCTGCCATGCAAGCAAGAATAGGACAGCGATAAAAACCAGCGGCGGACAAGCATGCAATCCGGCTTCTGTATTCGAAAGTATGAAGTTGATAGGCTGCTTGATCTCCTGGAAGAAGCCGCGGAAATTAACGACAACCCACCGGATCGCGATAGCTACCCAATCGCCGATCGGCACCACCGCAGTCTGGAACGGATCCAAAAAATGAAACGACTCCATCATTTCCCCCATACGTTCATATTTTTTGCTTGCACCGGATCAGGCTGTGGCCCTGCTCATTGCGCGCAGCAAGCCGTAGGGTTCGATCAGGCCAACGATCGTGTCCCCATCCGCCACGCATACCGGCTCTCGCACCTTCGCCACCTTCTCCAGAATCTCCGGCAGATGCGCGTCGTGAGGAACTGAATGCTGTGGGCGCTTTTGATCCGCCACATCGGAAATCGGCATCATCAACTGTTCCGCCCGAAGGAAGCGGGCTTTCGACATCGGCCCGACAAAATCGGCGACATAGTCGTTGACAGGAGCGAGGACGATATCTTCGGCAGTACCAACCTGAACCAGTTCACCATCCTTCATGATAGCAATTCGGTCTCCAAGCCGGAGCGCTTCCTCAAGATCGTGCGTCACAAACAATGTCGTCTTGCGCATCCGGCGGGTGAGTTCCAGAAATTGCGTCTGCAGGTCGCGACGAATGATAGGATCGAGAGCACTGAATGGCTCGTCCATGAGGAGGATATCGGGGTTGGATGCAAGCGCGCGCGCCAGGCCCACCCGCTGTTGCATACCTCCTGACAGCTCGTCCGGAAAACGATTGTCCCAGCCGTCAAGTTTCATCAGCGACAACATCTCGGATGCAAGCCCCCACCTTTTCTCTTTCGCCATACCTTGGATTTCGAGGCCATAGGCCACGTTGTCCAAAAGCGTCCGGTGCGGCCAGAGCGCCATATGCTGAAACACCATACCGATTGTGGTCGAGCGCAGCCGGCTGAGGGCCTTGTTATCCATGGTCATCGTGTCAACACTGTCGACGCGAATACGGCCCGCGGTCGGCTCGATCAGTCTGTTGATGTGCCGCAGCAAGGTTGATTTCCCGCTGCCAGACAGACCCATAATGCAGAAGAGTTCACCGCGCTGGATTTGCAACGAGACGCCGGCGACGCCGACAATATGATTGAGCCTATGGCGTGTCTCACGCTTGTCGAGTGCTTCGTCCCGGATCGCTCTGAGGGCCGACTTCTCGTCAGAGCCGAATATCTTCCAAACATCCTCGCATTCGATATGCCAATCCATCGCCACTCCTTCAGGACACGGTGAGCAAAACGTGCGTTCTATCTCGCAGCAAAGTGCAACTTCGCACGTCGAAACGACAGCCTGCGCAACTCTGTCGCCGGAGAATGGGCAATGTTCCACAGAACTTGGCGCCAGCTTAGTGGTGGGCCAGCAGACCCCACAACGCTAGAAAAGTTAACGTCATTGGTAAGGTGCGCTTTATGCAACTACCTGCTGGCAATGAAGAACTTTACGAGAATCCAATCGGTACCGAACCGTGACTAAAGTGCGCTTGGGCAGCTCCGGTATCCCAGATCAGTCCGAACAGATCGGTGAGCTCGACAAGGGCCTACAAGGAAGAACCAGGTTTTTGAACCTCCTCTTTCCGGCCCATCAGCTGGCTGGCAGCATCAGCTCAAGTGATTGCCGCGCGGAAAAGGCGGCGTCGGACTCGTTCGGTTCGTGGCCCCACAGCAAGGCCTAACCGGGTATCTGCGGCAAGGGCGAAAGCTAGAGCGGGAACGGCGCGGGATTTCGCGCGTGCGGAACAAAGCGGATGTGCTTTTTCACTGAACTCCTCTGAGTACTGCACAATACGTCTTCAGATCATAATGCTCGATAAACCCCGGCTTATTGGTCGCGAATTCGAGCCTGAAAGAGCCGGCGACCGTTGCGTGCAGCCGAGGCTCGACACCTCGAAGGTCCTCGATCGACTATATTGGCGTGCGGGCGAACCAAGACACAAGCTGATCGACCCGCTGCCCGATCCCAGCGATCTTTGCTCCCCATTGCAGAATCCCCATGGACCATACCGGCGCGGACGCACGACCAACTGCTCGGGCGGAGTCCGCCGTCGAAGTTTGTAAGAAAACTAAATGCTGCCGCGGCCAGCCCGCGGGAGTTGGACGGCGGCGCGGCCTACCGCCGGATGAGCCTCGAAGCGCGGGGCCACCGCGATCGCTGCATCGATGCGACCGCTGTGCTCGCGGCGGCCATACCCGGCCACGCTGACCATGGTCTGGCAGTCGACGGGTCCGCTGCGTCAGATCGATGGTGGCCGTGATGCCGCAAGCAAATGATTCGAAAGCGTGAGCTGGAGCTCGTTCGCTGCATCAACGATCCGGATGGTCGACATCCACCAAAGGCAGGCAACGCAGCGGCGTCCAGCTCCAGGGTAAGCCCTACTTAACACAAACGGCAGTTTTTTCGTCATTTACATGGGAACCTTGAAGTCGGATCTTGCCCAACAACGCAGCGGTCGGCAGACACAACTTGCTAGGTGGATAGAACCGATGGATGCAAGATCGGATGGAAAGAAGTTGCTCCTATTCTACCTCGCCCCCGAGTTCACGATGCTCGCTTTCACGTCGGCATTGGAAGTTCTTCGGCTCGCCAACCAGGTCCTCGAAGCTGATGCCTACGAGTGGCGATTGGTATCTGCCGACGGGTCTTGCATCAGGGCGAGTTGCGGTCTCGCAATCGACACGGATCTTTCGTTGGCCGAAGCCAGAAGGCGCGTCAATGATGGTCTCGACGTCAGAATGGCGATCGTGTGTTCCGGCCGGAATGTCCAACATCACGTTGACAAGGGCCTCGACAGCTGGCTTCGCGAGTGCCGTAAACGCCGGATCACTTTGGGGGCACTCTGCACCGGTTCTCATCTCCTGGCACATGCGGGCCTGCTACGAGAGAAGCGCTGCACCATCCATTGGGAAAACTATCCGTCCTTCGCGGAAAGGTTCGCAGACGCCCTGCTGAGCACCCAGATTTATGAGGTGGACGACGAAATCTATACCTGCGCCGGAGGCACCTCCGCCCTGGAGATGATGCTTCACATCATCGGGCAGGACTTCGGTTTCGATGTGGCTGTCGAAGTGTGCCAGCAGGCGATAGTTGCAGGCGTCCGTGACAGGTCTGAGCGGCAGAGACTCCCCTTTTCGCTCCCTCAAGGCGTGAGGAGCAAGAATTTGAAAGCCGCCATCCGCATAATGGAACAGAACTTGACGGAACCCTTGCCCCTGCATGTTGTGGCGGCGAAGGTCGGCATATCGCGCAGACAGATGGAACGGTACTTCCGTCACGAGTTTGCCTGTAGCCCTGCTCGATACTACGTCCGGCTCAGGCTCGAGCGTGCCAAGTCCCTCTTGAAACAGACTGGTATGCCGGTTGTGGAAGTGGCCGTCGCCTGTGGATTCGCGTCGGCGTCTCACTTCTCGAAAACCTACCGGATAGCGGAAGGCGTGCCGCCCCACGAAAGCCGCAAGGCGAGACTGCCGGAATGGGCCGCGGCCAGAATACCGGCGTAAACCGCCTAGACCCTCCGGTGTAGAACATTGACGGCATCGAGACGAAGCCTTGGCGAGGGGCCTCGAGACGAGGCATTCGCTCGCTTCGATGAGGATAAGAGATGAACAATCCTACCGAACATCCACTTTGGCAGCCTGATGAGAAACGCATTCGCGAGAGTGCGGTGAAGACTCTGCTGATTTAACACGAGGGAACGCCATGACCAAAAGGCAGATGAAACTAGGTCTATCCATTCGCTATATGGGCTATCATGCCGGGAGTTGGCGACACCCTGACGTGCCGGCGGATGGGAGTTCCCTCTTCCGGTCTTTTCTCGACGTGACGAAAACTGCAGAAAAAGCAAAGTTCGACATGGTATTCCTCGCCGACGGCATCGGCGTAAGACTCGACGATAAACCGAAGGGATCGATGTGCCGGTCGCGGCACAACGTTGAACTCGAGCCCTTGACGCTGCTCTCCGCATTGGCTCCCCTTACCAGCAACATTGGTCTCGTCGCCACCGCGTCGACGACCTACAACGAACCGTTCCACATTGCCCGGAAATATGGATCGCTGGATCAGATCAGCGGCGGCAGAGCTGCCTGGAATATCGTCACGTCCTGGTCCGATCACGAGGCGTGGAATTTTTCGATGGCGAGCCAGCTCGCCTACGATACCCGCTACGAACGCGCTCATGAGTTCGTGGATGTCGTAACCGGTCTGTGGGACAGCTGGGACGAGGACGCATTCATTCTCGACAAGGAAACTGGCATCTTTTACGACGAGAGCAAGATGCATGTCCTGAACCATGTCGGCAAGCATTTCTCGGTTCGAGGCCCGCTGAGCGTGCGCCGCTCTCCGCAGGGCAGGCCGATCCTGGTGCAGGCAGGTGTGTCGGAACAAGGTCAGCAGATCGCTGCGGACTATTGCGACATGGTCTTCATGGCCAAGAACGATCTCAAGTCCGCTCAGGATTACTACGCTTCGGTGAAGGACAGGCTCGAAGGCGTTGGGCGCAAGCGCTCCGACCTCTTGATGATGATGGGCCTGACGCCGATCGTTGGTCGCACGCGCGAGGAAGCGCAAGAGAAGTTCGAGTACTTGGAATCTCTGATTGACCCGGTTGTTGGGCTCTCCTTGCTCTACCGCTCGTTCGGCGACTTGTCCCACCTGCCGCTCGATGCCCCGGTTCCGAAGCCCGATTTCGACAAGGTCGGTCTCAAGAGCAGCGCGCAGATGTATTACGACCTGGCGCAGAAGCAGAACCTGACCATCCGGCAACTCTACAAGAAGCTCGGCATGGCGCAGGAGCACAAGACCATTGTCGGGACCGCGAAAGACGTTGCCGACGAAATGGAAGCCTGGATGGAGGCAGGTGCGGCAGACGGATACAACATCACGCCGGCGATGCTGCCGCATGGCATAGACGACTTCGTGGAACTCGTGGTTCCGGAACTGAGAAAGCGTGGCCGCTTCCGCGAGGAGTATGAAGGTCGGACGTTCCGAGAAAATCTCGGGCTTCCCGTTCCTGCAAGCCGCTACGATAAGACGGACAAGTCCGCTGAGGCGCTCCTCGTCAGCTGATCATCTTCAAGGAAATCGACATGCAGCGTGATGCCGTCATGGAAAATACGTCTCCTCAATATATTCCGCGCCTCCCTGTCGAAGAGGGCGATCCCGCCACAGACGGCCGCATGTTTCGCCGCTGCCTTGGACAGTACGGGACCGGAATCGCGATCATCACCACGGAGGCCGACGGCCGCCGCGGTGCGGTCACTGTGAATTCGTTCGCGTCGGTTTCGCTTGAGCCGCCGCTGGTGCTCTGGTCCATCGCCGACACGTCGCGTAGCCGTGAGTTGTTCACATCAAGCGGTCGTTTCGCAGTGAACGTTCTTTCCGCTAAGCAGATGGACGTATCCCGTCATTTCTCGAGCAAATTGGATGACAAGTTCGCTGACGCGGTGTGGGCGCTGGGCGAGTTTGGTTCTCCTCTGCTCGATGGATGTCTCGCGCACTTCGAGTGCGAAACCTACTCGCAGGTCGACGGCGGCGACCACACGATCATCATCGGACTGGTAAAGCGTGCCAGCCGCTTCGATGGCGAACCTCTGCTGTTCTCGCAGGGTCAGTACAGCATAGCTGACTCCCATCCGGCCGCATCACCGACACCAGAAGCGAGCGGCGCCAAGCCGGACACGACAGCCGAAGGCACGATCGTATCGCAGATTTTCGAGGCGCATCATCTACTTTCGACCAGGTTCGACGAGCATCGCCGAGCCGAAGGTCTCCACCTGTCGATCGCGCGAATTCTTGCCTGCATGTACGACCGGCCTGGTCTGAAGATTGATCAACTGGCTGCCGCGACCCATCTCGGCCAGCGCGATACGGAAGACGCGATTTCGGAACTACTGGAGCGAGAGCTTCTGATCGGCACGGAAGGCGGATACTCCCTTACAGATGCCGGCCGTAATCTCAGGGTGGCGATTAAGGCGCGCTGGCTCGCTTTCCAACACGCGCAGATCGCCGGGATACCGGAAGCCGATCTCCGGGCGACGATCCGTACGTTGTCAAAGCTGATCGATCAGAACAAGATGGCGGAATGAAGCAGGAAGAATGATGACTTGGGATTACATCATCATCGGAGCTGGGTCGGCCGGCTGCGTGCTTGCGAACAGACTGAGCGCGGACCCGGCCACCAAGGTCCTCCTGCTCGAGGCCGGCGGCAGCGACAAGAAGCTCAACATCTGGATGCCGGCGCTCGCATTCAAAGCGATGGCGGACAAGCGAACAAACTGGAAGTTCATGTCGGAGCCCGATCCGACACGCAACAACCGGCGCGACATGGTGCCGAGAGGGAAGGGACTTGGCGGATCGAGTTCGATCAACGCCATGTTTTACGTTCGAGGCAACCGCGGGGACTACGACCATTGGGCCCAACTTGGAAACCGCGGATGGTCATACGACGAGATTCTCCCCTTCTTCAAGAAAGTCGAAGGAAACCGGGACGGTGTGTCCGACATCTACGGTAAGGATGGTGCGGTCGTCGTCAGCCAGGTCAGAAAGCCACCCAAGCTCGCCTACGTATACCTGGAGGCCATGAAGGAGCTGGGCTATCCCATCAATCCGGCTTACAATGCCGAACCGACTGAGGGGGCCGCGATCATTCACGTGACCCAGCACAGGGGAACACGCTTCAGCGCGGCCCGCGGCTACCTCGACCCCATAAAAAAACGGCCGAATCTGAAGATCGTCACGGGTGCCGTGGTGCGCCGGATCGTTTTCGAAGGCCGACGCGCTTCGGGGGTCGAATATGAGGCCGCCGGGCGGGTCCAAACCGACTTGTGCGGACGCGAAGTCATCCTCTCGGCGAGCGCTATCAATTCGCCGAAGCTGCTCATGCTATCGGGCATCGGCCCCCAAGCGCAGCTCCGGGAGCATGGCATCGAGGTGCTCCACGACAGTCCCGGCGTGGGTCGAAACCTGCAGGAGCATGCCAGCACCCAAGTGAAGGCTTTCGTGAATATCAAGACGGCGAACCAGGAATTCAATCTGCGTGGGAAATTGAAGTACGGCCTTCAGTTCATTTTCGACCGGTCGGGATACGCCACCTATACATATACGGGAGTTGGCCTCGTCAGGACACGGCCCGACCTGGAATATCCCGATATCCAATATCATTTCGGTGCCTTCTCTGCGAACTACACCCATGACGGGATCGAGATGCAGAGGGAGGCGGCAATCAACCTTCAACCCAATGTGAACAATTCCCGAAGTCGAGGGTTTCTCGAGCTGCGATCAGCGGACCCGAACGAGCAGCCGAAAATCCAACTGAACCTTCTCAGCGATCCCTACGACGTTCAGACACTGATGGCGGGTGGGCGGATAGCCCGTGCAGCGCTCAACACCAAGGCGTTCGCGCCCTACGTCACAGGCGAGTGCAAGCCAGGGAAAGATGTTCAGACCGATGACGAGTGGATCGCCTATATGCGCGAGAACGCGAGCGGCAGCTATCATCCTTGCGGCACTTGCAAGATGGGCATCGACCCCGCGGCCGTCGTGACGCCGGACCTCAAGGTCATCGGCGTGGAAGGCTTGCGTGTCGTCGACTCCTCCATCATCCCGCAGATACCGAGCTGCAATCTCAACGCTATCAGCATGGCTATCGGCGAAAAGGGTGCGGAGTTGATCCTGCGCGACCGCAGCCAACAGGCGGCAGCCTGATCGCGCTCATCTGAGGGCAGGCATGGAGCGCTTTATCCATCAGGCATCGCGACGGGACTTTGAGAGGCTTGGAAACGCGGCTGGCAAGGAGGTTGGCTTCAATGGGAACCATAGTCGGAATCAGCGGCAATTTCAGTCGCCCATCGAAGACTCGGAGAATGGTCGAAGTGATCGTCGAGGCGGCGGCGACAGAATTGGCGTGGGAATCCCGTGTCTTCGACCTTGTGGATGCGGGGCCGGCCCTCGGCGCCACTCTCGGAAGGAAGCACGCACCGCCCGAAATTGACAGAATTTGGACGGCAATCGAAACTTGTGATGCACTCGTGGTTGGATCGCCGGTTTATAAGGCATCCTATACCGGTCTATTGAAGCACCTGTTCGACATACTGGATATGAACGCTCTTCGTGGGCGTCCGGTTCTGGTCGCCGCGACCGCCAAAGCGTCGAGCCACGAGCTGATGATCGACCACCAGTTTCGACCTTTGTTTGCTTTTTTTCGAGCGGTCGTCGTATCTGGGTCCGTTTATGCCCTGGAGCAGGACTTCGGACCGGAGAATGAACCGACTGAGGGACTGCGTCAGCGGGTCGCGACGGCCGTGGGGACACTTGTCGCCGCAGCCCGCTAAGCTCGCTTGTTGAAGCGGCTTCGGTCAGCCTTCATGAAGTCCGCCGATCGCTTTAACCTCAAGGAATGCCTCAAAACCGAATTCCCCGCATTCGCGACCGTTGCCCGACTGCTTGAAGCCCCCGAATGGCGCGGACGCATCCCAGGCCGGGTGGTTGATCATCACCTGGCCGGCGCGAAGTTTCGAGGCGATACGTTTGGCCGTGCCGAGATCCTTCGACTGCAGATAAGCGGCGAGGCCATAGGGCGTATCATTGGTGATCTCGATTGCTTCCTCAAGAGTATCGTAGGGAATCAGACTGACAACCGGACCGAAGATCTCCTCGCGGGCAATGACCATCGACGGAGTGACATTCGCGAAGACGGTGGGTTTCACAAAATAGCCGCGGTTCAACGAGGACGGTCTGCCTGAACCACCGGTCACCAAGGTCGCGCCCTCGCGAACCGCTTCGTCAATGATCGAATTGACGCGTTCGAACTGGCGCTCGTTCATGACCGGGCCAAGGGTGGTGGTCTCATCATTAACGTCGCCGACCACAACAGACTCGGCTGCGCGCTTGGCGATCGGTACCGCCTGATCATGGAGCTGCCGCGGGACAAGCATACGGGTCGGGGCGGTACAGGACTGCCCGGCGTTCCTATATGCACCGAGTACCCCCTTCGTGACTGCGGCTTCCAGATCGACATCGGGCGCGATGATATTGGCCGAGTTGCCGCCGAGTTCCTGGTGGACACGCTTGACCGTATCCGCCGCGTTTTTCGCGATCTGCACGCCTGCCCTGGTGGAACCGGTGAACGAGACCATGTCGATGTCGGGATGAGCGGACAGCGCTTCTCCAACCGTCGGACCGTCGCCGTTGATCAAATTGAAGACCCCGGCAGGAACTCCCGCGTCATGCAGGACCTCGGCGAACAACATCGGGCTGATCGGCGCGTACTCGCTGGGCTTCAAGACGATGGTGCATCCCGTTGCCAAGGCCGGCATGACTTTGGTCACGATCTGCAAGACCGGGAAGTTCCAGGGCGTTATCAAAGCGCAGACGCCGACCGGCTCCATCGAAAGGACCGTGCGACCGGAGAGGCGCTCGAACTCGTAGTGCTCGAGAATCCGGATAGTGTCGGCTATGTGCGCCCGTGATCCTGCGATCTGGGCATTCCGAGAGAAATTGATGGGAGCTCCCATCTCGAGCGTCGTCAACTGTGCGAACTCTTCCGCGCGTTCGTCGAATAGCTCGAGAACACGACGGAGCACGATGAGGCGGTCGTCACGACTGGACTGACTGTAGCTCTGAAATGCTCTGCGAGCGGCTTCGACGGCGCGGTTTACATCTTCAACGGTCCCCATTGAGATCGTGCCGACCCCTTCTTCGGTGACGGGACTTATGACGCTTCGCTTCGTCCGGCCCTCGCCGGTGACGAACTGGCCACCAATGTAGAAGTGGTCAAGGTACTTCAAGATACACGCTCCTGCTTTATCGATGCTTGGGGTTCGCTCGCCGGGGATTGTTCCGGCTCGACTCGCCTCGGGATGAGGGCCTTGAACACGTCCTGCATTCTTATCACTCCGGCCGGGACGCCGTCCTTAACGACGACAAATGACCGGGTCAGATCGCCCTCCGAGCGCGCGATGACCGATTCGAGATTGTCATCCGCATCTACTTGACCTGACATGCCGGAACTTTCGATGACGGCAGGGACCATCACCGACTCCGCTCTCAGGACGCGCCCACGGTTGATGTCGTTGACAAACTTCCGAACATAGACGTCTGCCGGATTGAGGATAATCTGCTGTGGCTCGCCTTGTTGAACCACGATGCCATCTTTGAGTATCACCAGGTGGTCAGCGATCTTCAGGCTTTCATCGAGGTCATGGGTAATGAAGACGATGGTCTTCTCAAGATCCTTCTGCAGCTCAAGCAGGAGGTTCTGCATGTCCGTCCGGATGAGAGGATCGAGTGCCGAAAACGCCTCGTCCATCAACATGACATCGGAGTTCGACGCGAGTGCCCTGGCGATGCCGACGCGCTGCTGCATCCCGCCGGATAGCTGGTGCGGGTAATGGGTTTCGAAGCCCTTCAGTCCGAGCCTCTCGATCCAGTTCAGGGCGTTGGTCCTCGCCTCTTGCGCGTCGTCACCGCGCACGCGCTGCGCCAGTTCTACATTCTCGTGGACCCGCATGTGAGGCATGAGAGCGAAATTCTGAAACACCATCGACATTCGGAAGCGCCGCAGCTCCCGTAGCGAGGCGCCCGTATACCCGGCGACATTGGTGCCATCGAGCAGGATTTCCCCTACGGTCGGCTTGATGAGACCGTTGATGTGCCGGATGAGCGTACTCTTGCCCGATCCGGAGAGGCCCATGATGACAGTGATGTCACCGCGGCGCATGTCGATGTTGATATCCTGAAGACCAATGACGTGGGCATGGTCCCTCAAGAGTTCGGCCTTGCCCATACCCGCCTTGACCTTTGGGACCATCGCTTGCGGATCGGCACCGAAAATCTTGTAGAGGCCCCGAATGGAGATTTTGGGATGTTCCATCAATGCCCCCTCTCGCGCGGTTGAAGGGTGGAATTGATACGGGCCATCGACGCCTTGCTCACACGGTCGAACATGATCGCGAGAAGAACGATGCCGAAGCCCGCGATAAGGCCGACACCTAGCTCGAGATTGTTGATGCCGCGAAGGACCAGGACGCCGAGGCCGGGCGCAGAGACTAGCGATGCGATGACGACCATGGAGAGCGACATCATGATCGTTTGATTAACACCCGCCATGATGCTCGGCAGGGCGAGTGGCATCTCGACCTTGAAGAGTTTCTGCCAGCGATCCATCCCGAACGCGTCCGCCGCTTCACCGACGCTGCCGTCGACCATTCGGATGCCGAGATTCGTGAGCCTGATGACCGGAACGATCGCGTAGAGAATGATCGCGATCCCATAGAGCTTCGACTCGGTAACGGAGAACAGAAAGATCAGCGGGATAAGGTAGACAAACGAGGGCAACGTCTGGAGCATATCCAGTACGGGTATAGTCAGTCTCTCCATACGCTTGCTCTTCGACATGACAATCCCGATCGGGATACCGGTCGCGATGCAGATCAACGTGCAGGAGAAGACGATGACCATCGTCTGGAGCGCGTGATGCAGATGGTCAATGAAGCCGAAAAGAAAGAGGACCGACGCGACGAAAGCGAGGATCTTCCAGGACCTCGACGCGACATAAACGATCAGGAGGAGCGCGCCCACCAACGCCCACCACGGCACGACTTCCACGACCCAGAGCGAGAAGTCCAGAATCCAGGACAGAGGCTGGGTAAGCGGATCGAGCACAGTTTTCAAGGCAACCCGGATATAAAGGAATCCGTTTTCGATACCCGATGTCAGTTCGCGGGTACGGGGAACCGCTTGGCAGGCGTCATGGAGTGCGTCGAGCGAGGGAAATGGGGCGTCCAGGATCGAGTGGTCCGCGCTGCCGGCCTCTTTGCTCTTCTTGAGCAACTCGGCCATACTCATCGGGCCCTTCGTCTCGGACGCGTCGCACCAGTTCCGAAGTCCAAGCCCATCGAATAAGCTGTCGTAGAATGCCATGGAAGACCTCCGTCGGCCAAACACCATGGAATGTCGTCCCATGGTGTTTCAAGACCAGTAACAAGGTTGCGGAGACTGCGGCCCAAGTGCGCGACCGCAGACTTCCGCGATCACTTGATGATCGAGGCGACCTTTTCCCTTGCCTCGTCGGAGAGCCATGCCTGCCAGACATCCTTGTGGTTGGTTAGGAAGTAGACGGCGGTCTCATCGGCGGTCGCCTTGTTGTCTTCCTGCCAGGCGAGGAGTTCGTTCATGACCTGGTTGGTGAAGCTCACCTTGCTCATGAGGGCCACGATATCCGGATTCTTGTCATAGAACGGTTTTGCCATGGTGGTTAGAACCGTGGCTTTCGGCCAGCCCGTCTTGCCCGGTGTAGGGCAATCGACCGTGGCGTTACATTTGGCCTTCTCGGTGTCCACCGGGCCCATGTCGATCGGCACCATGTGGTATTTGCCCAGCACGCCGGTAGGAGCCCAGTAGTATCCGAACCAAGGTTCCTTGTTCGTGTATGCGGACGCGATAGACGCGGCGAGCGTTTCTCCTGAGCCGTGGTTGAAGATTTCGATGCCGTGCTTCTCGAGTTCGAATGCCTTTATCAGGTTGTCGCTCGACGTGCGGCAGCCCCAGCCAACGGGGCAGTTATTGAACTTACCTACGAGTTTCGGGTTCTTCAGGATGCCATCGAGCGTCTTGAGTTCGGGATGAGCTTCAGCCAGATAGTCAGGTATCCACCACGCGTCCACGCCGCCGTCTGACAGGACATCGGCGACCTTGATGATCTTTCCTTCCTTTTCGAGCTTGTAGTAGATGTCCGCCACCCCCGGCCAGACTTCGGTAAGGATGTCTGGTTGGCCTGTTTCGGCCAAGGAAGTGAGTGCCGGGACTGTCGACGTGGGCACCTTTTTCACCGTGCAGCCGTAGCCTTGCTCCATGAGAAAGCTCGACACCGCTGTGATGACCGCGGAAGACGCCCAGTTCATTTCGGTTATGGTGACCGTACCGCATGCGGCATTAGCCGACGATGCGCTTGCGAAGAAACTCGCTCCAAGAATTCCAACCGCTGCGATAATTGAGTTCATGTTTTCGTTCCCCTTGGCCCTTTGCCGTCGAGCGACCACGGGAGGCCCCGGAGATGCCTGCGCGATCGTCGATCAGGTCCATTTTTCGTGTTGACCGGCAGTGAGAGTACGAGGGAGATGAAAGATAACAAGTTGCAAAAAACATACGTGATGCGTAAGTTCTACTTTATGCAAAAACTCAGATTCAAGCTTCCGCCGCCAAATCTTCTCATATCCTTTGAAGCTGCCGGGCGTCATCTCAGCTTTACCAAAGCCGCGTCGGAATTGAATGTATCACGGGTCGCCGTCAGCCAACAGATGCAGGCTCTCGAAAGGTTTCTGGGCGTCCCGCTTTTTCATCGACTGCCGCGCGCATTGAAGCTTACGCGGGTTGGTGAACGATATCACCTGGCGATATCGGACGCGTTGGAGCGGGCGCTGCGTGCTACGGCTGAGATAACTCGACGGTCAGAGAGCAATATTATAAATGTGGGTACCACGCCGGGCTTCATGACCTACTGGCTATCGCCGCGGTTGGGTGAGTTCAGGACGATCCATCCTGACATCGAACTTCGCTTTATCGTTTCGGATGGAAACTTAAGCTTCGAAGACAATATCGACGTGGCGATCCGCTATGGCACGCCACCGTTTGAGGATTCGGAAACAACCTTCCTGGCGCGACAGACGATCGGTCCCACTTGTGCGAGTACGTTTCTTCCGCCGGGCACTGAGCTCTCGCCGATTGAGCTGTTGGACTACCCTCTAATCAACCTGGAGGGTCCCTATGACGAGCACACAAGGTGGTCGACATGGTTCCGCGCGCAAGGACTTAATATGGGGAAGGCGAAAGCAGGCATAACTGTAAATTCATATACAAATCTCGTGCAAGCGGCCCTCGAAGGGCAGGGCTTTGCCTTGATCGGGCCTCCGCTAATCGAGCGCTTTCTCGCCAACAAAACGCTTATACAGCCAGTTAACGCTCCACATGTGATGCGTCACGCTTTCCATCTACTTCTTCCCCGGGCCTCCACGCCACCCCTCGCAGCCGAAGCCTTCGCTGAATGGGTGAAGGCCTCCTTTCCCACCACCAGGCCTCTCGTTGAAGAAGTTATTGAGTTGGATGAGAGTTGAGACACGACCCCGAGGGCTAACTGAACGATGTGCGAGGAATTAATTACCCCGACGCGAACAAAGCATCTGTCGCTCTCACCGATTCAGCGCGCTAACCAGAAGACCAAGTCCAAGGTCAATTTGACGAAGAGCTCCTGCCTTGTCGGTATCGGTGAAACTGGATTCGCATCAGCCCCCTAGGCGCGAACGGCGAGGGGTTTCCGTTTCACCTGATTGCCTTTCGACGCTATCTGCATAGGCCGGTTCGCATTGACGATGCCTCTTTCACGCGTGCGCGCGTTAACGAGCTGGTCGAGCGGAATGAGCAGGTGAGCTCATGAGTGTCGCTGAAGCCATACGACATTGCGCCTCCCTGAACAGGGCACTGGCGGCTGCTTCTAGAAGCGTGTCCGCCTCTCTGAACCCAGAGTGAATGGTGCCTTCAGCACAGGTTCGAGTGGCCTTCCCTAAAACAAAGCTGTTCAAACCGCGGTCCCGTCCGCCTATGGAGATGCTCTCATGATCCGCAATGCTCTCGTCGCAACCGCGCTCGCCGCTCTTGTCGGAATCACTGCTACCGTGCCGGCCATGGCCAATGATGTGCGCATTGAACAATATGGCTGGTCAAATTCGGCTGGTGGCGCCCAGAGTGGTTTCAGAAACCGCATTCGGGTACACCAGAACGGTCGTTTCAACACGATGATCGGGCAGCAGCGCGGCCGGCATAACCTTTCCGCGATAGGTCAGGAAGGCACCGGCAACTACGGTGCCACCTACCAGAACGGCAACCGCAACGTGGCCGGTGTCGGTCAGTTCGGCTCCAATCATACGACGATCCTGACCCAGGATGGCAACGGCAATATCGCTGCCGGTGTGCAGGTTGGCCGCGGCTGCGACGCCAATGTCAGCCAAGGCGGCAACGGCAATGTCGCCGCCTTCGTCCAGGCCTGCCAGTAATCGGAAACATCGGTCGGGCGGCCGCGGGAAAGGTGCCGCGGCTGCCCTTGAGTTACCCCAGGAGGCGTCCCATGCATCGCATCCTCTATCGTCCTCGCCGCATGATGGCGGCACTCGCCTTGCTTTTCACTACCGCCAGTGCCTTGGCGACTTACGACGCCGCCGGCCAGTCCGGTGGCCCGGTGCGCTGCGAGATCCGTGCGACACCGGATGGCGACACGGTGACACTGGAGGCGCTCGTCCATGCCGACAGAAGCGTGAGCGGCGGCTATTCCTTCCATGTTGAAGGTGCCGATGGGAGCGGGAACTCAGATGTGGAGCAGAGCGGTACTTTCAGCGCCACGCCCGGCCGGCCTACCACGCTCGGCACGGTCACGCTCGAGGCGAACGGCACGGTGTACAACGCCGACCTCGACATTAGGGTGGGCGGCAAGAGGGTCAGTTGTGACGAGCGCGTCAACTATAGCGCGACATCATCCAAGGCGCGTCATCGTGGGGCCAGATATGGAGGCTGACGTGGCCACGAAGATGCAAAACCCCAACTAAGTGGCAAAGCGGTCCAACGGAAAAGTACGGCCATGGGTCGGGGATCCCGGGTAGGTCGAGCTGCCCCGCGCGGATCAAAGAAGAGATTTGCACAGATGACGAGATCGTGCACGGCGCGAGAGGCGATGATATCGCCCGGTCCCGCGCAGCCTGCAAGTTCGGCGGCAAGCCGCAAGACAGGGCCGACATAGCGGCCGTGGAACTTTTTCGCACTCGCCGATGTGCACGGCTGCTCGCGCATCCAGGCCGATATGATTGAGGCGGCCCCGGAGATCGAATGCGCAGGCGATCGCCTGGCTGGGCTGCCGGAACCCGGCGACAAGCCCGAAATCCTGGAGGTCGATCGCCTCACCATCGGGGCACGAAGCTGCCGAATGGCGTAAAGGGCCTTCAGAGGGAAACAGCGATCCATGGAAATGAGGAAGATTCGGATATGCCGGATGGCCGGGCCGTGGACCATCTCAAGGTGAGAAGCGGCAACTCGCTCGCCCATCCCCGGATCAATTATAGCGCTCGAGCCTGCATCCGCTTTTCGCGCAAACCGGCCGCCTCGATGATCCGCCGAGATGTCCACTTCTGGAAATCACTAGGACGCGAGCTATGTCGGGGATGAAGGCGCGAAGTCATCATCTGGCGTGCGGAAATGAGGTCGGCTTCGGGTCAACCTTCGTCTCCTACAGGTCTCCGCATTCGAGTGGCGTTTCAACAGGCGTCGATGGCAAGCAGCTGTGGAACTCGAGCTTCCGCTTCACGACCTAAGTGCAGTCATCGATCCAACCATGGGACCGTTACGCCGCGCCCTTCGTCTCCGCTGCCTTTCTTGCAACACGTGCCATGAAGCGATCGGTCTCGACCAGGAAGCGATCATGGTAACCTTGGGAAATGACTTCTACTTCATCGCGACAAGTGACTCCGAACCGCAGTGCTCGACCCGAAAAAGACAGTAACTTGACGTCCGCCGTAACTGCCATGCCGACCGGGGTCGCTGCGGAATGGCTCAGATCGACATGGACTCCGACCGTTCGTTGTCCAGCGCTCAAATAGGGTCGCAGCGCCTCTATACAGGTCCACTCGACAAAACCGACGAGAAACGCTGTCGCAAAGACGGGAGGCATGTCGGCGAACCCTGTGAACGCGCTGGAGACAGCAGGCACGGTTAGGTGCTCGCCGATAACGATAGTCTGCCGATGAGTCAGACCGGGCAGTAACGGAGTGGAGATCACCTTTTGCCTCCCGAGGGGTTTGCCCGTGGCTGCGGCCCGCAGCCACGCAAAAATATGTCTACTGCCGCCGCCACATGTTTTTTCAGAGCGGCGTGACTGAGCGGCATACCGATGACGGCCTTGTTACGCGGCGTGGCGACGACAAGATCAAGAAAGGCAGCCGCAGCGCTTGCGGGCTTGCTATAGAACGGCAACCTTCCGCTCTTGTGCCAGTGCGCAAATAGTCGTGTGAGGAAGGCTAAGACGCGACCCGACCCTTCCCCATAGAGCTTGGCAAGGCCGGGAAAACGGCTGCTCTCCGCGACGACCAGGCGATAGATGCCGAGCGATTCTTCCGCCGTGGCGAGTGTGGCGAGCCGGTCGCCGATCTTGATGAGGAATAGCCGTGGCTCGGTCTCGTCGGCTTCGGCATCGAGCTCGCTGATCAGATTCGGCAGTGCTCTTTCCATCAGCCTTCGCACGGCGGCCGTCAGGATCTCGTTCTTGTTGCGATAGCGGCTGTAGACCGTCTTGGTGGACGCGCCGGCTGCGCGCACGATGCGGTCCATCGTGGTCTGCGCGTAGCCTTGATCGAGAAAGACAGCCATCGCCGCGTCGAGCAGCCGGTCGGGCAGCCGCGCGGCCTCCTCGGCGGAGAGCCGGCCCGAGCCGCTGCGCTGCGATCCGTCAGTTGCCTTTTGATCCATTCCAGAACGTCCTTTCCTGTCGGGCCGGGCGAGCGGCCATGCCGGCCTCAGCCCTTGGTCGCATTCAGGAAAATATCAGTTGACAATCGGAAAGAAAAGGCTTTCTTTTTATAGGAAAGAAAATAGTTTCTTTCTTAATGAGACGCATCCGCATCTCGAATGCCCGCTGCAGGCCGACGCCTCGGCGGATCCGGGCGCCGTGGGTCACGGCGCGAGGACGCCAGTCGCGGCCGCACTGCGAGACAACACAAGTAGGAAGACGACCATGACGTACACAGCCGGATCCCGGCCCGCGCCGGACACCCTCAAGACCTCCCTGCCCCTCGTTGCAGCGGCGTTGACGTCGCTTTCGCAAACGATTGATGCCGAGTTTCGCCGGCGCCGCGCAGAGCGCGATCTCAGCCTGCTCGACGATCGCGCGCTTCGCGACATCGGCCTCGTCCGCCGAGAGATCGGCTACGCGGCGCGCAACGACATCGAGCGCTGAAAGGGCACCTCCATGGGCACGCTGCCACACGCCGCCGCTGCATGCTGCATCATCGCATGCCTGGCCCTGTCCTCGACCAGCCTCACCGCCTGCTCGGACGAGACGGCTCTCGAGCATCCGCCGCAAATGGTGCGCGCGATCGCCGTCGAGCTAGCCGACCACACACAGACGGTGACGCTGACCGGCGAAATCAGGCCGCAGGTCGAGAGCGTGCAGGCCTTCCGTGTCGGTGGCCGTGTCGTCGGCCGCGTTGTGGACACCGGCGACCATGTCGAGGTCGGGCAGCTGCTCGCCAGCCTCGATCCAGACGAGCTTCAGACCAGCGTGTCATCGGCCGAAGCAGCCGTGGATGCGGCCAAAGCCCAGCATAGCCAGGCGGCGTCCGCCTTCGCCAGACAGCAGGCGCTGCTCGCCAGCGGATTCACCACGCGCCGCGCCTATGACCAGGCTGACGAGGCGATGCGGACGTCCCGCGCCGTGCTCGACCAAGCCGTGGCCAAGCTCGACGCCGCCCGCGACCAGCTTACGCACGCCGAACTGCGTGCAGCTATCGCGGGGATCGTGACGGCTCGCAATGTCGAGGCCGGGCAGGTGGTGCAGGCGGCGCAGCCGATGTTCACTATCGCCGGTGACGGGCCGAGGGATGCCGTCTTCAGCGTCAACGAGTCGATCTTCTCGCGCGAGCCGGAGGAGCCCTCCGTCGCGATCGCGCTGGTCTCCGACCGCGGTGTCAGGACGAGGGGTACGCTGCGCGAGGTGTCGCCGGCGCTGAGCGCAGCCGGGACGATGATAGTGAAGGTCGGCCTCGCCAACCCGCCGGCGCAGATGGAACTCGGGGCCGCGGTAAGCGGGATCGCGAAGTTCCGCTCCGGGAAGGTGATCATGCTGCCGTGGCAGTCGCTTGCTTCGAGCGGCGGCAAACCGGCGGTATGGATAGCCGACCCCACCAGTAAGGCCGTCAGCCTGAGGCCCGTGACCGTCGACCGCTACGACGCCGGGCAGGTGATCATCCGCAACGGGCTCGCGCCCGGCGAGATCGTGGTGACGGCCGGCTCGCAGCTGCTGCGGCCCGGCCAGCTGGTCGAATTCGCCGATGGAGTTAAGTCATGAAGCAGCGTCTGATCATTTCCGCAAGCCTGGTCCTCGCGCTCGCCGCCTGCAAGGAAGAACAAGTGAAGGCCAAGCCCGAGATCCAGCCCGTCCTGGCCGTCGTCGCCAGGTCTGGGCACCACGATCTCTCGAGCTTCACCGGCACCATCGAGCCGCGCACTCAGGTAGGCCTCGGCTTCCGCATGCTTGGCCGCGTCGTTGAGCAGAAGGCCGCAGTTGGCGCGTTTGTTCACAAGGGCGACGTGCTGGCCAGGCTCGACCCGGTTGCACTCAAGCTTGCTGTTCGTGCGGCGGAAGCGGAAGTCTGCCTCGCAGAGGCGCGCTTCGCCAATGCCAAGGCCAGCGCCGCGCGCGTGCGCGCCCTGTTGAAGCGCGACGCCGCCTCGAAGGTGCAGGTCGAGCTTGCCGAAGAGGCGCTCTCGACCGCCGACGCCGGGCTCGCCGACGCCCGCGCCAGGCTCGCGGAAGCCCGGGAGCAGCTTGGTTACACAGTGCTCGCAGCAGGGTTCGACGGCGTGGTCACCTCGGTGCAGACGGAGGTCGGCCAGGTCGCGTCACCGGGGCAGCCGGTCGTCACCGTTGCCGGCTCCAACGCGCCCGAGGCCGTCGTCGACGTGCCCACAGAACTCGCCCGCGCCATGGCGCCGGGCGACCTTTTCGAGATTGCGCTGCAGGTCGAGAGCACCGTCGTCGTCGGCACGCTCCGCGAGATCGCGCCCCAATCCGATCAGGCGACGCGCACGCGCCGGCTGCGCATCTCGCTGGGCGGCGCCACCGACAGCTTCCGGCTCGGCACGATCGTCACCGCAACGCCGAAGCACAGGACAGCCTCGCATGTCGAGCTGCCGGCCTCCGGCCTGGTCGAGCGCGACGGCAAGCAGATGGTCTGGGTCATCGACCCAGCCTCCAGCAAGGTCTCGCTGCGCGAAGTGAAGATCGCCGCGCGCAGCGACGCAAGCATCGAAGTGGCGGAAGGCATCGCCGACGGCAGCCAGGTAGTCGTCGCCGGCGTGCACAGCCTGAGGCCGGGACAGCTGGTCAGGATCTCGGAGGAATGATTGCGATGGGCAGGTTCAACCTTTCGGAATGGGCGCTCCGGCACAAGTCGCTCGTCTGGTACTTCATGATCGCGTCAATGATCGCCGGGGTGATGAGCTACATCAATCTCGGCCGCGAGGAGGACCCGGCCTTCACGATCAAGACCATGATCGTGAAGGCCGGCTGGCCGGGCGCATCGGCCGAAGAGATGATCCGCCAGGTCACTGACCGCATTGAGCGCAAGCTCGAAGAGCTGGAGCCGCTCGACTACACGCGCTCGATCACCACGCCGGGTGAAACCACGATCTTCATCAACCTCAAGGACTCCACCAAGGCGCGGGATATTTCGGCAGTCTGGAGCCAGGCCCGCAATATGGTTGGCGACATACGCTCCCAGCTGCCGCAGGGCACGGTCGGGCCGTTCTTCAACGACCGCTTCGGCGATGTGTACGGCAATATCTATGCCTTCACCTTTGATGGGGTCAGCATGCGCCAGCTGCGCGACTACATCGAGGACGTGCGGGCGAAGCTGCTCACGATCCCCAACATCGGGAAGGTCGAACTGATCGGCGCGCAGGACGAGGTGATCTACCTCGAATTCTCGACGCGCCAGATCGCGGCCCTCGGTCTCGACCAGCAGACCATCCTGCGCACGTTGCAGGGTCAGAACGCGATTACGCCCTCCGGGGTCATACAGGCCGGCCCGGAGCGCATCAGCGTGCGAGTCGGCGGCCAGTTCATCGACGAGGAGAGCCTTCGTTCGATCAACCTCAGGGTCAACGACCGCTTCTTCCGGTTGGCCGACATCGCCACCGTCAAGCGCGGCTATGCCGACCCGCCGCAGCCCATGTTCCGCTTCAACGGGAAGCCGGCGATCGGGCTGGCCATCGGCATGCGCACCAACGGCAATTTGCTGGAGTTCGGCAAGACGCTGGAAGAGCGCATGGAGAAGATTGCGAAGGAGCTGCCGGCCGGCATCGGCGTGCACCTCGTTGCCGACCAGCCGGTCGTGGTCGACGAAGCTGTCGGCGGCTTCACGCAGGCGCTGTTCGAGGCGGTGGTCATCGTGCTGGTGGTCAGCTTCGTGAGCTTGGGGATGCGCGCCGGCTTCGTGGTCGCGCTGTCGATCCCACTGGTGCTGGCGATGACCTTCATGGCCATGGCCTATCTCGGCATCTCGCTGCAACGCATCTCGCTCGGCGCCCTGATCATCGCGCTCGGCCTTTTGGTCGATGACGCGATGATCGCGGTCGAAACGATGGTGTCCCGGCTGGAGCACGGCGATTCGCTAACGAAGGCCGCGACATTCGCCTACACCTCGACCGCATTTCCCATGCTGACGGGCACGCTGGTGACGGTCGCCGGCTTCATCCCGATCGGCCTCAACGGCAGCGCGCCCGGTGAATACACCTTCACGCTGTTCGTCGTGATTGCGCTGTCGCTCTTGATTTCGTGGATCGTCGCGGTGCTGTTCACGCCGCTGATCGGCGTGACCTTGCTGCCCGCAAGGATGAAGGTCCATCACGGCAAGCCGAGCCGCGTCAACGCGGGCTTCAAGGCAATGCTCCTGTTTGCCATGCGCCGGCGCTGGCTCACCATTGTCGCGACGATTGCAGCCTTCGCCTGCGCGATCCTCGGCATGCACTTCGTCCAGCACCAGTTCTTTCCGGCGTCCGACCGGCCCGAGCTGATCGTCGACTGGACTCTTACGCAGAACAGCTCGATCGCCGAGACGAAGGCGCAGATGGAGCGCTTCGAGCAGTCACTTGCCGGCGATCTCGACATCGACCATTGGTCGAGCTACATCGGGCAGGGTGCGCCGCGCTTCGTCCTCTCTTTCGATGTGCAGCCGGCCAACCCGTATTTCGGCCAGATGGTGATCGTCACCAAGGGGTCGGAGGCGCGCGAACGCGTGAGAGCGCGGCTCACGGAGGTCCTGCGCCGCGACTTCGTCGGCACCGATGCCTTCATCAAGCGCTTGGAACTCGGGCCGCCCGTCGGGCGTCCGGTGCAGTACCGGATCAGCGGTCCCAACATCGAGCAGGTGCGCGAGCTGTCGCAGAAGCTGGCGGCCGCGATCGCCGGGAATCACGATCTTGGCGACGTCACCTATGACTGGATGGGGCCGTCGCGCGTACTGAAGATCGACGTGCTGCAGGACAAGGCGCGTCAGCTCGGCATCAGTTCGGATGACGTTGCCTCGGCGGTGAACCGGGTGGTGAGTGGCGTCACAGCGACGCAGGTGCGCGACGACATCTATCTCGTCAACGTGGTCGGCCGCGCACGCGCCGAGGAGCGGCAGTCGATCGACACGCTCGAAAATCTGCAGCTGCCGACGCGCGGCGGCCAGTCGGTGCCGTTGGCTGCGCTCGCGACCTTCCGCTACGAGCTGGAGCAGCCGGTCATCTGGCGGCGCAGCCGCGTCCCGACGCTCACCATCAGCGCCGGCATCGTGAGCACGGCGCAGCCGGCGACGGTGGTGGCGGAACTGGCGCCTGTCGTTGAAAAGTTCGTTGACGAGCTGCCGGCGGGGTACACGGTCGCTACCGCCGGCTCGGTCGAGCAGAGCGCCAAGGGGCAGGGTCCGATCGCCGCTGTCGTGCCGCTCATGCTGTTCGTCATGGCGACAATCCTGATGATCCAGGTGCAGAGCTTCCAGCGCTTGTTCCTGGTCGTCGCGGCGGCGCCGCTCGGACTGATCGGCGTGGTGGCCGCGCTCGCCCCCAGCGGTGCGCCGCTCGGCTTCGTCGCGATCCTCGGCGTGCTCGCGCTGATCGGCATCCTGATCCGCAACTCGGTGATCTTGATCGTGCAGATCGAGGAGTTGCGCAGCCAGGGCCATGCGCCGTGGGACGCCGTCGTCGAGGCTACCATCACGCGCATGCGGCCGATCATGCTTACTGCCGCAGCGGCCAGCCTCGGCCTTATCCCGATCGCCCGCGAGGTGTTTTGGGGGCCGATGGCCTACGCGATGATGGGCGGCATCATCGTCGGCACATTGATCACGCTGCTGTTCCTTCCGGCGCTCTACGTCGCCTGGTTCAGGATCAAGGCGCCCTCCGCAGCCGTGACAGCACAGGCCGACGAGCAGGCGCTCGCGCCTGCCCTGCTGCAGACCCGAAGCCTGCCGACCGCGGCCGAATGAAGAAGGCCGGCCGTTTTCTCGGAGGCCGGCCGGTATAGAACCTGTCGATCAATGGAGCTCACGATGTCCAACGCAACACGCGCACTGATACTCCGCGCCAATGCGATCTTTCTGCTGTTCGCTTCCAGCGTCGCTTTCCTCGCGGATATCGCCGGCAGCTTCTTCGCGGCCGGCCCCGTGGCGGCTCTGTTCAGCCAAACGCCATATCTCGCCATCGGCTCGGCCGAGAAACGCGAACGGGATTGAGATCGCTACCTTGGGCAGCGGGGCCTGCACCATAATGGGCCCCGCCACGCAGGCGCGCGACGGAGGCGAAACGGGCAGCACGCGGATGAACCCAACCGGAAACGAGGCCGTAGAATGAGGAACGAAAGAAAGAGCGCTGTTGCATAGGTACGGTATCTTGCGGTGTAGAGGAGAGATCACCATGCATACACGAGGGTCGATAATAGAGGCGCTTCAGAAACTTGGCGTCCAGCTCGGAGACCTAATAATGGTGCATGCGTCATTGAAGGCGATTGGTCCGGTCGAAGGAGGAGCAGAGACCGTCGTTGCGGCGCTACGGTCGGCTGTGGGGCCGTCTGGCACAGTGATGGGCTACGCATCGTGGGACAAATCACCGTATGAGGAAACGCTGAATGGCGCTCGATTGGATGATGAAGCCCGTCGCTCCTGGCCGCCGTTCGATCCGGAAACGGCGGGTACGTACCGCGGGTTCGGTCTGCTGAATCAGTTTCTTGTTCAAGCTCCGGGCGCCCGGCGCAGCGCACACCCAGATGCATCTATGGTCGCGGTTGGCGCGCTCGCAGAGACGTTGGCGCAGCCTCACGAACTCGGTCATGCCTTGGGCGAAGGATCGCCCGTCGAACGGTTTGTCCGCCTGGGCGGCAAGGTTCTCCTATTGGGGGCGCCGCTGAACTCCGTTACCGCGTTGCATTACGCCGAGGCGGTTGCGGATATCCCCAACAAGCGCAGAGTGACATACGAGATGCCGATGGCTGGAAGCGACGGTGAGATCGTATGGAAAACAGCAGCGGATTTCGATTCCAACGGCATTCTCGATTGCTTTGCCATTGAAGGAGAGCCGGACGCGGTAGAAACAATCGCAACCGCCTACGTGCAGCTCGGTCGTCATCGAGACGGAATCGTTGGTTCCGCGCCGTGCTACTTATTCGACGCCCGGGACATCGTATCTTTCGGCGTCACCTATCTTGAGCAGCATTTCGGGTCCGCTCCAGTTCCCGCGCGCGAAGGAGTGCAGCTCTCATACGAGCCGTGAGGCGAGAGGCCATCGACATGATCGTCTGGATCAACGGACCCTTCGGGGCCGGAAAGACAACCCTTGCCGAGAGACTGCGCGATCGTCGACCCGGATCGCTGATCTTCGACCCCGAAGAGATCGGCTTCGTGGTGAAGGCGACCGTCCCCACGCCAGCGAGCGGGGACTATCAGGATCTTCCCGTGTGGAGGGGGCTGACGATTGCGGCCATCAGAGAGATTCGAAGGCATTACTCGCAGGACATATTCGTCCCTATGACCCTGGTGCAACCAGAGTATCTTGATGAGATCCTTGACGGCGTAATGCGCGTCGACGATCAGTTTTTGCATATCTTCCTGACGCTCAACGAGGATCTCCTGCGTCACCGTATAGCGAACCAGGCCATGCATCCCGATCCGAACCGAAATGCAGAGATTCGAGGCTGGCGGTTGGCGAATGTCGCCCGATGCTTGGCTGCCAGGGAAAAGCTCCCCCCCCCCGAGACACAAATTCTCGATAGTGGCGCTCATACGCCCGACGAACTCTCGGAAATGGTTCTCGACGCGATCGATGGGACGACCTGATCACCTGCGATGCCGCGCGGCACCCGATGCTTGGAGACTTGGGCTGCGGACCTGAGCCTATGCGGCGGCTCATCATCCACGAACGATATAGTGGTTATGGTGCGGACGACAGGACTCGAACCCGTACTCTCACAGAAGTAGATTTTCGTACCACGAGTTTCGCCGCCGCCTTTTGGCGTTCGTGGTCGCCGTCTTTTGACAGCCGGGTTGTTGCGGACCGGAGAGTCTCATTGACTCTGCTTTTTCCTCGTTGGAAATAAGCCCGATAGTTGCAGAGGGAACAGCCATGGAAGACGACAACAACATCGAGACCGTCGAGACGACGACCGCCCCAGCGGAAATTGCGCCGCCGAAAAAGCGCCGGGGCCCGAAGCCGAAGAACGTCGCAGCGGAAGCGACCGCCGAAGCCCCAAAGGCAGATAGTGTCCAGACGGGAAGGGGACGCCGGAAGAATTCCGCGACGTCGGCCGAAGGCGTGACCGCTGTCGCGACCAGCGGTAGGACCTCGACAAAGAACAGCGCCAAGGGCGCCGGAAAGACCCGAGCGCCGAAGCAAACCACCGCAGCGGCAGCTCCGGTCCTTGACGACATCGCGGACCTGCTCCAGCTCGAAGAAGAGAATGCGCGACTCCGTAAGGCGCTGGCTGAAAAGCTGCGGGCCGAGAACGCGGACCTGCGCAAGCGGCTCGGACTTTCCTGATCGTTTTCGGTGATGGCCGATCGGTCTGCGCGATCGGCCTCCTCCGACATTTGGGTGGCTTCCCGGTCCTAGCAATGGGTGCCGACGCCACCGCGTGAGATGACGGCCACGATGAAGTCACCCTGGAAATACCTGGCCAGTTTGGCGACTTTTGGCCGGACAATCAAGGAGCCTGTGAGCCCCCCAGAAGCCGAAACTTCGAAGCCGGACCAACCATCGCTCGCGCCGGAAGAGGGCGCGCCGGTGCCATGGGATCGAACCGACGACGCTGCAAGCGCGGCAGTCGACGTGCCCGACAAGCCGACAGACCCGATCGGTAACCTCGTTGTTCCGGTCGAAATCATCGAGCAGGTGTCCGCGGCCATTACGGTCGATTCGCCGCGCGTCGACGATCACGCGTCGGAACGCGCACAATCGGCGCGCCTGAGAAAAGTGCAGCGGCGCGTCAGGAAGCCAAGAGCCAGGCCCGTTGCTGTGGTTAAAGCGATGCAGCCGAAGCAAGCGCCTATCGTCGTGCGGCCGCCACCGACGTTGTCCGACGAAGTTGCTGCTCTGGATGAAGAGGTCCGGCAACTCAGGCGGCAGCTCACAGAAAAGCTGCGGCTGCAGAACGAACAGCTTCAAGGATTGCTGAAGCGGTTTGACAGATCGTGATCTGGACGCGCGCTTTTTAACGCTCGTTTGACCCGAGTACGACAAACGCAACATTGAAGTGGCATAGTATCCACACGTTCCCCGCCATGTCTTCCATTCCCGCCGCCAACGAGATCGAGAAGCTGACGCCGCACGAGATGAGCCGTCTTCTTGACCGGTCTGTCGACACGATCCGCAATATGCGCGAGTAGAGCGAAAGGGTTGGTAGTCGGCGGGCGAGGGACGTTCTGATCGACTTGCTGGTTGCGTCGTCGCGTGCCCGAGACTTGTCACCAGAGGACGCGAGAGATGCTCTTCTCGATGCGGCGGACCTCATCCGGGCGCTGCGGATCATGCAAGACGGTGAGGAATGAGCTCAGTATCGGCTCGAGCGCGATGTCAGCGCAATCTCCATTCGTGCGCCATACGTTCTCACAGTCGGGTTGCGCATCTCGCCCGTGTCCGCCCGGCCGAGTGACGCCGGAAGCAGCTGTTGCCGCTTACACATCTTGCTGCCGTCTCAAGGCTTCCTATCTGACATAGCAGCCTCGACATGGAGCCTCGAGATGGATCAACAAGGCAGACAAGTGGTCTCCGACCATCCAATCGAAATCATACCGCCGAAGCGCGACAACAGGAGGGCGCGCGACACCGTCACCTGCCTCTGTTGTCAGAAGAAGCGCCCAGCGACGAGCATGGACTCAGACAGTTGTGGGATCTGTGAAGAGTGTCTCGCGCCCTGACACTGTCAGCGTGCGCATATCGCGCCTAGTCCGCTAGCATCGATCCTGTGCCTGGTTCAAGCAGCAATCTATCCTCAACGCGAGGCGGGGCCCTTCATAGCCCGGATGCCTTGGCGAGATTGACCCGGAAACGGTCGCGCCGGCGCTGATATTTGCGGTCATTTCCGCGCTTGCATGGCTGTGTTTTTGCTTGCCGATTTCAGTTGCTCCCGTAACCTGCAAATATGTCCATTGATTTTTCACCTTGCGACTTCGGTCGGGGGCCTGGGAGTGGCGGCAGGTGTTCGTGACGGTTGACGGAACATGTGGGTCCTGAACTATACGGTGAAGGAACGTTAAAGACCGCGCCGATCGCCTGGAACGCACGGAGCGACAACCAAACGCGTCGCCAAGTCTTCGGCCCAAAGCGAAGTTCTCGCTTTGGGCCAGAGTAGAAATCCAGACGCTTGTTAGTTCTTGCGCGCCGCCCGCTCGACACTGGCTGCAAAGAACGGGGTTTCACCTTGGTTATGCGCGATCGACATCGGCTGTCGTTGCGCCCGGAACACATCGAACGGAATGCCTTGCCGGTCGAGGAATGCCTTGAACTCCTCCGTAGCGCTGGATCGGACGTGGTTAGTGCACTCGCATCTCTTGTCATCGATCGCCTTGACGCTCAGTTCCCAGAGGACGTTGATCGTTGTCCGGCCCGTGGGCGTGAAAATGTCCGACACCGATTCCAGGATGAGGTGGTCCTTGCGGCCGAGCGTCTCGACATAATGCTGCACCATCAGGCTGCCGCCAATGGTTTCGACATTAATCGACATGCGCCTGCCGTCCGCAGCGGTGGTAAAGCCGGCGGCAATGTGGGCCGGAGAACAACCCTGATACTCCTGGTGATGATCGCGGTGAAGCTTGAATCGACGATTTCATGACCGCTCATGGCGAGCTCCTTGGATTTGCTAGGGTAGTTTGATTGGGTTGCCGTGGCCGCCCGGCGGGGAATTGCGCTGTGTCGTCGCAACCTGCTCAGGGCAAGGGCTTGCCGATCCGTTCGTTTACGATGTACTCGGTCGTCGGCGACCGTTAGACCGTGCTGGTCTTGCGCGAACTGACGATGAACAATCACCGTTTCGAGGAAATCCAAGCCCAGACCGGCGCAACGCCACAGATGATTGCGGCGCGTTTGAAGAAGCTCGAATCCGACGGGCTGGTCACGCGGCGTGTCTACAGCCAGCGCCTGCTACGGCATGAGTGTTGCCTGACAGAGAAGGGTGAGGCCTTCTATGCTGTTCTGCTGGCGCTGCGAGCCTGGGGCGAGACATGGTGCAAATCGCCTGAAGAAGGTCGCGCCATCAACTACACCCACCTAGCTTGTGGCGGGTCCGCGGGGCCTGGTCCCGTCTGCGAATCTTGCGGCAAGCCCTTGCGTCGCGAGGACCTCATTGCAGACCAAAATCCTGCATACCGGGCCGAACGTGAAGCGCGATATGAGGCGTTTAAAGCGAGCAGGTGAAGGTAACCTCGAGTGTAGGTACGCACGCAGTCTGAGGCACAAGTACGGCATGTCGATCTGGTGCCCTCGGCAGCGGATCGCGGCCGGTCCGCAGGTTTGCCTAATCGAAAGGAGTCTTCCGCAGCGTGCTCCGAGCCGCCCTCGTTGAGAACCTTGCCCAACTCACCCACGGGCCATGTGACACGCGAGCGCCTCAACTCAGCCGGAGCGTGCTCCAGCTGTTTTTGACCGTGGTGCTCCTCGATATCGGCCGAGGTGGCAAGGCCGGCGCGGAGCAAATGGCCGGTTTGGTTGCGGTTTCCGTTCAGTCCGGTTTGAAGCCGATCACCATCGAGTCCGGCCCCAGCAACGGCTCGACGCGCGTGGATACGAAACCGGCCTCGCGCATCCAGGCCTGGCAGTCGGCGCCGGTGTAGTCGAACCCTCCGCGGGTCTCTATCAGCATGTTCAGGCTCATCAGCAGGCCGAATGCGTTCAAGCGACGCTCGTCGTCGATGACGGCGTCGTAGACGATCACGGCCCCGCCTTTCGGCAGCGCTGCAAAGGCCTTTTCCAACAGCATCCTTTTCTCGGCAAGATCCCAGTCGTGGAGGATGTGCCCCATCACGATCACATCCGCATTCGGCATCGGGTCGTCGAAGAAGTTGCCGCTTTGGAAGCGGATGCGGTCAGCGAGGCCCTGCCGGGCGACGAACTCGTCGAATATCGGCTGCACGGTGGGCAGGTCGAAGCCGATGGCCTTAAGATGCGGATGGGCGCGCGCGATCGCCACCGGCACCATGCCTTGTGCTGCGCCCACATCGGCGAAGGTCTTGTATTTCGACCAGTCGAACCTGGCGGCGATTGCCTGTGCCACACCGGCGCTGATCCCGCTCATCGCCTCGAGGAACCCGCGCAGCCGTGCCGGCTCCGCATAGATCGCGGCGAAGAAGTCCTCGCTGTGCTTGGCTTCGTTCTGCGGCTCTCCGGTGAGCAGGGCTTCAGTCAGCGAGCCCCAGAAGCCGTAGAGCCGGGCATTGGCCATCTCGAGGATGCCGCCGATATAGGACGGCTTCGCCTTGTCGAGGAAGAGGTCCGTATCAGGGGCGTTGCGATAGCGGCCGTCCTCGCGTTCGAGCAGCTTCAGGGCCACCAGGGTGTCGAGAAAGTCGCGGGCCGAGCGGGGATGCAGTTTTAGCCTGGTCTGCAGATCCGGCAGGTCGGCCGGGCCGGCTGCAAGCTCGGTGAAGACGCAGAGTTCAACCGCGCTGAGCAGGGCCTTGGAGGCCCAGAACCCCATGCCGAGCTGCATGATTTTGTCCGGCGTCGTTGCGCCCATCGCTCGTCTCCTCGTGGATCGTGTCGTTGAACGGCATCTGGGGGTGGTGCGGAAATCGAAGCGGTCCGACGGCGCAGCGAAGCCGAGGACCTCTCGTCTTGTCGAGGCACCCTACAAGGGAAAATAAGGCGTTCAGGGATGGGCTGCAATTAATCAAAAATCACTAGCTCATGTAGCCGGCAACGCCGTCCCACAACAATTTCAAAGCGGTCACGACCAGCAGTCCGTAGCATGCGCGGTAGACCTGGCGCTGATCCAGGACCCCGTGCAGCCGCCAGCCCGACCACACACCAATCGGAATTGTGAGGAGGCAAAGTGCCATCAGTTTCCACGTCGCGACCGACGGCTGTGCCAGGATTAGCCAGGGCAACAACTTGGTCGCGTTGCCGACTGTAAAGAACAGGCTCGTGGTTCCCGCGTAGATCTCCTTGCTGAGGCCAAGAGGCAGCAGGTACATCGCGAGCGGCGGGCCACCTGAATGGGCCACCATCGTGGTGATCCCCGAGGTGAAGCCGGCGGCGATCGCTTTTGGGCTCGAGCGTGGGTGAGGCGTCACCCCGGCGCCTCGGATCAGCCAGAGGCCGACGAAGGCGAGCGTGACGGCTGCCATCAGGATCGCGATGGCGCGATGGTCCAGGAGACGAAACACGAGGTAGCCGATGCCGATCCCGATCACGAGCCCGGGAACGAGCAGCACGAGATCCGGTTTCGACCAGGTCGAAGGCTTCCAGTAACGCAATGCATAGAGGTCCATTGCGATAAACAGTGGTGCGAGCAGGCCACCCGCCGCAACCGGATCCATCACGATCGACAAGAGCGGAATGCCGATGATGGCGAAGCCGCCGCCGAATGCGCCGCGCATGAAGCTGATCAGAAACACGCCAGCAAAGGCGACGAGGATTGTCGCAAGGGTCAATTCCATAGCAGAGCCTCCGCGTCGACGCGCCCGCGACGCCGAAGCGTCTAGGTTTTAAGAGCAAGTGGGTTGATAGGAGAAGAATGATCGCACATACTTCTCGGTGCAATATAAACATTGTACTCGGAGCAATAAATGTCGAACTCGGAATATATCAAGCTGGCCGACGCTATCGCCGCGGAGATCGCGAACGGCACGCTGAAGCCGGGTGACCGCCTGCCGCCGCAGCGCCGTTTTGCCTATGAGCACAAGATTGCCGTTTCGACGGCGAGCCGCGTCTTCTCGGAGTTGCTGCGTCGTGGTCTTGTCGTCGGCGAAGTGGGCCGGGGCACGTTCGTGTCGGGCGAGACCAGACGCGGCGCGGAGGCGCTCAGCGAACCGCGGGGCATCCGAATAGACCTGGAATTCAACTATCCAATTCTGCCCGAACAGACCGCCCTGATTGCAAGGAGCCTTGCAGGCCTGGAAACGCCCGCGGCCCTGGACGGTGCGTTGAGGCAGGTCACCAGCACCGGTACGGCCGTGGCGCGAAGCGTGGCGGCCGAATTTCTGTCACGAGGCGGATGGTCCCCAACGGCCGAGCAGCTCGTGTTTGCGGGCAATGGACGGCAGGCCATTGCCGCGGCACTCGCTGCGCTCGTTCCGACCGGCGGCCGATGCGGTGTCGAGGCGTTGACCTATCCCTTCATCAAGGGGATCGCCGTCCGCTTGGGCATCACGCTGGTGCCGCTTGCGATGGACGCGGATGGCGTGCGGCCGGATTCGGTATTGAAGGCCCATCAAGAGGCGCGGCTGTCGGCGATCTACATTCAGCCGACGGCGCAGAATCCGCTCGGCACGACGATGTCTCCGGCGCGGCGACGCGATCTGATCCGAGTCGTCGAAGCGCTCGACCTTCCGATCATCGAGGACCGTGTCTACAGTTTTCTCGAGGACGACCTGCCGCTCGCCGCGCTTGCATCGGAATCCTGCGTCGTCATTGACAGCCTGTCGAAGCGGGTCGCGCCGGGCCTGTCGCTTGGCCTTATCGTGCCGCCACTTCGCCTGCGTGAACGCGTGATGGCGTCGGTGCGCTCGGGTGGCTGGTCCGCGTCGGGCTTTGCCTTCGCCGCGGCGCTGCGGATGATGGCCGATGGCACCGTTGCCGAATTGGTGAACCTGAAGCGGCTCGACGCGCAATCCCGGCAGCAACTCGTGGCCGACCGTTTCGCCGGCTTCGAAGTGCAGGCGAACCGGAATTGTTTTCACCTGTGGCTCACACTGCCATCCCACTGGCGCTCGCAGAGTTTCGTCGTTGCTGCAGCCAGGCGCGATATCGCCCTGACGCCCTCCACGACCTTCGCGGTCGTGCCCGGCCATGCGCCGAACGCCGTCAGGCTAGCGCTGGCGACCCCAACGATGGATCAACTCGACCTCGGCCTGCGCACTTTGGCCGGATTGTTGAATGCGAGGGAAGAGGACCTCTATTCCACAGAATGAATGGTTCCGCTGCGATCGTACTCATTGCTCGGTGTCCAAGGCGGCGAGATCTTCGTACCGCGTTTTCCTGGCCGTCAGCGCCGCGCAAGAGCCGGGCCGGCCGCGGACCTCTAAAACGGCTTTCTTCGCAAACTATCATGGGGAACCTTCGATCTCCCATTTGCCCAAGCCCCGCCTTGCCTCGGGCCGCCGCGGAGGAAGCCAGGCCGCGACAGGATCGTTTGTGCCGGAGACCGTGAGACGAACAGCCCGATATGTACAGTTGGAGGCGAATTTCAGTGTATCGAGGAACTTCCTCCGTCAGTCGTCTTCCATCTACTTTTGCTAAGTGAAATAGCACTTTGCATTAATAAACGAAGCGGCATCTTTGTTAATTAGCTAATTGAGCCGCGAGTTACGTGCGCCGCTGCGGCTGGCGGCAAAAAAGAAAAGTTGAGATGTCGACAAGAATTCGAGCTAATGAACCGAGCTCGAGGCTGCTTGCGAAAGCCCTAGCCGACGAACTGTCTCATAATCAGCCTGTTCGGAAACGAGGATTCCCTGATCCCGTTGGAACCATGCCAAAGCCTTCCGGGTCTGTCTTCCGATGTCGCCATCAATCACGCCAAGGTAGTAGCCTCGGACGGCCAACTGGATCTGGAGACGCATCGCGCTCACGACCTCTTCCGACTTGCCATCCATCAGGTGCGGAGACAGGCGCAGGAACGTGTCCATTGCCTCTCGGGCCTCTGCCGGGCGCTTCGCGCGCGCGTAGGCCGTCGACAGCAGGGTCCATTGGTACGCCGGGGCCGCAGGGTTGATGGCGATCGCCCTTCGGAAGTTCACAATCGCGTCTTCCGCCTGGCCGAGATCCGACTGGGCGCGCCCGAGATATTGCAGCCATGTCCACATCTCGGGATCGCGCGGGCTGAGCAGCATGGCCTGTTGAAGAAGCTTGACGCTCCGCTCCGGATGGCCGTCCAGTCTGACCATTGCAGCTAGAAAGCCGTAGGCCGATGCATAGTTGTGGTCGAGCGCCAGGCTCGCCTCACAGGCATCGATCGCATCCTGAAGTTGCCCTCGACCGAAAAACACATGGGCTCTGATATAGAACGCGACGGCATTCTGCGGAGCAACAGCGAAAACTTGCGCCAGCGCGGCGTCGGCCCGCTCCAGGTCCGTGTCGCGATCTTCGCTCCAGGTCAGGAAGACCATGTCCGCGTGGGTCGTCGCCAGTCCCAGCAGACCCGGGACGAATTGGGGGTCCCTTTCCAAGGCACGCTCAAACAACTGGCGTGCGTCAAGCATCCGCTGTCTGTCGGCCGGCTGGCGTAGAAGCCACCAGCCGCGCATCGTCAGATCGACCGTGTCGGGATCGTTCGGATGGGCAAGCTGCGCCCTATGTGCCTCGGTGGCGACGAGTTCCAGGCTGAGCGCGTTGACGATCCGCCCGGTCACCTCGTCCTGGAAGGCCGCAATGTCGCGCATATCGTGCTCGAACCGTTCGCTCCACAGCTGTCCGCCGGTGCTGCCGTCAATCAGCCGGGCGTTGACTCGGACCTGGTCGCCCGTGCGCCGGACGGTGCCCTCGAGGAGGTAACGGACGCTCAGAGTATTGGCGACGGTCCGTTCATCGTTGGGTGTTCCCTTGAAGGTGAAGGCTGTGTTGCGTGAGATGACGAAGCTTCCGGCAATCCGCGACAGGTCCGTCGTGATGTCGTCGGTCAGCCCATCGGCAAAGTAATCCTGGTCATGTTCATTGCTGAGGTTGCGGAAGGGCAAAACGACGATCGACAGCGGCGCGGTTGCCTTCTCGACGTCGGCTTTCACGGACCGAGGGATCGGTGCTGCGACCGTGGTCGGAGCCTTGCCACGCTCAGCGACATCGATCGCTGTCGAGAGCCAGACGACGGCGCCGCCAAGGCCGATCAGCCCTACTGTGGCCAGGGCGATAATCAGCCACCGCTTTCCGACCTTGGCCTTGGACGGCCTTGGCGCGGCCCCATCGAAGCAGGCCCGGTAGCATTGGATAGGACGAGCGATGTTCCGAACACTGTGCTCTCCCATGTCTTCGAATTCCACCGACAGGCGGTCGCGAACCTGATCACGCACGGAGCGCGACACGCAGATTCCGCCGACGTCAGCGAGGACTTGCAGCCGCGCGGCGATGTTGACGCCGTCGCCCAGGACATCGCCGTCCTCGGCGATCACATCACCCAGGTTGATGCCAATCCGGAATCGAATGCCGCGGTCCTCAGGGATCGTGACCTCGCGTTCGGCTAGGCCAACCTGGACCTCAATGGCACACCGGACGGCCTCGACAGGACTGCCGAACTCGACCAGCAAGCCGTCACCCATCGTCTTGACGATCCGCCCTTGATGCTCAGCGATTTTCGGATTGATCAGAGCGCCCTGGTGCGCCCGCAGCCGCGCAATCGTGCCCTCCTCGTCGAGCCCGATCAGGCGCGAGTATCCTGCCACGTCGGCGCAAACGATGGTGACCAGCTTGCGCTCCATCGAGCGGCCCCTGACTGGCCCGATCGGCCACAGGAAGCTTACTCTCAAGCCCACGGCATGGAAAGAAGCTCGCTCAGGTCAGGACCGGGAATCTACTGCGGGTTTGGCCGAGATACTCGCTTCTGCGCCGACGGCGTCCATGTGCCCCAATCAAGAAACGGCGGCTATCGGCCGCGTTGGTGCGCAATGTCTGCACCTTCGTCCACGCCATCATGCGCGAACGGCCGCAACGGCTCCCGAGGACAGCGGCGTCAGGTGCCGCGCCGCTTGAATCCACCCGTGCCGTCCCTATATGAGCTGTTAGGCGACGTTCGAAGCGGTTCCCTTGGATGGAACAGGGCGAGTAAGCCCCAAGCTAAACGAAGAAGCGTCGCGATCGGAGCTGCAGGGACCGACACCCTCTGCAGCTCTATTGGTGTCTGCAGGACACCTGCCGATCGCCTGGGCAATCGATCGACCCGGGCGTCACAAACCTGGATCGGCTTGATCACTGCTTGCAGGCGATGCATCCGTATCGACATCTGAAATAACGGCGTCCGGAGTGCTTACCCAGCGAGCCAAAGGGAGGAGCGGACAAATCGAAGAGCCTGCGGCACCTCGTGTTCTTGATGACGTTTGTCGAGATATCGCTCAAGCTATCTATAGCTGGTACGTGCCCGATGGGACGATGTTTCGATCAGCTGCATTGGTCGTGCTGAGCCCATTTGCCTGTTCGAAGCTGTTCGGCATCCTGTCGTTGTCGCCATCGGTCGGCGGCGACCCCCTAGTTATCACGGGGAAGGAGGCCGATGTCGTATAAATCGGGCGCATCCACCATCGGCGGCGGGCCGGCGACATAAGCTCTCCATCCGTCGAGGTCAGGCAGATCCTCGGCGACAGCCTTTGTCACAAATCCGCGTCGGTATCGTGCCGAATCCGTCTCCGATAGGACGGCGTGGAAGAAAAGATTGGCGTGCAACTTGGCGAGCGCGCGGAAATGATCGACGAGGTAAAGGTCACGCTCGGTGCGGGCGCCGAAGTAGACGTGGATCGGTTGTTTCATGCCTTGCGCAAGGGCGGTCTCGACGATCGATTTGATCGGTGCGAGACCGGAGCCGCCGGCGATGCAAAGGATCGGACCGGCGTTCCCATCTGGTGTAGAAGCCACGCCGCTTCTCTCGCCACTGTTGCGGAGGAGAAGAAGCCCGTAGAGGAAGGCTCTATGCGCGCCTCATTAACCCCCTCCGAGTTTCAGGACGGCATCTTGGGCAGCGAGATATGCCCAACTGTATAAGTCTGCACCGTATCCCTCTCTGTTGTGGGGGGCGTTTCCCAAAGGCGGAACCGCACCATCGTCCAGCCCGTCGGGTCGAATGCCGCGACCGCTGCCAGCGCTCCGCCGCGAACAGCCGCTTCGGCAAAGGCGACCGCCTCATTCCGCCGTGACGCCAGATCGGAATAAGGCGCGATCGGCGTGATCTCCCGGCTCGCGAACCGTGCCTTGCAAAAGTCAGAGCCGAGTTCGGCGTGCCAGACCATCCAAGTCCGCACCGTCGGCCACCCATAATCTCGGGTCAGCGCGGCAAAGCCGGGACTGGCCAGGAAATCGCTGAGCCCTTTCGGATTCTCCCAGAGATAGAAAGGCGCATAGAGATTTTCGGCGCTGGCGAAGCTGTCATTCTGCTTGCGGGCAGAGAGATACGCTTTGAAGCGCAGGCGCGGGAAGCCGTCGAACATCGGCCCCTTGTCGCGGATGCGCCGGTCGATGATTTCCATGTCGTAGTCGACCGGCAGGGTAAAGCTGTATTGCATTGCGATCATGGGCGTTCCCCCAGCTCCTCGACCGGCTCCATCCAGTGGACGGCGGTTCCATCCTGCACCGGTTGGACACTGATGTAGCTGAAGGGGCTGACAGGATTTGCGCCATGCCAATGGCGCTCTCCGGGAGCGAACCAGACGCTGTCTCCGGCCCGGATCTCCGTGATATGGCCGCCATCGCGCTGGACGAGGCCAACGCCGTCGAGCACCAACAGAAGCTGCCCGCGTGGATGGGTGTGCCAATGCGTGACGACACCGGGCTCGAGGAAGGCTCGCATGGCCGTCATCTCGCCGTCCGTCCGGCTCGACAGCAGCATCTGAAAGAGGAAGGGGCCGGTTGCGACGCCTTCCGGTGCGCGTCTGATGTCACTGCCGGCACGCTGAACGGTCATGACCAGCGGGCAGGCGTTCTTCATGTCGAAGGGATTGGTCATTGGTCGCCTCCCCCCGCCGGCGCGGCCGCGGAAATGCCGGATGCGAAAGACCAGTCCTCGAAGGTCGAGTTGACGATCGTCACCATCACGTCCTGCGGCCGGACACCGGGCGCGTCGGCAAGGCATTCGGCCAGCCGGCGATAAAAGCGCGCCTTGGTCTCCGGCGAGCGCTCTCTTCCCGTCGTGATATGGAAGAAGATGTAGTCTCGCGAACGCGGGCCGCCGCGATAGGTGCGGTCGAAAATCAGTTCTCCGGGCTGATGCTGATGGATAGCGACGAAGCGGTCTTTTTCCGGCACCTCGAAACATTCGACGAGGGCACGATCAAGACTGTCCGAAACGGAGGCGAGATATTCGGGGGACTTTCCCGCCAGCAGCGATATTCGGGTGAATGGCATGGCTTTCTCCGGGTGCGATTGACACGTCTACTATGGAGCGGCACAATAATCCCGAAAATCAGATTATTCAGGATAGTTGATCCTGATATTTGGGATCATTGCCGTGCGCTTCACCAACCTCGACATGGATGCCCTGCGCAGTTTCGTGATCGGCATGGAGGCGGGATCGTTCGCGCGAGCGGCCGACCGGCTGGGCCGCTCGACCTCCGCAGTGAGCGCCCAGCTCAAGAAGCTGGAGGAGCAGGCCGGCGTCGCGCTGGTGCGCAAGTCGGGGCGCGGACTGACGCTGACCGATGGCGGAGAAGCGCTCCTGTCCTATGCCCGTCGCTTGCTCGACCTGAACGACGAGGCGGTAAGCGCTGTGCGGGGCGTGGAACTGGAGGGCTGGATACGGCTTGGCCTTCAGGAGGATTTCGGGGAGACGGTATTGCCGCAGGTGCTCGGCCGCTTTGCCCGCGCCCATCCCAAGGTCAGGATCGAGGGGCGGATCGCGCGTAACGGTGAGTTGGTCGACAGGATCGCCTCAGGCCATCTCGATCTGGCCCTGGCGTGGGACGACGGCACGGCCGCCGTAACCGCAGAGCGGATCGCTGCCTTGCCGCTTTGCTGGCTCGATGCGGCGGAGGGAGGACCCGGATGGCGCGCTGATAGCGGCGAGCCGCTGCCGCTTGCCGTACTGGAGGCGCCGTGCCTGCTGCGCACCATCGCCTGTGAGCATCTTGATCGGCAGGGCCTTGCCTGGCGTGTTGCCTTTGTCAGTCCAAGCCTTGGCGGGCTCTGGGCGGCAACCGCTGCCGGACTCGGCATCGCGCTGCGCACACCCATCGGCCGGCCGCGATCGGTCCGGTTGCTCGAACCGGACTCCCACGGCTTGCCGGAACTGCCATCGCTCGGCCTCGTGCTGCACCGAGCCGACAAGGACATCGGTCCGACTGGCGCGCATCTGGCCGGGATCATCATGCAGGCGCTGCGCGAAACCTTGCCGAGCGAATGGCTGTCACGACCGGTTCCGGACGGTCTCGGCCATGCCTTTGCCTTGGCATAGAAAACACTAACTGATGTGCACCCGCAGGTGTCCGGGTTCATCCTCAATTTCTGATATTCCGATATCCCGTTCGGGAGGGGCGTCATCCCGTCGTGGTTTACGTTGCGGTTTCAGCGAGGTACGGGGGAGGGGCCATCAAAGCCCGGGTCCAACTGCACCGGAAGCGGCGGCCGATCCCGTGGTTTGGGCCGTGCTGGCACGCCCGGGTTCCAGAGTGAACGCTCCTCGACGATCGATGGTCGCAAACTGCCTAAGTTGCCGTCGATTTTAGCGCGAGTGATGGCCCCAATATGGGAGCCATCGACATTCAAATCTATAATGTCTTCCTGCATCTGGCGCTGGAGATTACCTTCGGCAACGTCGGGAGAGGAGCATCAAATTGCAAGATGACGACACCGGTCCTAGCCTTGCTCGTGGTCTTTTCAGACTCGGCGTTTTCTTTGGATGTGTCACTTTCATCCTGTTCTTCTTTTGGGAAACCTACAGTTCGAGCGCCGCCCTCAGTCGGCTATCAACGGCGGCAAGCAACTTCTCCTATACAGAAAGGTGTGATGCCAATGGGAACCCGACGACTACGGGCGAACCAAATTGCATCGACCTTGGTCGCTACCTTTTTGTTTATGGCCCGGTGATGAAGGCCTTTCGAAGAGCGTGCTCAGGGAGTGACGATGGCCCTGGCGTCATAATCCTGGAGAAAGACCAAGCGCCAAGGATTGAAATCCACCGCGTGGAAAAGGCCTTCAGGTTTCGATCTCGCAATGGCGCGAGTGTCCCTTGCCTGCCACCCAATCCGATGCCGTAAGAAAAAGTCGTCTTTTGTCTTGGTGGGAGGCTGGGCCAGGCGCATTGTTGCGGCCGGGCTATCCGATTTGAGGCAGAAAATTCCACAGTAAAAGCTCATCAATTCGACTTTGCTTGTGGCCATTGACGATGGCGGCGTCCAGGCCGCATTTCTGCGCCGTGCCATGTCGGCACTCGAACGGATTGCCGCGACAACACCGTCGAAGGCGCTGACGGCGGCTCTCGGTGCGCCGACGGGCGCAGGAACACTCGCGCAAATCCTCAGCCATCCCGAGTTTGTCGGGGAGGCGGTGAGCAATCTCGACCCGATGGTCCCGGCGCTCGCGCGCAATGTCGAGCATCGGAACCAGCTGCTCCAGCGTGCCGGCGGCCTCCTTTCCGCCGAAGAAGCTGGCAAGATTGTGGGCATAACCCGCCAGGCGATTGACAAACGGCGACGCGGCAACGCGATCCTCGGTGTCCGGGAGGGAAGCGACTGGAAATATCCAGCCTGCCAGTTCCGGGACGGAGAGGTTTTGCCAGGGATAGCCGAGGTCGTTCGCGGTCTCACAGACCAAGGCGCCTGGGCGACGCTCGATTTCCTGCTCGCGCAGGACGGCGCGCTCGGCGGCCGATCGCCGTTGGAGGCTTTGCGCCAGGGTGATCTCGGCGCGGTCGAGCGGCTAGTCCGCGCCAATGCCGGCGACGGCTTCGCCTGATGGCCCCGGCGGTGCGAGGACCGTCCGGGGCGGCGCCGCAGCCGCCGATTGGCTGAAGAACTCGAACTTGCCGATCACGACCGTTCCGGCCGGGCAGGTGCTGCACCGGATTCAGCACCGGATTCACCGATCGAACCTTGATCCGGTGTTTTACGGACCGGGAGCCGGCAACGATCCGGTCTATCGGTTCGACAGCGCGAGCGGACGCTTCGGCGTGCTCTATGTCGGCCACGCCTTCGCCGGCGTGTTCGCCGAGACGATCCTGCGCAATCCGCAACGACTGATGGTTGCAGAACGCGAAATTGTCACCCGGTCGGTAACGGAGCTCAGCAGCCGGGCGGCTCTGCGCGTGGTGACGATGCACGGCGCCGGGCTGCAGATCCTCGGCACGGATAACTCAATCTCGACTGGCCCCTACGAGCCGTGCGGTCCATGGGCAGATGCACTCTGGGACCATCCGGAGGAGCCTGACGGCATTGCCTATCTGTCTCGACACGATCCCGGCGACGTCTGCTACGCTGTCTTCGAGCGCAAGCCGATCGCCTTCGATGTGAAGGCGACGCATCCCCTGACTGCCATGCAAAGCGACGTCGCGCAACTGCTCCACCGCTATGGCAAGTCCCTTTCTGCTGACGTGTAAGCCTACACCAACAGCGGGAAGTACCAGCGGTGCGCCGAAACAGCAACGGACACAGCCCCGATTATCAGGTCGCGACGGTTTCCTTGTGCATTCCCAAACTCCATCCGAGTTGCACGCCGAGCGTGCCGACCATGATGAGGCCCATTCCAGCTGCCTGAAGCGGACCTAGTCTTAGTCTAGCGACTGCTGGTAAAACAAGCCAGTCCACGATGATGGCTACCAGAGGGAAGACGAAGGCTAGAACGCCGATGGTCGGGGTCGAGAGCTTCGGCAGCGCCCAGAACATCAGGGTGTAGGCAATGCCGGTATGGATGACGCCGAGGCAGATCAGCCACTTCCACTATGCCGCCGGTACGGACTTCGTAACCTCCGGCACGGCGAGAAGCAGCACGGCAGCGATGAGGGCCTGTATCAGCGTCGTGACCTCCGGACGCTGGTCGCCGAGCGTCTTTCCAAGGATCGTACCGATCGCATGGAGCAGTGCCGCCAACAATGGGAATGGACGTGTCTAATGATGGCCAGTTGCCAGGAAGAAGGTTGTCGTTTGCGGCGTGCAAGAGCCGAGGCGACCGAGGACCTCTTCTTGAGCAAATCCGCGGAAGTGTCTTGCTGATTGATTTAGACATCTGACGTATCCATGACTGATTTGAACGACACCAATCTTAGGTAGTCCGTTAGAACTGGCCGTTCCCAGGGGGAACTATAGTGAGGAACGATCGACGTCCCACTTGCCCAAGCCTCACCTTGTTCTTGCCAGGCCTGAAGTCCACCTTTTGCTTCCGGAGCTATAGCCATTTCAGGGGGATTGGGGCGAGTATTTGCCTTTGCTCCGTGAATTCGAGATCCAGGGAACGTTACGGTTATCATTGTGCAAAATCGCTGCGTTCGCTGCTTTCCATCGCTTCCGCAATTTCCGGGGAGTTCGTTCAGGCGTATGGCTTAGATCCGAGCTTCCGGGCATTGGATTCGGGGAACAGATTCGGGAACGATTTCGAGGAAACGAATGACGCAACAGTTCGACCTATTTGCTCCCGATAAGCCGGTCCCCTCCAAAGCTGCTCGTCCAATAAGTATGAAGCGACAGGTTTCAACCGGTCTCAGCGATGAGGAGATGGTCCGACACCTTCGCGCTACAGGTAGATTTCGGATACTCACAAAGCTTGAGCCGCGCCCCATAGGAACTGCATTGCGCGCCGAATTTCCCTTGAAAGGCGTCATCCTCGATACGGAAACGACCGGCCTCAACCATCGCAAGGACGAGATCATCGAGATTGGCGCCATCGCGTTTACGTTCGACGAGGCCGGCAACGTGGGCGATGTAAGCGGCGTTTATGCAGGGCTGCAGCAACCAAGCGTTTCGATTCCGCCTGAGGTCACGCGCCTGACCGGAATTACGGACGAGATGGTTGTTGACCGGATGATCGACATTCAGGCATTGCGCGCGATCATCGAGCCTGCGGATCTCATCGTTGCACACAACGCCGGTTTCGATCGCCCCTTCTGCGAAGGCTTTTCTCCTCTCTTCGCGGGCAAGGCCTGGGCTTGCTCTGTCTCCGAAATTGATTGGGTGTCTCGCGGCTTTGAAGGCACCAAGCTTGGTTACCTGATCGGGCAGGCGGGTTACTTCCACGATGGACATCGAGCCGTCGATGATTGCTTCGCGCTCCTGGAGGTCTTGGCAAAGGGCGAGGACGGCGCGAGCCGTACGCCGTTTGCCGAACTTTATGAGGCAAGCCAGCGATCTCGGGTTCGTGTGTTTGCGGAGAACAGTCCATTCGACATGAAAGACCATTTGAAGGCACGCGGCTATCGCTGGTCGGACGGAAGTGACGGGCGCCCGAAATCATGGTGGATCGAAGTTGGCGAGGATGCTCTCGAGGACGAGCTTCGATACCTGCGCTCGGATATCTATCGCTGGGATGAGGCTGATCCGCCTGTCAAGCACCTGACGGCTTTCGACCGCTTCAAGGCGGCGTGAAGCTGTCTTTGAACCGCGCCAATACTGGCATGGGCTTACCCGGTCTTAGGAGGCCGGCGTCTATCAAGAAGGGCCGTGCGGATCAATTCTGTCTTGGAAGGCGGTGCAGGAAGAGCGAGAGGGGGACATACGCTTGGCTTGCGTTTCCCGTCGCGTATCCTGAAGCTTTCGTACTTCTGGTGAGCATCCAATCGATCGGCGTCGGATACGAAATCGATCGGCACGCCGTTAATGTCGTGTCGGGACGAATCCTGCCGCGCAACCGCGATCTGATAGCTTCTCGAACGGATATAGGCCCCCGTCGCCTTGCGTAGCGTTGACACGCTGATCTCCGGCTTCAGAAGGCATCGAATCTCATTCCATAGGCCCAAGGCAAACGGCCGGATTGGATCGCCAACTTTTATCGGCAAGATTGCGATCGGCCGTGTGAGGAGAGCATTGATCTCTTCGGCCTTGGTTATTTCCCTCTTGCGTGCCGGAACCGGCCCGCTGCTTTCTCGCGACGATTTCGATATGGAAGGCTTCTGGCGTGTCAAAGTTCGTGCCTGCAGCAGTCTGGCAAAGTCCTCCGTGAGGATATGCCGCACAACATGTCAAAAGAGCGACATTAGGCCGGGGCGGACGGTTCCGGCCGGACAAGCTTAAAGCGCGAACGCGAGTTGATGTTTGTCTTCGATGCTTGCGCTGTCGAGCGATGATAGCGACATGCCCAAAAGCCGAATACCTTTCGCGACCGGGAAAAGCGGCGAGAGCAGGAGCATCGCGACGTCGGCGAGTTCGCCGGCGCTTGCGATCGGGGCGGTAACGGTCTTGCTCCGGGTGATCTGCGTGAAATCACCCCATTTCACCTTCAGCGTGACCGTCTTGGCCTGAATGCGGTTTACCTCGCAATAACGCCAGACCTTCTCGATCAACGGCTGCAGCCCCGAGCGTGCCGTTTCGAAATCGTGGATATCGGCCGAGAACGTGTCTTCCGCTCCGATCGACTTGCGCACACGATCGGGTTTCACCCGTCGCTCGTCGACGCCGCGGGCGATCCAGTAGAAGTACGGTCCCGATTTACCGAAGTGCTGCTGCAGGAAGGCAAGATCGCAAGCCTTGAGATCACCACCGGTTTCTATACCGAGCCTGTGCATGCGCTCGGCTGTTGCCGGTCCTACGCCATGGAACTTCTTGACGGGTAACGCCTCGACGAAGGCCGGACCATTCTTCGGCGTGATGACGAAGAGGCCGTCGGGTTTCCTCTGGTCGGATGCCATCTTGGCGAGGAACTTATTGTAGGAAACGCCGGCGGACGCAGTCAGCCCGGTCCGTGCCTTGATCTTTCCACGGATTTCCTCGGCAATTTCGGTTGCAACTCCTATTCCCTTCAGGTTCTCCGTCACGTCGAGATAGGCCTCGTCGAGCGACAACGGCTCGATCAGAGGCGTGTATTCCGCAAAGATCGCGTGGATCTGCTGAGACACCGCTTGATAGGCACCGAAGCGCGGTCTCACGAATATCAACTCGGGGCATTTGCGTTTGGCAGTCACCGATGGCATCGCCGAATGGACGCCGAACTTCCGCGCCTCATAGCTTGCCGCCGCGACGACGCCGCGCGCTTCGCCATGGCCGACGGCGATCGGGAGCCCGCGCAGCTCGGGATTGTCCCGTTGCTCGACGGACGCATAGAAGGCGTCCATGTCCACATGGATGATCTTGCGTGGTCGGCCTGGCGTTTCCATAGCCGTCACCTCGGCGAGGCCGCCATGACCTGACGGCCGGTCACCTTGCTTGCGGGATCGGGCTCCGCAAGGGAGGTGAACGGCACGACGCAGCGGCTGGTAGGAGCGAGCCAGCGTCTCCAATGCGGCGAATTGAGATTGCGGATCTTGGTGACGCCGGGGTCGTAGTTCTTTACGACTTCGGGCGGGAAGGGCATGCCCCACGTAGTGCGTGCGATCTCGCGCTGGCCGTCCGTGCCAACGCGCACGACGGGTGCTCGGTCGCCCGGATAGATGTCCAGAGACGGCTCATTCCAGCCGGCCTCGTCGCGGAAAGCTCTCGTGAATTGCATCACGGCGTCACGCGTGGTCGTGATGTTGTAGAGGGTTGCACATTTTCAGTCCTCCCCGCTTCCAATCCGCTGCAGTTCACCAACGAACACTGGCGGCCTTCGTCCGACGTCATACTCGTCTTCCCTTGGGTTGCATTCTTGAGAGCTTCTTGCCCTTGAGGTCGTTGACTCGCAATTCGAGTAGGAACATATAGAGAACATACCAATTGGAAGCACTAATGCATAGCCCCAAGGAGCTGTTCCTTGCAAAATGGCCCGTCCAGTCGACAACACAGTCGTCTCTGAACTTCGTGAGCGCATCAGCGTCTTGAAGGCAAAAGCGGCCGCGGGCGACAGGTCCTGCCATTTGGCGAAGCCGATGCCTTCAGGCCTTCGCTGAACCTTGCTCGGCGCGAGGCGCTCTGGGCGATCAAGGCGCTTCGCGACGAACCTCTGCCGCTGTTTGCCGCCGCGTCGGAGCGCGAGGGTCGGAGTGTGGCCGAGTCCAACGAACCATCGATCGCGCTGAGGCCCATGACATCAGGGGGCGAGGTCGTCGAGGACTACGGACATGTCGGCTTGACGCTGCGCAGTCATCCGCTCTCGTTCCCGCGTGCCGATCTGACGAAGCGCCGAATCGTCACCTGCCGCGATGCGATGCAGGCGCGCGACGGAAGATGGCTGGAGGCCGTCGGCCTCGTGCTCGTTCGCCAGCGGCCAGGCTCGGCCAAGGGCGTCATGTTCATCACCATCGAGGACGACACCGGGATCGCCAATCTCGTCGTCTGGGCAAAGACCGTCGAGAAGTACCGCCGCGTCGTGCTGGGCGCCGGTATGCTCGGAATCTATGGCCGGATCCGGAGGGAGGGAGAGGTGGTCCACCTGGTAGCCCCTCGGCTGACTGATCTATCCGCAGAGCTTGCGAGCGTCGGCGATCGCGACGCCAGATTCCCGCTGCCGCACGGGCGTGGCGACGAGTTTCACCATGGACCGCTGGCGCCCGATTCACGGGGGCTGCCAAAGGGCCCGCGGCCGCGCCCGACAAGCCATGCGCGATTCCGATGCCGGAGACGAGCCAAGAACTCGGGGTCGTTCATGAGACAGCCTCACGCAACACCGGCCTGGATCGCCGATGTCTCGATGTGGGTGCTACGCACGAATATTGACTCTGTTCTCCGCCCATTGGAAAAAGGCCAACAATTGGAGAGGAAAAACAACTTATGGCAGACGAGAACAATACGCAGGACAATACAGACGCTTTGGAAGCGACTCCGCCCACAGAGATAGCGCCGCCCAAGAAGCGCCGGGGGCCGCGGCCGAAGAATATAGTCTCGGAAGCATCGGCTGAAACACCGGAGGCAGCTGCTGCTCAGCCCGTGGGGGGACGCAGGAAGCGCGCAGACAAGCCGGCAGATGCGACGGTCTCAGCAAAGACGCAGGCCGGTTCGAGGGGCAAGGCAAAAAATGTCGCCAAGGGCACCCGAAAAACCCGTGTGGCAAAACAGACCATAGAAACCCCGGCTCCAGCTCCGATCCTCGACGACATCGCGGATCTTCTTCAGCTTGAAGAAGAGAATGCGCGGCTTCGCAAGGCTCTGGCTGAAAAGCTGCGGGCAGAGAACGCTGATCTGCGCAAGCGGCTTGGTCTTGCTTGATCATTTGGTGAAGGGCTGATCGGCTTGTGCGATCGGCCCTCATCATCGCATTCTTGCTCGATGTGCCTACGGACTGTGGTAATGGATGCTGGTGCGGGCTCGGGGTGACGGCGCACTATGAAATCGCCATGGAAATATTTGATGCAACTGGCGTTTCTCGGCCGAACGAAGGAGCCCGACAGCTCGCGGAAAGCCGAGGCCGCGAAACCGGACGCGCCGCCAGGTCTCACTGCAGCACTGTCCGTTCCCACCAGCAACGGTGCAGAGCCCACAATGGGTGCTTCGAACGATGCGGTTAGCAATCTCGATGCCACAACCACGCAGACCGCTATCGGCGAAGTTTCCGGCAGTGAAAGCGCCGCCGTTGCGACGGTCGATCGGTCAACTACCGACGATCACGCGGTGCTTCCGGAACGCGCACATCCAGCCCAACCATTGCCGGCGAAAAGGCGTAGGCGCAGCGGGAAAACGAATGTCAAGAATGTTGCGGTGACCTACGCCGTCGAATATGGAGTCGAAAGCTCCATCGTTGCGCAGCCGCCGATGACATTCTTCGATGAGGTTGCTGGACTGGATGCGCAAATCAGGCAATTGAGACGCCAACTGGCAGAAAAATTGCTTTTGCAGAACGCGCAACTCAAGCAAATTCTGGAGCGGTACGACGCATAGTGAGCAGTTTCGCGCTCCTGACTATTGGATACCTATGAAACCACAGCAGCGAAAATTCATCGTCGAAGTTAAATCGGCTCGCCGGCGCTCGACGATCAGGCCAGCCTCCATCTGGGGCGATACGGATCTTAAGGCACTCGTGCGTAAGGCTGAGACCGAGGCTCCACATCTGTTCGAACCGGCTGAGGGGCCGAACGAGCTTTCTCCGGCGCAAAGTGTAGAGATAGAGATCCGCGCAAATGACAGTACCAGCGCGGGCGACACCACACAATTTGCAGAATCCGCTGACCTGACAGAAACGGTCGCCGGGGTCGAAGAAGCTTCCATCTCGCCGCTGGAAACGGACAGCCCGAAGATGGCGTTGGCGACAGCGCCGAAGCGCCGTCGCAGCACCCGCAACATTCTTCGAAAAGGTCGAGTGGCGACCAAGGCTGCTACCGAAGCCGAAGCCTCTCCCGACGACCTTGTCGCGCTCGAGGAGGAGAACCGCCGGCTGAAGGGATTGCTGGCACATCGGCTTCGGCAAGAGAACATCCTGCTTCGAAAGATGCTTGAGCGGCTTGACGTAAGATAGGGCGGGGTCGCTCATGGCGTTGCCCCGCGCGGGATACCGCACGCACCGGATCGGTTCGGGGCCAGTCGACACACCTGGGACGGCATCAATCTGTTCGAGTGCTTTACCCGCAACCAATATCGATCCGGATTACGAGTTTTGGCCGAAGCAGGATTACCTCCATGATATCAGGCTGATGAAGCATCACCTCAAGTGCCACAATAAAACGATGAAGGAGCTGGCCCACTGGCGTTGATCGGAATGTAGGCGTTCTCTGTTCGTTTCGAGAGTTGACCTTTTTCCCAGCTTCGGGCCGACTGGCCTGGTTGAATGGTCGATGATTTAGGTTACCCGGTCGCCCGCATCGTTGGCATGGCAGGTGAGGAAGAGGACGTGCCATCGGGCGAATTATCGTGAACTGCGACCGCAGAAAACCGCGCTCTGCGCGACGATCAAACGCCGATGCTTTTTCGCCGAAACCGCAGCGAACGACCTGCTCTAACCAAGTCGGATTGATGTTCAAAAGGGACGTTCGAGGAAGATCGAGCTTTCGTTTGAACGCCACCCGCCGGATGACATTCCGGAATGTTGTACTGCGGATTCCGCCGCCGCCTCATCCGAGTCAACGTCTTGGAACGAGAGAGACTGCTTTGGCGCAGCAGCGCCTTGTCCGGCAGGCTGTCGAACAGCGTGAGGACGGCAAGCGCTGCGACGATATCATAATCTTTTCCTTGTCCGATGCGCTCAGGCTGCTTTCGCCGCCGGTTTCGCGGCCTTGACGTGCGTTACGCTGCGGCGGCCGTCGACACCGACGGGGACATCGCCGTCAACGGTGGCGCGGCGCACGACCCGGTGCTGGTCGCCGTAGTCGTTGACGGCATAATGCTGGGTCGCGCGGTTGTCCCAGATCGCGACATCACCGGCTTTCCAGCGCCAGCGCACGGTATTTTCCGGGGCGGTGACGTAGGATTGGAACACCTCGTAGAGTTTGGCGGAGTCGCTCTTCGACAAGCCGACCAGGCGCTGGACGAAATTACCGAGCAGCAGCGATCTTTCGCCGGTCTCGGGATGGACTCGTACGACTGGATGCTCGGTCTCATAGACGGTCGACGTGAAAACTTCCTCGAAATGCTTCTTCTCTTCAGCGGTGGCGCGAGGGCGCACGGCTGCGTAGTCATAGGCATTGCTGTGAATGGCCCACAAGCTGTCAGCCAACAACTTGAGAGGCGCCGGTAGGCTTTCGTAGGCGGCATGGGTGTTGGACCAGATCGTATCGCCGCCTGCTGCCGGGATGACGACGCCGCGAAGGACCGAGAATTTAGGATAGGCATCCACGAAGGTGACGTCGGTATGCCATTGATCCGCCCTGCCGCCGCCGCGGCTGGAATCGAGACTGAGGATGGAAGCCGTGCCTGCCACCGGCCCCTGAGTTGGATGAGGCACCAGGTCTCCCAGGCGGCGTGCGAACGATTCCTGTTCGGAGTCGTCAAGATGTCCCTGATCGCGGAAGAAGATCACCTTGTGTTTCAGGAGAAGCTGATTGATGGCTGCCACGGTTGCGTCCGAGAGGTCCCCATCGAGGCGGATACCCTTGATCTCGGCTCCCACACGGCCGGTCAGCAGCTCGACATCGGAGTCTGGAATGATCTGATTGACGAGAACTCGATTGCTCATGGAAATCTCCTGGTTAATCTGGATAAATGTCAGCAGTTCGCATTCGCCCTCGGCGCGCGCGCCGCGGGCGCTGGGAGGTTCATCGTTAGATCGGCAGGTCTATGGAACCGAATAATCTATAAATTACATAGATAAAATATTCTAAATATTCGCTGTTTTGCGAACACGTCGTCTCCGCTTTCCAGCTTCAGCACCTATCCATCGAAGAACAGGCCGTGGTTTGGGGTGTTTAGCTGGATATGCGCCCATGCGAGCCCGCAACCGCCTTCCTGATCGGTGACGGGATGGCCTTGAGTTCAGGAAAGCGATTCCGGTGAGTCCGACGCGGCGAAAACCATCGCTCTCCATTTCTGCCGTGCAAGCATATCATCGGCGCTTGACCGGTTTTTCCTGTTGACGTCTCCGACATCACGCGGGCACCATTTGCTCCTCGGGCGAAGGTCCCGGCGGCCAGTTTGTTCAAGACGCGGGCCCAGAGCGGACGAAGCAGGGCGGTGCCGTGCTTGGAGCTGCGGGTAAGCCGAATTGGAGACGGTGCAGTGGTAGATACGTCACGCAGCGCAGGCAACGGTATTTCAGAAACTGACCGCAGTTCCGATGGCGCGACGAGCGCGACGGAAAAGACGACGGAACGAAACAAGGGGGTGGACCCGAACGTCCAGCTTGGTGGGCCCGACAATCCAGAAAATGTTCCTTCCGACGCGGCCGAGTCCGGCCTGCGCGGGAAGCCGCCGATCGCCGCCGCGCTCATCGTCACGGTGTCCACGCTGGCGATCGTCGGATTGTCGCTCTGGTACCTCGTCCAGCCGCAGCCGCTCTTGGTGCAGGGAGAGGCGGACGCCACCCGCATCGATATCGCCGCCCGTGTGGACGGGCGCATCGGTGAGCGACCGGTGTCACGCGGCGAAGATGTCAAGGCTGGACAGACGCTTACCTCGATCAGCAATCCCGAGCTGCTGATGAAGCTCCAGGAGGCCGAGGCCGCTCGCGCCGTCTCGGTGGAGGACCTCAATCGGATCGAAGTCGGTACAAGGGCAGAGGTGGTGGCGGAACGCAAGGCAGCGGTCGCGGCCAGCGAGGCGAACCTGACGCTGGCGCAGCAGACCTATGATCGCACTCTGCAGTTGACGAAGGGCGAACACGCGTCGGTCCAGAACCTCGACCAGGCAACGGCAAATCTCGATGTCGCCAAACGGTCGAACGAGCAGGCGAAACTCGCCTACGACGAGGCCGTGGCCGGTTACACCCCAGAGGAGCGCGGTGTCGCGAAGGCGGCCGTGGCGAAGGCGGAGGCCGCAGTCGCGACCTTGAAAGCACAGATCGCGGAATTGACAGTGACCGCGCCTATCGCCGGGCAGGTTTACCAGATTGCCACCGAACCGGGGGAGTATGTCTCGCCTGGCGTGCCTTTGCTATCGCTCGTCGATCTTTCCGATATCTGGCTGCGCTTCGACCTGCGAGAGGACCTCGTGAAAGGCCTGAAGGTGGGTGACCATTTCCAGGTAAAAATTCCAGCGCTCGGTGACAGCCCCGTGGAAGTCGAGGTCCGCACGATTGCGACGCGCGGTGAATATGCGGGCTGGCGGGCAACTCGGGCGACCGGTGATTTCGACCTCAGAACCTTTGAAGTTCGGGCCTATCCGGTCGAAAAGATTGCCACATTGAGGCCAGGCATGAGCGCCTATGCCGACTGGGCGGACGCACGGTGACGACGGCCGCTCAGCCCCGCGGGCTCGTCGCGGTTGCCGCCCGGGAAGTCCGGTGGATCTGGCGGGACAAGGTCGCTCTGCTTCTGGTGGTGGGCATTCCGCTTCTGGCTTTCTCTCTGCTTGCCGCAACTTTTGGGAATGCGGTCATCCGCAATCTTCACGTCGACGTCGTCGATCAGGATCGGTCGAGAACCTCGATGACCGTTGTGCAGGCAGTCAGCGCCGCCCCCGGGGTCAACGTCGACAGGCGGTCCTTTGATCTTAGCGGCGCCATGCACGCGGTGCGATCGGGTGAGGCGATTGCTGCCGTCTATATTCCCAAGGATCTCGAGCGTGACATCCTGGCCGGGCGGCGGCCGCAGATCGTGTTGTTCTATAACAAGCAGTATTTCACACCCGGGAACGTGGCCGCGACCTCCCTGCAGTCGGCGGTTTCGGCGGCGATCGCTGACCTGCCACGCGGCCCGGCAAGTCCGGCCTTCAGGCCGGGCCCGCTCGTCGTCGAGCAATATGTCCTGACCAATCCGGCCCTGAACTACGCGCAGTTTCTGCTTCGCGCCATATTGCCGACAGTGCTTCATGTCGTGGTCGCGATCGCGGGCGGATATGCAGTCGGATCGGAATTCGGATCGCGCAGCATGAACGAATGGCTTGCCGCGGCCGGAGGCAGCAGCCTCACCGCTCTCGTCGGCAAGCTGCTGCCTTATCTGGCGATATTTCTGCTGATGATGGCCGTGGTGCTCGGCATCATTCACGGCCTCTACGAAATCCCGTTCCGCGGCAATCCGATCCTGGTCGCGGCGGCCGCATGCCTTCTCATCATTGCCTATCTCTCGGTCGGCGCCCTCTTTCAACTGCTCGTCAGAAACCTCGCCGCCGGCCTCAGCCTGACCGGCATCTTCTGCTCTCCCGCCTTCGGTTATGCCGGAGTCGGCTTCCCGGTCCTGGCGATGAGTACCTTCGCCCAAAGCTGGGGGATGTTGCTGCCGCTGCGCTGGTACATTCAGGTCCTGTTCGACCAGGCGGCCCGCGGCATACCTGAGCAGGATTCGATTATGCCGTTCATGGCACTTGGCGCTCTCGCAGCGCTCTATTTCCTGTTCGCATGGCTTCGGTTGCGCGCGATCGCGAATAAACCTGTCCCCACCGTGGAAGAGGCGGCCGAACCACGGCGATCAGGTAGGATCAGCGTCGCTCGCTCGCTCGCGGACGAATATGGCCGCGTCCTGCGCGACCGCGGAGCTTTCGGCCTCATCGTTCTCGGTCCGATCATCTACGGTGTGTTCTATCCCCAGCCCTATGTCGGGCAACTCATCCGGAACATTCCGATCGCTGTCGTCGACGACGACCACTCGGACGTCAGCCTCACGATCGTCCAGGCCCTGGATGGACACGAAGCGCTCGAAGTTGCAGCCCGCCCAACGACCCTTGCCGAAGCGCAGATGGCACTCGCCCGACGGCAGGTGTTCGGTATCCTGAATATTCCTGCCGGCACCGAGCGCGAGGTGATGAAGGGGGCCGCGGCGCGGTTGCCGGCCTTTGTCGATTCCACATATTTCCTGCTTTACAGCCGGACGCTTCAGGGCATTCAGGAATCTGTCGGTTCGGTTCGCTCCGACCTCGCCACGCAAAGCGCGCGCGCCGAAGGAAGCCGTTATCGGGCAGCATTGTCCGTCAGTTCGCCGGTCGAGATTCTCAACCAGCCGCTGTTCAATCCGACGGGCGGCTATGGCAGCTACATCGTGCCGGCTGCCTTCGTCTTGATCCTGCAGCAGACCTTGCTAATGGGGACGGCGACGATTGGCGGGGTTGCGTTCGAACGCGGCGGGCATGAGGCACGGCGAAGCCGCAGTGCAATAAAGTCAGTTCTCGGCCAGGCGCTTGCGCATCTTCTGCTGGCGTTGCCTGCCTACGCGTTCTTCCTCGTCGTCCTGCCGAGAGTCTATGGATTTTCCGCCACTGATCGGGTGCTGGAGCTCTTCGTGCTCGCTGTTCCCTTTATTCTCTCGGTCAGCTTCCTGGGTCAGTTTGCGGGTAGCTGGTTCAAGCGCCGAGAGACCGCCGTCTTGCTGTTCATAGCGATCAGCCTGCCGCTGTTCTTCCTTGTGGGCGTCGCCTGGCCACCGGAGGCGATCCCGCCGGCACTGCGGGCCGCGAGCTACGCCCTTCCAAGCACGTCCGGGATCGATGCGCTGGTTCGGGCAAACCAGATGGGGGCCTCCTTCGGCGATGTTTTCAAGGACTGGGCGCGGCTCTGGATGCTGGCGTTCATCTATGCCACCCTGGCCATGATTTCTGCACGGTTTGTCACTTCACGGAGGGGCGTCAATGAACGCTAGATCCATGTGCCTACCGATCGTTGCCGTGACCGCATTGACCCTCTCGGCATTTGCCGCGTCGTTTGCCGCGGGGGCGGGCAGGGAGGTTATCGCCGGGATGGTCAGACGAACGGAAATTCGCATCGCTCCCGAGACATCCGGCCGCCTCGCCAGCGTTGCTGTAAAACCCGGACAGAAGGTGCGCAAAGGCGACATAATTGCGGTGTTGGACAATCCAGATCTGTCGGCGATTGTCGGAGAGGCGAGGGCGGCGGCCGCGAGCGCGAAGGCAGAGCGCGACCGGATCTATTCCGGCGTCAGGCGCGAACAGGTTGATATTGCAGTGGAGGCCGTGCGCACGGCCGAGGCAAACCTTGTCCTTGCACGACAGGAGAACGATCGGGCAACGGCGCTTGCGGCAAGCAACTTCGCAAGTCGACAAAAGGCCGACGAAGCCGCTGCCTCACTCGCCAAGGGTGAGGCAGATTTAGAGCTAAAGCGCGCTCAGGCGGAAGCGGCGAATGCGGGCCCTACTGTTGAAGAGCGGGCGCTCGCGGATGCCAGGGTTGCACTTGCCGAGGCGACGGTGGCGAGTATTCAAGCGAAGCTCGACAAGACGCGGCTCGTTGCGCCAGCCGATGGCACGATCAACATCCGCGTCGCCGAAATTGGAGAGATCATCGGGCCGGGCAAACCTGTCGTAACGATGGATGTCGATGACCGGTCGTGGTTCGCGTTCACGGTGCGCGAGGACGATCTCCAAGGCATGACGGTCGGCACCTCCGTAACGCTTTCGACGCCGAACGGGCTGTCTATTCCCGCACATGTGACGGAACTTCGGCCGTTGGGCGAATTCGCGACATGGCGAGCGGCGCGTGCCGTCGCAGATCACGACCTCAACAGTTTCCGCGTTCGCTTGGAGGCGGATATGCCCACGAACGACCTTGAGCCCGGCATGACCGTGCTGCTCGCTCGTCCTTAACGTTGGACGATTTCGTGGATGTCGTTGGAGTGGAAAGGCTCCGTAGAACCCACGCAGAGAAGGCTTCATACGTCACCTGCCGCCGATCGGCGACCTGTTGCGATCGGTCTATCTGATTTCCGGCCGATCGGGAGCTGTGGCTTCGTGCGCCTTGTCAGCAGCTCCGGCTATCGGGTGGAGTTTCTTACTTCGAACAGAGGCAGTGACGACTTTATTGACCAGCACGCAAGGATGCCTGCCCTGGGCGGTGCAGGTGCGGATCGGCTGCGCATCCCCGATTTCCTGATCAGTTACCCCAGTCGAACGATCCTGCTCCGCAAGTCCGGTGTTCCTGTGACAGTCCCAGCCCTGGAGCGCTACGTCATCCATAAGATTATCGTCGCGTCGCCACACCGATGGCCAGAGCACAGCTGAGCGTGCCAAAGACATTCGGTAGGTCGTGCTCTTGTTCGAAGCACTCCAGCAGACACGCCGAGCTCCGACTTGGCTTGACTACAATGAGGCATAGGAACGCGGCGCGAGTTGGCAGGAAGGCTCCGCGCCGGGGCACGCATGCTCATCGACAACGAGAGGGCCTGCTTCAGAGCTGTCTCCAGAGCCACGGAGATCGGGGAAGCGTCCAATAGGCCTCGGCGGGATCCGGGCCGCGACGGCAGGTGCGATCATCAACTATGTAGCGCTACCGAGCCGGATTTCGCGTCGTTACGACTCTCGCCGACTCGGCGGTAAATCCTTTGTTGGCAAGTGGATGGTCAAGAGACAGCAGAAATGAGCGCGAAGGTATCCATCGGCTCTTCACCGGCCCTCAGCTGCTCCGCCTTGACTCATTGGCGGCGAGCTTCGCCTTGAATTCGTCTACCGCCTTGGCGGGATCATCGAAGATCGGTGGGTCCTCGTCGGCAGCGTAGGTATCAAGGTCTGCGGCCATTTCATCCGTCGGCGCCTGTTCCGCGGACGCCTGTGTCTGGGCGAAGGTAACGTCGACTGGCATGGCCGCCAACGCCAGCACCGATGCCAGGCGAAGCGGATGAAAGAGTTTTGCCACGGTCGTTCTTCTGTGATCCGGTTAAACGTCTGTCGCCGTCGCGGCCCCCGCCAAGGCTCTTGAGAGTTTTCCCGCATGCCCTGACGTCCGAAATGCGGACACAACGCTGCCGTTCGCAAACTTAAGCGAGGACGTCGAGCATGCGATCGAGCAAACCTCGTCCAAACCTTTTTGCCCGCCCAACGTTTTACCTGTTCCATCAAAGGAGGTTCCAATGAAGTCCGAAACCGGTCACAAGCAGCGCGAAATCCAGAAGCAGGTGGAAGAGGCCGACAAGAAGCAAAAGCCGAAGACCTCCGGAGCCATGCAGGCGGGTGCTCGCCGTTATCCGGAGCCGCCGTTTCCAAAGGTGCATCAGGACAAGCCAGGCTCAGAGGCCGATCTTCCTGTCGCGCCCATGTATGATGCCCCGTTTTACAAGGGCTCAGGCAAGCTGAAAGACAAGGTGGCACTGATCACGGGGGGCGACTCCGGCATTGGTCGCTCGGTAGCGGTCCTTTTTGCTCGTGAAGGGGCGGATGTCGCAATCGTGCATCTCGAGGAACGCCAGGACGCAGAGGACACCAAGGCTGCTGTCGAGAAGGAGGGACGCAAGTGCCTTGTGATCAGAGGCGACGTTAAGGATGCAAGCTTCTGCCGCAAGGCAGTGGAAAAGACCGTGATGCAGCTCGGCCGCCTCGATATCCTCGTAAACAACGCCGCGTTTCAGGTTCACACGCACGGCATCGAGGACCTTACCGACGATCACTTTGACGAAACGCTGAAAACGAACCTCTACGGCTACTTCTACATGGCAAAAGCCGCGATTCCACATTTGAAGAACGGCTCGGCAATCATCAACACAGGATCGGTCACGGGTCTCACCGGGTCGAAGGAGCTTCTCGACTACTCCATGACAAAGGGCGGCATTCATGCATTCACCCGTGCTCTTTCGGGACAGCTCGTGTCCAAAGGTATTCGCGTGAACGCCGTCGCGCCCGGCCCGGTCTGGACGCCTCTCAATCCATCGGACAAGGAGGCGGAAGATGTGGAGAAGTTCGGTTCGGATACGCCGATGAAGCGTGCCGCGCAGCCAGAGGAAATTGCTCCGGCCTACGTCTTTCTCGCCTCTTCACAGATGTCGAGCTACATCACCGGCGAGATCCTGCCGATCGTTGGCGGTTACTGATCTCTCTTTGTGCAATTCGGGGTATCTGGTTCAAGTCTACTCAAGGCGTTAGTTCGTCTTCGTCGGACTTCAACTCCCTTGAAATCTTCCATCATCATGCGTACTTTGATATCAAAGTCATCATTTTGGCATAGGTGATATCAATGCCAGCGGTCACCATTCGCAATCTTTCTGACGAAACACATCGTGCTCTGCGGGTGCGAGCCGCCCATCATGGCCGTAGCACCGAAGCTGAGATCCGTCACATCATCGAAGCCGCTGTTCGCCCATCTGAACGCTTGAAGCTGGGCTCATTACTAGTGGCTATTGGCCGCGACGCTGAGCTTTCCAATGTCGACGTCGAAGCGCTGCAGAAAAATCGTGATCAGACCCCGGCTGAACCGATCACCTTCGAATGATCTTGCTTGACACCAACGTAATTTCCGAGCCGTGGAAACCGGCTCCCGATGAGCAAGTGGTCGCCTGGCTAGATGCCCAAGCCATCGAGACGCTGTTCCTTTCCGCAATCACAGTTGCTGAACTTCGCTTCGGGATTGCCGCTATGCCTTTGGGGAAGCGACAAACAATCCTTCGCAGTCGTCTTGAGGGTGAAGTGCTGCCGCTTTTTTCCGGGCGCATCCTGTCCTTCAATCTAGCAAGTTCGCAGTTGTACTCGGAACTGATGGTGCGCGCTCGACTGCCTGGAAGGGCGATCGGCACGTCCGATGGCTACATAGCAGCAACAGCAGCAGGGAACGACTTGGCGGTCGCAACCCGCGACACAAGCCCGTTTGAGGCTGTCGGGTTGAGGGTGATTAATCCCTGGGCCCAGCGACGATAGTGTCAATCTACGTGTCGCCGGTTCGTATCCGTATCCGTCAAGGCGAAGGATAGGAAAAGTCCGGACTGAGCGGCATGTTGCCGGCTTCCAGTGGTCTCAAGCGGATGGAGAGTCCGCGTTGCTGCCTTTGATCTGAACGGAATTTCAGCGTCGGACCTAGTAATGAGTCGGAAGGCCCACGCAGCGTAGGTTACAATCGTGGCCGTTGTGTCGCCATACCAAGCGTAGCGCGAGTCCCAAAGCCACCAGAAACTTGCCTTCCTAGAAAAGCCGGCCCCAGAGTGAAATCCCCTGCGGTACCCGGAATTTCAGCTGCATCTCAACCTCGAGTTTGACCTTTGGGACCGAACGCGATGGTCGTGTGGCAAGCTCCCGGAATCCTGCGCGCAGCTGGACATAAATCGGGTTATTGCATTTGCCAAGTCAGCCTCAGGCCAATGGATCGCGACGATCAACTAGCCTGATAAGGCTCACGCGGGCTCATACGCGCGCTTGAGACTTCTTTGACGGCTTTTCTCTGGTCCCATACCGTTACGCGCCGCGTACAACAACGATGGAGGCGCCCGAGTTGAGCTCGGGGTGCTCCACGCCTGTCAGGGCGAGGCTTGGGAAGGTCTTGCGGATTGTCGCCCGCTGCGCAGTCTTCTTCGAAGATGGCGTGCATGCGTGGAAGACGGGCTTGTTTGAAGGCGTTTCGGTTTTTCTGCCAGAAGACGTTGATCCGCAGCCACGGTCGTTTTCAAGATGGAGATACCGGCCGTGCGAAGGCAACCGTTCCGGAATCTGACCCGGCGAATGTTCTCGAAGCCGAAATGCTAATTGTCATCGATCCTGACGGGAAGAGGTGATCTGGCACTGGCTCTGGGGCCTAAAGCACTATCATGTTGACTTTTGTCATCATTGATGAATTATGTCAAAATAACCTTGTGAGAGACCACTCATGCCACCCCGTGCCACCGATCAGCTCATCCACAGGGCCGCATGGCTCTATTATGCGCATGGACTGCGCCAGGACGAAGTGGCCGATAGGCTCGATATTTCCCGCGCATCCGTCACGCTCTATCTGCGCAAGGCCCGTGAGATGGGTATGGTTACGATCGCGACCTCGACGGAACTCTTTTCTCACGATGTTCTTGCACGCGAGGTCGAGGATGCAATAGGCCTCACGAGCGCCTGGCTCGTGCCTGAGGACAAGGTCATCGATCCGGCCGCCGAGATGCCGGTTGTCGCGGCTTCAATCTTCCTCGAACTCATCAACAAGGGCGACCGTGTTGGCGTTGCCTGGGGCCGTACCGTCTACAACATCGCCGACGTCATGCCCTTTGCCGATTTGCGCGGCGTCACGGTGGTACAGCTCTGCGGCAACCTCGGCGCACCCTATTCCTACCGTCCCGACCAATGCACCACTGAAATTGCCCGCCGCCTCAACGCGGAAGGCATAAACTTCTATGCGCCGCTCGTTCTTTCGTCAGAGCGGCTTGCGCAGGAGCTTCGCGGCGAACCTGTCATCAAGGAGCAGCTTGGCACTATCTCCGACTGTGGGCTCGCACTCTATTCCGTCGGTGGCATTGAGGATGACAGCCATCTCGTCAAGTGCGGTGCGCTTTCTTCAGCAGACATGCATGCGATGGGCGAAAAGGGTGCGGCCGGCGTGATCGCCGGGCAGCTCATCGATCGCGACGGTCAATGGATGGACTGCGAGCATAATCGCCGCTGCATCTCGGCCGACCTCGATTCCATTCGCGCAATCAAGAAGCGCATGCTGGTGGTGCAGGAGGACAGCAAGTTTGAACCGTTGATGGCGGCTCTGAAGGGCGGATTTGCTTCGCACCTCGTCGTCACGGAGTCGATGGCGCGGCGTGTCCTGGATCGCTGGAGCCGCGAAGGGCTTGGCAAGAGCGGCTCAGGCAAGGCCTGAGCTTCGTGTTTGGGTCCGCCGATACCGGCTGGCCGGTTTATCGGGAGGCTGAATATATGGAAAATCTCTGGCGTGACGACGAGGCGGAAAAGGTCGTTGCGGGCTACCTGGCGAAGGGTATCAACCGCGATCTGGCGCTGCGTACCTATACGACGCGCCTGCTTGGCGGCGAGCCACGCCTCGTTCTGCACGGCGGCGGCAACACTTCGGTTAAGACCGAAATTATCGACCTCGTCGGCGACACGCACACTGTTCTCTGCGTCAAGGGCAGCGGCTGGGACATGGGCACGATCGAGCCGGCAGGATTGCCTGCCGTCAAGATCCCCCCCTTGCTCAAGAGCCGCAAGCTCGAAAAGCTCTCTGACGAAGACATGGTAACGCTGTTGCGCGCCAATCTCATCGATCCCGCCTCTCCAAATCCGTCGGTGGAAGCGCTGCTGCATGCCTTCCTGCCGCACAAGTTTGTCGACCACACGCATTCGACCGCCATCCTCGCCATCGCTGACCAGGCGAAAAGCCGCGAGATGTGCGGCGAGCTCTTCGGCAAGAAGATGGGCTTCGTGCCCTACATCATGCCGGGCTTTGCGCTCGCCAAGGCGGCGGCCGAAATGTTCGATCGGGACCCGACGGTCGAAGGTCTGATCCTCGACAAGCACGGCATCTTCACCTTCGGCGAGACGGCCAAGGAAGCCTATGACCGCATGATCCACTATGTCAGCGTCGCCGAGGATCATGTTAAGGCGAACGGGCGCAACCCGTTCACGCCGGCTGCCCTACCCGCCAACCTTCCGAGTGCAATAGACATCGCGCCGATGCTGCGCGGCGCCGTTGCCGTCGACAAGGGCGAGGGCCGCTATGAGCGGATGGTGAGCGTCTTCCGTTCCTCGCCTGAAATCCTCGACTTCGTCAACGCGGCGCAGGTTCAGGAGATGGCCGCCAGGGGCGTTTCAACGCCCGACCTTTCCATCCGTATCAAGACGGGTCCGATGGTGCTTCCGGCGACGGCCAAGGACGATCTCTCCAGCTACCGAGCCGTGATCGACGAGCGCGTCGCCGCCTTTGCCGCTGACTACACCGAGTATTTCCGCAGCAACGACGCCCGCGACGGCGTCAAGCGCATCATGCTCGATCCGATGCCGCGGCTGACGCTGGTGCCGGGGCTCGGCATGTTCGGCCATGGCCGGACCTACAAGGATGCGACGATTGCGGTCGATGTCGGCGAGATGTGGATCGAGGCGGCGCGCGACGCCGAGAGCGTCGGACGGTTCGAACCGGTGAGCCGTCCGGATCTTTTTGACCTCGAATACTGGTCGCTGGAACAAGCGAAGCTCGCCGGCGCCAAGCCGAAGCCGTTTACCGGCCAGGTCGCGCTCGTCACCGGCGGTGCCGGTGCCATTGGCGCGGCAATCGTCAAGGCCTTCGTTGCGGAAGGCGCCCATGCAGTCGTGCTCGATCTCGATGGAGAGAAAGCGGCCGCGGTCGCGAAATCCGCCGGCAACAATTCGATCGGCATCGCCTGCGACATCACCGATCCTGCATCCGTTCGCGGCGCTTTCGACAAGGTGGTTGCGACCTTTGGCGGCGTCGACATCGTCGCCTCCAACGCTGGTGCTGCCTGGGAAAGCCCGATTGCCACGATGGATGATGCCCTGCTGCGCCGCAGCTTCGAATTGAACTTCTTCGCCCACCAATCGGTAGCGCAGAATGCCGTGCGTATCATGAAGGCCCAAAAGACCGGCGGCGTGCTGCTCTTCAACGCTTCCAAGCAGGCGGTCAATCCGGGCGCAAAGTTCGGCGCCTACGGATTGCCGAAGGCGGCCACGCTGTTCCTGTCGCGGCAATATGCGCTCGAACACGGCGCCGACCATATTCGCGTCAATGCAGTCAATGCCGATCGCATCCGCTCGGGCCTGCTCAACGACGAAATGATCGCCAACCGAGCAGCGGCTCGCGGCCTCTCCGTCAAGGATTACATGGGCGGCAACCTGCTCGGCCTCGAAGTAACGGCGGAGGATGTGGCTCGCGCCTTCGTACACCACGCCCTCGCGGAGCGCACCACTGCGGACGTGACGACCGTGGACGGTGGCAATATCGCGGCAGCGATGCGCTGAGCGCCTTGGTCTTGGGATCGGAGTGCATGTAAATGTGCTCCGACCCCTCGCCGACCGGCAAGGGCAACCCGAACGGGCGGAAAATGAAGATCAGACAGACCATCGCAGGGGATGCTTCCCAGCCGAAAACTCGCCTTGGCCGATCCGACCCCACCGTGATGGCAACGGCCTATGAAAAGGTCGGTTTGATCGTGGCGTTGCTTCTGACGACAAAGGCGAAACTCGACCTGCTGACCTCGAAAGCACTCTACTTGGTGGAACAGGCGGGCGACGTGCGCGGCTGCGGTGGCTGGACGTTTGGTGAGCCGGACTCCGGGCGGATAAGCGAGGGGCTGGCGCATCTAAGCCATTTCGCCATCGACCCCGGTGCGCGCGGCAGGGTGTCGGCCGCCTGATCTTCAAGAAGTGCTGTCGCGCGGCGTCGGCGCAGGGCATATCGCGTTTCCAGGCTTTGCCAGCTTCAACGTCGAATCCTTCCACGCCGGTATGGGGCTGAAGCGGCTAGCAATCGTGATGATCCCGATACCGGAGAATGTGCCCTTTCCCGTTGTGCTGATGGAGGGCCCCGTCGAAGGTGTTCCATAACAAAAAGGGCGGCACACTCGCCGCCCCTTCCTCATTCCGCCGTTCGCAAAATCAGGGCTTCGGCATCCACGCCGGCATGGCAACCTCTGCATGGGCGAACTGGGGCAGCTTCACGCCGAGTTCCTCCATGTTCTTGATGTCCTGATCATTCAGGTCCTTCTGGGTGATCAGCGTCGGCGGCACGATGACCTGGCGGCCAGGATCTTCGCCGGCGAGAAGCATGGCGAGCGAACGAACCGATACCTGACCGACGACGGCCGGATTCGTGGCAGCAGTCGCGGTCCAGGCCGAACCAGATTCACGCATGGCTGCGATATCGGACGTCGAGATGTCGGCCGAGTAGATCTTCACGCTCGAGGAAAGCCCGGCCTCGTCGACCGCAATCTTCACACCCTTGGCGAATTCGTCGTAAGGCGCGAACATCACGGTGATGTCGGGCTTCGCCGAGATGACCGCGCGGGCCTGATTGGCGACCGAATTGGCAATCGGATTGTCCATCGTTCCGAACTGGGCGGCTTCCTCGATGCCGGAGTACTTCGCCTTGAATTCCTTCCACGTCTCATCGCGGCGATCGAGCGGCGCGATGCCGGCAACATAGACGTAACCGGCCTTGAAGCTCTCGCCGTTGTCCTTGACGGCCTGCTCGAGCGCAAGACGGGCGAGGTCTCGGTCGGACTGTTCGACCTGCGGGATCTTCTCGTTCTCGACGTTGACGTCAAAGGCGACAACCTTGATGCCGGCGTCAACGGCGCGCTGCGCGGCTTCCTTCATGGATTCCGTAAGCCCATGCTGGATGATGATGCCCTGCACGCCAAGCGCGATCGCCTGGTCGACCATGTCGGCCTGCAATGCGGCATCCTGGCGGCTGTCGAAGACCTGGAGCTGCACCCCGAGCGCCTTGGCCTGGGCCTCGACACCGGCAAGGTAGGACTGGAAGAAGTCGCCGGTCGAAAGGTAGCGGACGAGCGCGATTTTCACGTCGCCCGGCTTGTCGAACGGCTTCGGCATGTCGGCGGCAAAGGACGGCACGCCGAATGCGGCCGTACCCAATAACCCGAGCGTCAACCCGCCCAGGTTTCTGCGAGTTATGTTCATGTCAGTCTCCTCCACTGGTGAACTTTTATTATCCGCCGAAGGACACTCCCTCAGCGTTTGCCTCTTTTAGAGAGCGCAAAGGTGAAGATCAGGGCGATGACGAGCACCGCGCCCTTGACGAAATCCTGCGTATAGTAGGGCGCATTCATCATCGTCAGACCCTGCAGAAGGATGCCGACGAAAAGCGCGCCGATGGCCGTACCGAAGGCGTTCGGCTTGGCGGCACCGAGGACCGCGAAGCCGATCAGCGCGGCGGCAACGGCATCGAGCAGCAGATTGTTGCCGGAGGCGATGTCGCCGCGGCCAAGACGGGCGGCAAGCAGGATACCGCCGATCGAGGCGAAGACGCCGGAGATGATGTAAGCCGAGATCTTGTAGGCATTGACCGGGGCGCCGGCGAGACCGGCAGCGCGCTCGTTGGAACCGACGGCATACATCATCCGGCCGAAACGCGTGTATTCGAGGAAGAACCAGATCAGGATCGCCAGCACGATCAGGACCACGACCGAGACCGGCACGAGATTGGGCAGGATGAAATCGAAGCGATGGCGGCCGAGTGCAAGGAAGGCCGGGCTGAAGGTGCCGTCAGCGACGGATCCGTCCGGCATCGTCATGCCGGTGGCGATCGAACGGCCTTCCGTCGGAATTCGTTGAAGACCGAGCAGCAGGAACATCATGCCAAGCGTCGCCAGGAGATCCGGCACGCGCATGTAGACGATGATGATGCCGTTGACGAGACCGACCAGTACGCCAATCGCGAGGCAGACGAGCGTTGCCGTTACCGCATCCCCGTCCATGACCACCATCACATAGGATGAGGCCATCATCGCCGTCGTCGCAACGGAGCCGATCGAAAGGTCGAAACCGCCGACCACAAGCGTCGCGGTCACGCCCAGTGCCAGAATGCCAGTGATCGACACGGACTGTAGGATGAAGACAGCGCTTTGAGGCGAAGCGAACCCGCCGGTCACGAGCGAAAAATAGAGGACCAGCCCGGCCAGGAGCACCAGGAAGCCGTATTTGATCGCCGCCTCCCGGAAGCCCGACGCATTCGAAAGGACCGCAACCGGAGCTGCGGATTTGCTCTGTTCACTGCTCATGACGCATGCACCTGTTGATAGAATTGACCGGCGATCTCCGACAGCAGCCGCTCGACGTCGATGTCGGAGTTGCGATGTTCGCCAACGATCGTCTGTTCCGACATGACGAGGATGCGGTCGGCGACCTCGAAGGCTTCATCGAGTTCCGTCAGGAACAGGATTGTGGCCCGCCCGGCAGCGGACGCGCGCAGCTTCTCACCGATGTCGCGGCGGGCGGCGATGTCCACACCCTGGAAGGGTTCGTCGAGGATAAGAAGGCGCGAAGGCTCGGAAAGCCAGCGTGCGACCATCACCTTCTGCTGGTTTCCGCCCGAAAGCGTCTGCAATTCATCACGTTCGTTGCGGCAGACCACACCAAGAGATGCGATCTGCTGGCGCGCCTTGGTTTTTTCTGCCTGCCGGCTCGAAACGCCGAACCGGGAGAGCCGGCGCAGGAACGGCAGGCTGATGTTCTCATAGATGTTGAAGTCAGGCACGATGCCGCTATCGCTCCGGTCCTTAGCAACGAGGAAGACGCCGCGGGCAATAGCCTGGCCGGTGCTCCTCGGTGCGTAGCCGGCACCGTCGAGAGCCATATCGCCGGCAAACGGTGCGCGCGCTCCAAACAAGGTTTCGGCGAGCGCCGTCTTGCCGACTCCCACGAGGCCGGTGACCGCAACAATTTCCCCATCGCCGAGGTCGAAATCAAACGGACGCGACTGTTCCGATAGCTTGAGACCGCGCACCTTGAAGATCGGCATACCGGCCTTGCGCAGGGCAACGGCGCCTGCCGAAACCTTGCGGCCGAGCATCGCGTTGACGGCGCCTTCGTAGTCAAGTTCCGGTCCCTCGAAACGGCCGCTAATGCGGCCGTCGCGGAGCGCGACGATGCTGTCAGCAAGTCGGCGGATGTCCGACATGCGGTGCGAAATATAGAGAATGGCGACGCCGCGGGCCTTCAACCGATCGACGAGATCGAAAAGGCGGTCGGCCTCGGCGCTCGACAGCGATGAGGTCGGCTCGTCGAGGATCAGCACCTTCGGCTCATGCGCCATGGCGCGGGCGATCGCCACCATCTGGCGGTCTGCGAGCGTCAGGTCGTTGATGTTGGCGCCAAGATCGATGGCAAGGCCCATTCGGGAAGCAACCGCGGCCGCTTCCCGCCGCACGCGGCGGGGGTTGAAGAAGAGCCGTGCGCCACGTCCATTTAATCGATCGAGCGTGAGATTGGTCGCGACGTCGAGGTCGGCCACGACGCCGTCATTGATGTTCTGGTGCACCGTCACGACACCGGCGCGGATCGCCTCGGCGGGCGTCGCGGGCTCGAAGGACGCACCGGCCAGCACGATCGTGCCGGCATCCCGCGTGTAGACGCCACTCAAGATGCGCACGAGCGTGGACTTTCCAGCACCATTCGCGCCCATGAGGACGGTAACCGCTCCAGCCTTGAGGTCGAGATCCACACCTCTAAGCACAGGTACTGGCCCAAAGGATTTGCGCACGCCCTCAACGCGAAACACTGCCTGTTCGCTCATTCTCTCCTCCCGATGAAGGCAGGTTAAGACGGACTTCAGTCAAATGTCAAGGCCATTGACATTTGACTGAATGCCGCATTAGTTGTGCCTATACACGGCATGGCTGCGCGCAGTGGAGGCGGCGCCATGCGTTGGAGGAGGACGACATGGACAAGCAAGTCTTCGAGGCGCTGAGCGCCGAGACGTTGCCGTTGAAGCTCGGCGGCAATGCTGTGTTTCGGGAAAAGATCGGCGCGGATTCCACGTGCTGGGAGGTCAAGGAAGTCGGCGACGGCAACCTCAATCTCGTCTTCATCGTGACAGGCGACAACGGCGCGGCAATCATCAAGCAGGCGCTTCCCTATGTGCGCCTCGTCGGTGAAAGCTGGCCTCTGCCGCTGAAACGTTCGTTCTTCGAATACCATGCGCTGGTGCGCCAAGCAGCGCGCGATCCGGGTCTCGTGCCGGAGATCTTCTTCTTCGATGAGGCGCAAGCCCTCATCGCGATGGAATACCTGACGCCGCACGTCATCCTCAGGCGTGCGCTGATCGACGGCCGGCAGCTGCCGAAGATTGGCCGCGATCTGGGCCTCTTTACCGCACGTACGCTGTTTCGCGGCTCGGATCTTTCCATGGCGACACGCGAGAAGAAGGCCGACCTCGCACTTTTTGCCGACAACGCTGAACTGTGCGACATCACGGAAAACCTCGTTTTTTCCGATCCCTATTTCGAGGCCAAGCTCAATCGGCACACGACACCGCAGCTCGATCCGATCGTTGCGGCGCTTCGCGCCGACCGTGATCTCAAGGTCGAGGCACAGAGGTTGAAGCACCTCTTCTCGGCCAAGGCCGAGACACTTTGCCATGGAGACCTCCACACCGGCTCGGTGATGGTCACCGACGACGAGACCCGCGTCATCGATCCGGAATTCGCTTTCTACGGACCGATCAGCTTTGACGTCGGCATGCTGCTCGCCAATTTCTGGATGAGCTATTTCTCGCAAGGCGGGCACGAGAACGCAGCCAGCGCCCGGGACGGCATGCGTACCTATCTGCTCGATACGATCGAAGTGATCTGGGAGACGTTCCGTGCCGAATTCGCAAATCTGTGGCGGACGGAGCGCAAGGGCATTCTCTACCAGGCAAGCCTCTTTGAGGACCGTAACGATCCCTTCGGCGCAGAACAGGCGCTTGAGATCGTCATGGACGAGATCTGGCGAGAGATGCTCGGCTTTGCCGGCGTCGAGATGCACCGCCGCATCCTGGGCCTCGCTCACAACGCCGATTTCGAAACCATCGCCGACCCCGACCGTCGTGCCGCCTGCGAAACCAAGGCGCTGAAGCTCGGGCGTCACCTCGCCGTCAACCGGCATCATATCCATGGCCTCAAGGACATCCGCGCAGTCGCGGAACGCCTTCAGAAGGAGACACTCGCGTGAAAGTCGGAGAACGCCACTACCATACGATCTGGCTCAACGAGGACGGCCGGTCCGTCGACATCATCGATCAGCGCTGGCTGCCGCACGAATTTCGCGTCGTGACCTTGGAAACCGTCGCGGATGTGGCCGTTGCCATTCACGACATGTGGGTGCGCGGCGCACCGCTGATCGGCGTCACTGCCGCCTATGGCATTGCGATCGCCATGGCGAACGATCCCTCGGACGCCCATCTCGACGCGGTCTGGGAAGAGCTCAATGAAACCCGCCCGACCGCGATCAACCTGCGCTGGGCCTTGAACGCCATGCGCGATCACCTCCGTCCACTGCCGGAAAACGAGCGCGCCAAGGCGGCCTATGAACGCGCCGCGGAGATCGCTGCGGAAGACATCGAACTCAACCGCGCCATCGGTGCAAACGGCTTGAAGATCATCCGCGAGATCGCGGCCAAAAAGGGCCCCGGCGAACCCGTCCGTATCCTCACCCATTGCAATGCCGGCTGGCTCGCGACCGTCGACTATGGCACTGCGACGGCGCCGATCTACATGGCGGTCGAAGAAGGCATTCCGGTGCATGTCTATGTCGACGAGACTCGACCGCGCAATCAGGGCGCCTACCTCACCGCCTGGGAAATGAACGGTCACGGTGTGCCACATACGCTCATCGTCGACAATGCCGGCGGGCACCTGATGCAGCACGGCGACGTCGATATGGTGATCGTCGGCACTGACCGGACAACCGCCAGTGGCGATGTTTGCAACAAGATCGGCACCTATCTGAAAGCCCTTGCCGCGCGTGACAATGACGTACCCTTCTACGTTGCCCTTCCCTCTCCCACGATCGACTGGACGGTTCATGACGGGGTCAAGGAAATCCCGATCGAGGAGCGGACCGCCGACGAGGTGAGCTTCGTCCAGGGGCGCGCCGCTGACGGAACGATTGCCAGCGTGCGCATCGCGCCGGAAGGCAGCCCCGCGGCAAACCCGGCCTTCGATGTCACGCCCGCCCGCCTCATCACCGGCCTCATCACCGAGCGCGGCATCGCGACGCCGTCGCCTGAGGGCCTGAGGGCGCTTTTCCCGGAACGGAGCGAGAGACGATGACCCTTTCGAACCGGAATTCCACCGAGGATATCGCGCTCGGCATTCGCCGGCGCGTCTTCTTCCACACCATGAAGAACAATGGCGGCTATCTCAGCCAGGCTTGTTCGGCCGCGGAGAGTCTGGCGCTGCTCTATAACGAGCTCTTGACATTGGGCGCGCCAACGCTGCCGAAGGTGCCGCTGCCTTTCCGTGGTGTGCCGTCAGCCCACAATCCCAATGCTTTCACCGGCGCCGGCTATCATGGATCGGTCGGTCCGCAATTCGACCGCTTCTTCATCTCGCCCGCCCACTATGCGCTCGTCATCTATTCGGCGCTGATCGAAATGGGGCGCATGGACGAACACGCGCTCGATCACTTCAACAAGGACGGCAGCTCGGTTGAAATGATCGGCGCCGAACACAGCCCCGGAATGGAAGTGACGACCGGCTCGCTGGCGCAGGGTCTTTCCATGGCGTCCGGTGTCGCCTTTGCGCGATTGCAAAAAAATGAGCCGGGCAAGGTCTGGGTCTACATGTCGGACGGGGAATTCCAGGAGGGGCAGACCTGGGAATGCCTTGCCGCGATGGCCCATCACCGCATCGACAACATCCGCGTCATCGTCGATGTGAACCGCCAGCAATGCGACGGCGCGATGTCTTCCGTGTTGGACCTTGGTGATCTCGCAGCTCGCATCAGCGCCTTCGGCGTCACCTGCCGATCAGTGGATGGCCACGACCTCGACGCGCTTAGAATGGCGGCCGCGAGTGCCGAACCTGGCAAGCCATTGGTCATTCTCGCCAATACGTCGCCCTATCGGGGCATGGTTTTCCTCAAGAAACGCTTCCCGCGCCTTCACTACGTCCGCTTCAAAAGTGCTGAGGAGCGGCTCGAAATGCAGGCGGCGCTGGCAGCCGAACTCGGCGTCGACATCGAAACAATGGAAGAGGCCTGAACATGGTCGAGATCGTCAATCGTCCCTACGCCAGGGCATTCGAGACCTTTGCCACCGCTCGGCCCGAGGTCATCTGCCTATCGGCCGATCTGACCTCCTCCTGCGAAGTCGACGGCTTCCGCGACCGGCATCCGATGCAGTTCCTCTCGCTTGGCATGGCCGAGCAGAACATGCTGTCCTTCGCCGGCGGGCTTGCGATGGAGGGCTACCGGCCGTTCATCCACACCTTCTCGGTCTTCCTTTACCGCCGTCCCTACGACCAGCTCATCAACTCCATCGCCTATTCCAATCGCAAGGTACGGCTAATGGGGTTCCTGCCGGGTATCACCACCCCCGGCGGCATCACCCACCAGGCGATCGAGGACGTTGCGGTTCTACGGGCCGTGCCCAACATGACGATCCTCGAGACCGGCGACGCGACCGAGGTGGAAACGGTGCTCGAAGTGGCCGACAGCATCGAGGGGCCGGTCTATGTCCGCGTGCTTCGCGGCGAGGTGCCCCGTCTCTTCTCGACACCTTTCGAGTTCAACAAGCTGCGCGTCCTGTCCGAAGGCGACGACATTCTCGTCGTATCCTCAGGGGTCTGCACGGAAGAAGCGTTGCGCGCCATCCAGCCTCTCGAAGCGCATGGGATCGGCATCTCCCACCTCCACGCTTCGACCCTGAAACCCTTCGACCGCGAGGGCCTGCTGAAAGCTGCGCGCGGCAAGAAGGGGATCGTCACGCTGGAAAATCACACCATCGTCGGTGGCCTTGGCTCGCTGGTTGCGGAAATCCTTGCTGAAGAGGGCCTGGGTGTCCGCCTGAAGCGCCTGGGCCTCCATGATACCTTCGCGCATGGCGCCTCCAAGCCTTACCTCATGAAGAAATATGGGCTCGACGCAGGGGCACTCGTCGCCGCGATCAGCGACCTCATAGGCAAGCCGCTTGTGATCACCGAGGATGAACTGGTGGAGGTCCGGATCGACCATGTTCATTCGGCGCAAAAAGCGGAGGCGCTCTAGTGGCTCCGCGTTTCACCGTCACCTATTTCATCCGCGCCCAGGACGCCGCTGAGGCCAAGGCGCGCGCGCTCGACATCGCGCTTGAGCAGACCGTCGAGATCCCGCGCAATGCGGTTCCGAAAGGCTACGTTGAAGACGAGATCCTCGGCCGGCTAGAGGCGCTTGAAAAGGATCTAAACGGCCGCGAAGGCTACCTCGCCTCCATCTCTTATTCAGAGGATGATGTCGGGGGCGACTTCCTTCAGTTTTTGAACATCGTCTTCGGCAACAGCTCCATCAAGCCCGGTCTCAGGGTCGAAGATATTCTTCCCTCACCCGGAATCCTCGAGCTCTGCAAGGGCCCTCGCCACGGCCTCGCAGGGCTGCGCGCCCGGGCAGGCATTGGCGAAAGCCCGCTGCTCATGTCGGCGATCAAGCCGGTCGGGCTTTCGACGTCGGCGCTCGCCCGCCTTGCCGGTGATTTTGCGCTCGGCGGCATGCACTTCATCAAGGACGATCACGGCCTTGTCGACCAGAAGACGGCGCCCTTTGCCGAACGGTTGAAAGCCTGCGTCGAAGTTGTCGGGGAAGCGAACTCCAGGAGCGGGGGCAAGGCGAGCTTTGTGCCGAATGTCACGGGGCCGGCGAATGCCGTGCTTGACCGGGCGAAAGAAGCCGAGGCGGCTGGCGCCGGCGCGGTGATGGTGGCGCCGGCGCTGGCCGGCTACGACGTCGTTCGCACGCTTGCAGCCGATCCGGAATTCGCGCTCCCCATCGTCACGCACCCGGCTTTCTCCGGTGCAAACGTGGTCTCACCCGATGGCGGGTTCTCTCACCGGGCCTACTTCGGCACTCTGCATCGCCTCATGGGTGCGGACGCGGTGATCTACCCGAATTTCGGCGGGCGCTTCGGCTTCACGCGCAAGGAGTGCCTATCGATTGCTAAGGCGTGTGCCGCTGACATGGGTGGGCCGAAGGCAATCGTAGCCGCGCCCGGCGGCGGCATGACGTTTGAGCGCGTACCGGAGATGCGCGAAGCCTACGGACGGGACGTGATGTATCTTGTCGGAGGTGCGCTGCTTCAGGAGTCCAACCTGGTTGACGCGTGTCGCCGTTTGGTCGCCGCGGTCGACCCTAAAGGGGACTGATTGAACGCGAGCCAGGTTGAGAATAGAACATCGCGAAGCAGGAGCTGACGCGGACGCTGGAGCGCGCCGTCCTGAAATTGGCGCCTGAACAAAGGCTTTTGTCCTACCGAGGACGTGGCCCGAGCAGGCCTGGAGTCGTATCCGGCGAGCATTGCTGTTATCTCTGGAGCTGCTCCTGGCGGCTTGGGGCGAAGATGTCTGTGCTTGTTGCCCTGCACAACTGACCTCGCGAAATCTCTGCGCTTCTATCGTGACGCTCTTTGGATCTTGCCAAGTGCGTGTGCCGTGGTGGTGCAGCTGTGCATGCGGGTCGACCGCGAGGTTGGGCACGGGAAGCGTCGAGACCCTGTTGAATGGCCGAGCTACGCCGGAGTTGGAGTGCATCCAAGCCGAACTGGGCTCCCGGTTGTCATTTCGAGAAGCAGCCCGTGTACTTGATATTTTTGTGCCGGCCACGCGGCCTCATAATCATCGAACCGTGAGCAACTGGCTGGGCAAATTTGCCGATCAGATCGAAAAGCGGGACGTCGCGGGCCCCTATCGTATCATTCGCGCCGGCAAGTCTCGCGTTTCCGTTTTCATTGATGGCGCCTATATTCGCGCGGTTCTCGGCTATCAAAGCCGGCATTTCGAGATCGCGATGGGACGCGTTGTGGGGAACCAAGTTCGGATTTCCGCGACACTTTTCGTTCGGCGGCATACTATATGCCGCCGCATGACGATGTTGGAACAAAAGCATCTAGCCCTGCTCGATGAAGCACAGCGCCGTGGACAGCCGGACATGGACAACATGCGGCTTTGTTTCGAGGTTCTGGCGCTGGCGTCTGCCATCGACCGAGCTTGCGCTGCGCGCCTCGCGCCGTATCGCCTGTCGGAAGGGAAATTCGTGCTGCTGTTCCTTCTGCGCGATCTGCCGGAAGGGCTTGCCCCGCACGAGCTGGCCGAACGCGCCGGCGTCACGCGCGCCACGATTACCGGCCTTCTCGACGGATTGGAGCGCGACGGCTTTCTTGCCCGGCATGATGACAAGGAAGACCGGCGCAGCTGGCGGCGCTGTAGGCTTCGCAAAGATCCTGCATTTTTCTACGGGATCTCTAAGTCTGAAATCATAAAAAATTCCGGTCTCTTCCGCAGGGATTACGAAGGCACTACGCTCAGAGAGCGTATGGGACTTGCCAAGCCGAAGAACCAGTTCTTTGATTAGTCGTCGTGGTGGCTCTCCAGCGTTGCCTCTCCTTTGGGTTCGGCTGGAACCGTCTTCGGATCGCTTTCGTTGCGGGGCAAACGGGTATTGATTTCCACGGGAATATTCTATTGATTTACTAGAGAATGATGTGTCGCCGCTCTCCTCGAATGAAGAGAGCCCATGGAGTCCAGCCGGCATAGAGCAGGAAGGAGCCAACCGATGACGCTTTCGCCCGCCCACTCCCCGCAGCCGCAGGGGGGCGCCGCTCTTGCCAGAATCGCGATCGTCGGACGCGGCTTTACCGGCCTCATGACCGCCATTGCCTTGCTGAGAGCGTTCAAGCGACCCTTTCATCTCGTGATGTATGATCCGTTTCCAAAGATCGACGGTGCGCAGAGTATCGGGCGGCCGTCATCGACCCTCTTGAACAGCCGAGTTCGGGACCTGTCGGTTGACCCGTCATTGCGCGACGACTTCAAACAATGGCTCGAGACAAACGATCGTTTGCCCGCCCAGTCCGAGGAGGGGGATGTCGATCACGCATTTGTGCCAGGCGAGGTTTTCAGCGCCTATGTCTATCAGCGGTTCTCCGAAGCGCTGCGAGAACGTGTCGACGTCATGGTCCAGGTCCGCGCCGACAGTGTGGCAGCGATTGGCCGTCATGCGCAGCGCGGGTTGTCGCTTCTCTCAAGTGAGGGAGAGCAGGCTCGCTTCGACGCGGTGTTCTTGGCGACCGGTTACGGTCTGCGCAATTGCGTCGGCGTCGACGATAGCCAAACTGCAGTTCGCGACGCTCTGGTGATTGGCGGCGGGATCCATGCCGTTGATCGCGCATTGCGGTTGCTCGCGGCTGGCGAGGCGTCTCACGTCACATTGATCTCGGCGTCCGGGTTTCTGCCGCAGCCCCATACGCCTTCGGCAGTAGGAATAACGTCGTCCAGCCAGCCATTCCCGAATACGCTTCGCGGCGCCTTCCGCTATTTGCGGGAGGCGGCAAGCAAGGCGGCTGCGGAAGGTTCTGGCTGGCAAGGCATCATGAATGATTTTCGCCTGCGCGCGCATGACCTTTGGCAAGCGTTGACTCCGGAGGAGCGTCGCCGGTTCAAGCGGCATGTGAAGCCGATCTACGACAGCCATCGCAACCGACTGCCAATTGGGCATTATGAACGTTTGCGTCAGGCGATCGAAAGTGGGGCAATAACCGTGCGCAAGGGCAGGGTGGAGCGCATCGCCACCAATGGTGTGCTTCTGTCCACCTCGGCGGGTTTGCAGGTTCTGCCTGCAGAGCGAACGATCGATTGTCGTATCCGTCTGATCGATGCGGATTCTCTTCTTTTGCGTTCGCTTGTCTCGGCCAATCTTGCGAAGCGAGACGAACTCGATATTGGCATCTTCGTTGACCGAAGCGGTCGGGCGCTGGCCGACCCCGAAACTTTCGAGGGCGTTTTTGCGATGGGACCGCTCGGATTGGGCAGCCTTCCCGACATTGACCTCGTTCCGGAAATCGTCAATCAGGCGCATGTAGCAACCGACGTGCTTGGAGCATGGATTGATGGCCGCCAGGAAGCGCCTGGAACGGCTACCCGGCCGTAGATTCCAAGGAACCTTGGCCGCATCGGCACCGCGCCATTTGAGTTGTCGCACGACGGCCGCTTACTCGCCCGGTCTTTGCTGATCTCTTCCTTCGCTGTGCCTCTGAGATAACGGAGGCTCGTCTGCAATATAATGCAGAATTCGGGCTCGAGCGTGCAGGATGTTCATTCTATTGGAGGAAAGAATATTGGAAGATTTTATCTCCTTGAGCTCGTTTGGAGCATTCAATACCCAACGGATCATTGAAGCGCGAAACACGGGCCGCGAGCCGAGGAGACTTTCATGAACACTGCCATGAACATGATGCCGATGATGAACATGATGGGTGGTATGGGCCAGCCGATGATGTCGCCGATGATGAATGGCATGATGCCGATGATGAACGGCATGCCCATGATGATGCCGATGCCCATGCCGATGATGATGGGCATGATGACATGCAAGATGACCGACGGCGGCATGATGTGCGAAATGAAGCCGATGGAAGGCATGGATCCGGCGATGTTCATGGAATGCTGCAAGCGCATGATGGCCATGATGAACGGCGGCATGCCGATGATGATGATGTGCGGCGGCATGATGATGTGCTGCGCCATGGCCGCCTGAGGCATCGGCCGAGCAAGTTTTAAGGCCTCCCCTTCGGTTGTAGCCAAAGGGGAGGCCTTTTCATATGTGGATCGCTTCCCGGTAGGTGGAGACGAGATAGATAATTGCAGGGCCGCCGGTCATGTTTCGGTAGACATGCGGCACGTCCGCCTCGAAGATCAGCGCGTCGCCTTCGCCGAGAATATAGGGCTGTTTGCCCACCACGACCTCGATCGTGCCCTCGGCGACGACAAGGTTCTCCACGGTTCCATGACGGTGCGCCTCGGCGCGTTCGGCGTGATGGGGCGCGATACGCAGCTCGTAGAACTCGACTGTCCTGTCGCCGTCGTAGGGAAAGAGGGCACGCGTCTCGAACCTGCCATCGCTTGAAGACAGCGTCTTGGAGGCCGAACGGTTCAGGAGAAGTGTCGTCGGTTCTTCGTCCTCGATGATCAGCGAACCACAGGAAACTTCCAACGCGGCGGCGATCTTGGCAAGCACGTTGAGCGTGGGGCTGCTTTTGCCCGTCTCGATCTGGCCCAGCATGGCGCGGCTGACCCCTGAAACCTTCGCAAGCCGATCAAGCGAGTACCCGCGGCGTGTTCTCAGCCGCCTGAGGTTGTGACCGGTCCGGATGCAGATGTTTTCCGACGGGTCGGAAATGGTCTCATGGTCCAGGCTGGCAAGGCCATCACTGCGCATGGATCCACGGGCTCGCCATGACCGGGACGAAGGCCCATACTGGAACCCACATCATCACCGGCTGAATACCGTTGAAGGGGATCGGCACCGGCGATGGCGGTGTAGGTTCTGCCATCTTGCGTCGTGTTTCGCGGTAGGCCTGCAAATCGACAATCTTCGCACTCTCGGCTGCCATGAACATCCCCTGCAATTGTCTATAATAATTATATGCTTTGTGCCTTTTTCAAAGACAGGGTCACTCAAAAGTGGCGCTTTGGTTGGAAAACTTTTCGCTTCGCAACGTCGTGCGAGAAACGCCGGCGAGGGTTTGGCTGCGGCCTTTCAGGAATGCTTTTGACGAGATGGTTGAAGATTTCGGATCGCGATGACAGAATCTATCAAAATTATAGAATTAATGCTCTATTTGCGTGGAACTCGGGAGGATAGGTTAAGCCATCGTCAAAGTTGGAGGCAACCTATGTCGAAACCGCTCAAATTTGTTCTTGCCGCGGCCCTCTCTCTGGCCGCCGTCGCGACCACCGCCTATGCAGGTGAGGTACTCGAACGCGTCAAACAGAAGGGTGAAGTCGTCAACGCTATTGTTAACGACTATCCGCCCTTCGCCTTCATCAATGACGAGAATGAACTGGACGGATTTGACGTCGATGTGGCCAGGGCTTTCGCCGACAAGCTTGGTGTGAAGCTGCGTCTCGAGACACCCGGTTGGGAAACGATCATCAGCGGTCGCTGGGCGGGGCGCTGGGACATCGCGATCACCTCCTCCACGCCGACGGAGGATCGGGCGAAAGTGGTGAGCTTCCCCGTGAATTACTACAGCGTCCCGGCGGTGCTTGTGGTGAACAAGGACGAGCAGGCAATCAAGTCGCCCGCTGATCTCACCGGCAAGCGCGTCGGGGTCGGGACGGGTTCGTCTTACGAGGCCTACATCAACCGCACGTTCTCCATTCCCGGTCAGCCGGCGATTTCCTTCCCCTTCAGCGAAGTCCAGGCGGTGCCGAACGACGAGACTGTCAACTTCCAGAACCTCGCGCTCGGGCCCGGCGTTCGTCTCGATGCGATCGTTGCTTCGCTCGGAACGGCGCAGGGTCAAATCAAAGCGACGGGGAAGCTGAAACTCGCCGGCGAGCCGCTGTTCGCCGAGCCGAACGCTGTTGTAACGGACAAGGGCGATCCGGAATGGGACGCTGAGGTCAAGCGTGTCATCACCGAACTCAAGGAAGACGGGACGCTCGCCAAGATCTCGGAAAAGTGGTTCAAGGTCGATATCACCAAATATGCATTCTGAGGTCGGCCTTTCAATCTCCAAGCGATCCACTGGCGTGCGCCCGCGGTTTACCATTGCCGGCGCCGGTGGATTTCGCCGTCGAGTCCAGGTCACCTGGCTTGTGCTTGCCACTCTGCTGTTCAGCCTCTTCTACAATCTAGGACTCGATTTCGGTCTGATTGGCGAGAAGCTTCCTTTCATGCTCGGCCTGCGCTTGTCGCCGGACGGGTTCATTCAGGGCGTCGCACTGACCATTCTGATCACCGTCGTGTCGATGGCGGTCTCTCTTGTCGTGGCGGTTCTTACCGCGCTCGGACGTTTGTCGACCAACGCACTCGCCTTCGGAGTGGCGACTTTCTACGCGTCCTTCTTTCGTGGGACGCCGCTGCTTGTGCAGGTGCTGATCATCTATCTCGCTCTGCCGCAGTTCGGTATCGTTCTGTCAGCGCTCACATCAGGCGTTCTTGCTCTGTCGTTGAACTATGGTGCCTATCTCGCAGAGACGATCCGGGCCGGTGTGTTGTCCGTGCCTCGGGGGCAGGGGGAGGCTGCGATGGCGCTTGGCCTTAGCCGCGGCGTCATCGCTTTCAGGATCATCGCGCCGCAGGCGATGCGTATCATCATACCGCCGGCCGGAAGCCACTTCATTTCGATGCTGAAAGATTCCTCCCTCGTATCGATCATGGGCTTGTGGGAACTGAATTTCCTGGCCCAATCCTACGGCCGGGCCACCTATCACTACATGGAGATGCTGCTCACCGCGGCTGCCATCTACTGGGTTCTGTCAATAGGCCTGGAGCTTGCCCAGAACCGTCTCGAGAAACGCTTTGGTCGCGGCTTTGCAGGTCGACAAGGAGGAGCAGAATAATGACACTCGAACAATCGTCCTTTGGCATTCTCGATGGCGGCATGGGGCGCCTTCTTGAAAGGCTCGGAGCGCCTTTCAAGTTGCCGGAATGGTCGGCCCTCTCGCTGATCGAAGCGCCTGATTATGTGACACAGGCCCACCAAGCCTATGTCGACAGCGGCGCGGATATCATTACCACGAATTCCTATGGTCTCGTGCCGCACATGCTCGGCGAGGAGCGCTTTGCCTCCGATGGCCTCACGCTCGCCGATCGCGCTGGCCGTCTCGCCCGGGAGGTTGCGGATCGAGCCACCAGGCTTGTGCTCGTTGCGGGTTCACTTCCACCACCCTTTGAAAGCTATCGGCCCGACCTCTTTGAAATCGGCGCCGCCCCGCCCATTATCGAAAACCTCGTTGCTGGGCTTCGACCGCACGTGGACCTTTGGCTGATCGAGACGCAGAGTTCGACGGTCGAGGCGCTGACCTCCCTTGCCGCTGTCATCGGTGATGGAAAACCGATCTATGTTTCCTATACATTGAAGGATGAGGATGGCCGGACGGGACCTGCAGAACTTCGCTCTGGCGAGCCTGTTGGCGAGGCGGTGCGCAAAACGCTAGGTGCCGGGGCCGAGGGGATTTTCTTCAATTGCAGTCAGCCAGAGGTGATGGGGGAGGCGATCCGCGCGGCCCGACGCGTTGCCAACGAAATGGGATCGTCCTTTTCGATCGGCGTCTACGCGAATGCATTTGCCCCCGAACCGCCGTCAGATGCGCCCTATGCCGGCATTTCGGACATCCGCGCCGATCTTGACCCGCAAAACTATCTGAAATGGATCGAGAGGTGGCTTGCGGACGGGGCGACGATTGTGGGCGGATGCTGTGGTATCGGGCCGGAACACATCGATGCTATCCGCAGCCTTCGCCAGAACCGCGAAGCCGCCCGAAGGCACAATTAGCTCAGTAAATCAGCGCGAGACTTCTCCATCCGACGCTATGAAGAGCAGAGAGCCTAAGGGAGTTAGGTCCGGGAAAACGACTGGTCGAGTGTGTTTTCAGGCGTCTAGTGCCGACACTCCTCGGCGCCTTTCGCAGAATCGCAAATCGTGGTGCGCGTGAGGCACTTCGGCGCTTTGGATGCACTCACTCGCATCGAAATGCACCGCCTGCTGGAGCGGACGATGAGAAGCCCGCAAAGGCGGCGCCTGGCAGATATGCAACTGAGCGGAGTTAGAAAATTCCGAACTCAGCGTTCATGGGTGTTGTCTAAGCGACTGTCGCACCGAAGGTTTCTCGCTAGCTCTCGTTCTGTGCTGCCAGGATCGCACAATGTATCGACTGGAATGGCCATCTTAGGTATCGCAAGTACTCTAGCGGTGCAAAGCTATCGCCCTGATGAGCCCAGGTTTGATCAATGTCCATGAAACGAGATTTGTTGGTGGTTGGAGACATTCGTGGTTGTCCAAAGGTGTTTGAACCGCTTGTTCGCTTCGAACACCGAAATCTGCACCTGGCTGACGTCAGTGGACGCCCGGATCTGAGCGGAGAGGAGCTTCACAACCATCTTTTTAAGGGCGATGGTTTAGAGCGGGCCGTCCAGAGCCTTCGTGAAGAGGGCCCTTCCTGCCTCGGGATAGGATTCAGCGCCGGTGGGACCGCTTTATGGCATGCCGTCAAGGCGGGTTTGAACTTGCAAGCTCTGATCTGCATTTCTTCGACGAGGCTGCGCTTCGAAGTATATCCGCTCCATATACCGACCTTGGTGATTTGGGGAGAATGCGATCCGAATAGGCCCGATGATACTTGGAACGACGCCGTGCCAAGCTGCTCGCAAACCTATGCTGCCAAGCCGCATGACTTTTACTGTGCTGACATCGCCAATCCTGGATCGGATCTGCGGAAAGATATTGCGGCCTTCATCGAACGCGCGATGTGATCAACCACTCCTGTTTGCCCTTGAATATGGCCTCGTCGCCGCTGTGGTATGCGAACGTGATTTCGATCGTGCATCGTCGAACAATTCGGCATGTCTGTCACCTGGGCGTCGGATACGGCCGAATTCGCATGTGCAGCCTTGGATGAATCCGGTTAAATGCGGCCCTTATAGACCCGCGGCATTCGTCAGATTGACGCCCTGAGGCCGGTCAGCGATCCCCGGAAAAGCCTCAAATCGATTGATCCTGAAATCGTCGAGAAAGATGTCGGTACCGCCGGTGGTCATCAACTCTGCCATTACGTCGCCGACGCCCGGGCCAAGCTGGAAACCATGGCCGCAGAAGCCGAAGGCATGGAATAGGCCCGGTGTCGTGGCGGAGGGCCCCATCACCGGAAGACCGTCGCCCACATAGCCCTCGCAACCAGACCAGGTCCGGATCACGGCGACATTGGCGAGGGCCGGCAGGATCGGCAGCAAGGCCCGCAGTTGTCCGGGCAGACGCGCCGGATCCGCCTTGGCATGTCCGCTGTCCAGCGAGACGTCGGTCCTCTCCGCCCCGCCGCCAAAGACGATGTTGCCGCGTTCGACCTGGCGCAGGTAGCCGCCGCCAAGGTCATGCGCCCACACTCCGACGACCGGCAGGATGCGATAGGGAAGCGGTTCCGTCACTCCCATCTGCGGACCCTTGGCGACGATCGGGACATTCTCGCCGAACTGGGCGGCAATGCGCGCGCCCCAGGCTCCCGCCGTGTTGAGCATCGTCTCCGCGCCGTACGCTCCCCTGGGGGTCTCGATCCTGAAGCCGGAGGCAGACCTCCTGATCGCCGTCACGGCCGCTTCCTCGACGATCTCCGCCCCCAGACGCCTCGCGGCGTCGGCGAAGGCCGGCGCGATCAGGCGGGGATTGCCGCTCCCGTCCTTTGGGGAAAAGGACGCCGCGATCGCTTCAGGGCCAAGGCCCGGAAAGCGGCTGCGGATCTCGGTCGGCCCTAGCTCCTCGAGATCGACGCCCCACGGCCTGGCTGCCTCGGCAAAGGCGCGCATCTCGGCAAGGCCGGCCTGGCTGAAGATCAGCCTCAGGTGGCCGGTGGCACGAAACTCCACGTCCCGGCCCAGCATCTTCGACGCCTCTCCCCACAGCGCCAGCGAACGGCCCGCGAGGCCGAGCTGGGGGATATGGCGGCCGCTGCGACGGATGTTTCCGAAGGATGCGACCGTCGCCCCGCTGCCGACACGGTTGCGTTCAAGTAGCGTCACCCGCACGCCGCGCCGGGCGAGAAAATATGCGGAAGCGGCCCCCATCAGGCCGCCGCCCAGAACGATCGCGTCCATCGGTTCCCCGCGTTGCTGAATTGATTTCCAGCCTGCGCGATCCGACGGGAAGAAGTCAAAGTCGAGGTTTTGCCTCGTCCATAAGTCAAGCCTATGGGATGGCCGGATCCGATCTGCATAAGTCGACCTTATGGCTGCTGCCCGTTTCGATCTTGGACCCTGCCGTGCCATTCGTGCCAGCTTTCCGGCATCACGGAGAAAGGGAACCGGAATGGTCAGTATGTCAGCGTCCGCCACGAGCGAACTCGGCCAACAGGGCTGGAAGATTGGCGTCGATATCGGCGGAACGTTCATCGATTTCTGCGCTTTGGAGACCCGTTCGGGTCGGATCGCCTCGTTGAAGGTTCTGACGACCCCGGATGATCCGGGCGCCGAACTGATGACGGGCCTCACCCTGCTCGGTGAGAGGGAGGGTCTCGACCCCACAACTGTCACCCGCTTCGTCCACGGCACCACCGTCGGCATCAACACTGTCATCCAGCGGCGCGGTGTAACGCTCGCACTGCTGACCAATGCGGGCTTTGAGGACGTGATCGAGTTGGCGCGCCTGAGAATGCCCGACGTCTACTCGCTTTTTTGCTCCCGGCCGGACCAGCTGGTCGCGCGCGACATGGTCTTCGGGATCCCAGCTCGCCTGCGGGCGGACGGCAGCGAGGTGGAGGCACCCAATCTGGAAGCGGTCGCAGCGGCCGTCGCAAAGGCGAAGGCCGGCGGCGCTGCCGGCATCGTTGTCTCGTTCCTGCACTCCTGGCGCAACGGTGCCCATGAGGCGGCGGTCAAGCGGGAAATCGCCCGGATCGCTCCCGAGCTCTTCGTCTTCACTTCCTGCGAGGTCTGGCCGGTAATCCGCGAATACGAGCGGACCACCACGGCTATTCTGAACGGTTACGTGCATCCGCGCGTTTCCGGCTATCTGGCGGCGCTCGAGGAAAAGTTGCTCTCGCGGGGCGTGACGGCGCCGGCGCTGCTCACAAAGTCGAACGGCGGCGTTATGAATGCCGACGAGGGCAAGCGGTCCTGCGTGCAGATGCTGCTCTCGGGCACTGCCTCGGGCGTGATCGGCGCGGCCTGGCTCGCCCGCCGGGCCGGCGAGAAGCATATCCTGACCCTCGACATTGGCGGCACCTCGGCCGACTTCGCGCTGATCATCGATGGCGAGCCACAGTTCGGCACCGGCGAACTGATCGGCGAATTCCCTCTGCACATTCCGTCCGTCTCCGTGAGTTCGATCGGCATCGGCGGGGGGTCGATCGCCAGCGTGGATGCGCAGGGCGTCATGAGGGTCGGACCGGAATCGGCGGGCTCAACACCGGGACCTGCCTGCTACGGGCGCGGTGGCATGGAAGCCACGGTCACCGACGCCATGGCCGTCTGCGGGTGGCTCGGCCACAGCCAGATGGCCTATGGACAGCTGCAGATCGATGTCGGCCTGGCCCGCGCGGCGGTCACGCGGCTGGCGGAAAAGATCGGCCGCACGGCAGAGGAGGCCGCCCAGGCCATCCTCGATATCGCGATCTCGGAAATGTTCGTGGAAGTCGAGAAGCTGGCCTCACGAGCCGGCGTCGATCTCAGGGAATTCACCCTGATGCCGTTCGGCGGAGGCGGACCGATGCTCGGGGGATTCCTTGCCCGCGAGTTCAAGATGGCCAGGGTGATCGGCCCGCCGCGGCCCGGCGTCGTCTCGGCGCTCGGCGGCCTCGTGGCCGACCTGCGCGGCGACTTCATCCGCACGGTGTTCACCCATCTCTCCGACGCCGCGGCACCGCAATTGCGCGAGGCGCTGGAGTCGCTTGCGGCGGAGGGGCGCGGCTGGCTCGCCAGGCAGGGCCATGCTGGCGCGGCGACGCTGAATGTCTCTGCCGACATGCGTTATGTCGGTCAGATGCGCCAGGTGAACATTCGGGGGGCTTGGCTTCGGCCCTTGGCTTCCTTTACGCCAAAATGATTGGCTGCTGTGAATACGTCGACCGGTCCGGAAACTCCGGAAGCCAAGATGCCATCATAAACCCAGATGCGTATCAACGTCGTTGGCGTGGCCGAATCTCCTCTAAGAATGGCAATCCTGCCACTTCCAGGAAAACCGTCAACCCGCAAAGATGCGGCTGATCAACAACCATTAACGAGGTGATAACGATGCCCATGATCGATGTTTTCATACCCGAAGGCGCACTTGCCGCCGGCGCCGAGGCGTCGCTGATGAACGAACTTACCGAGATTCTGATACGGCACGAAGGCCTCGATCCACAAAATGCGCGGGTACGCGATGTCAGTTGGATATTTGTGCACCGCCCGGCCGCGGTCTATCGCGCTGGCGCACCAGCCGCCGCACCGATCTATCGTGTTGTGCCTTCCGTTCCCGAAGGACAGTATACCGACGCAGCAAGGGCCAGCTTGGTGAAGGAAGTCGTCGCGGCGCTGGCGCGCGCGGAGGGAACGCCGGCAGAAGAGGTTGCAAAGCGCGCCTGGGTATTTCCTACGGAAATCGACGACGGCTGCTGGGGCGGACGAGGGGCGGTGCGCCGCCTGCCCGAAATCATGGAATCCTTTGGAGGAGAAACGTTCAGAACCCTTGGTGAGAAGCGTCTTGCGCACAAGCGGCGCAGGGATGCTGCAAAAATCCTGGAAGCAGCGGCTCAATCCATACTCGACGACCTGTCCGAACTTCCAAGCCGGCCGTGACGACGACATCCTTGCTCTCGTGGGTTAACCCCACCACAAGGCATGGCGCCCTTCTACGATATCCGGGCGCTTGAGCATCGACCATCGTCGGCTGAATATCGCACAAGTTACCGAGCACGACTGTTGTCAAATCGGTTCGTCTGTATTTTTCAGGTAACTGATAACGGCATCGGCGATCATGCTCCGATGCCTGCCGATCGTATCCGGCTCAGAGAGATCGCGGCCGAAGATCGTTCCGAATGTATAGCGGTTCGAAACCCGGAAGAAGCAGAAGGCGCTGATCAACATATGCACGTCGATGGGGTCGGCTTTTCGCTTGAACACGCCTTCGGCGATACCACGCTCCAGAATGCCAGCGATCGTCTCGATGACTGAGACATTCAAATCTCGGATGGCTTCCGAACACAGCATATGTACCGCGTGGTGGATGTTTTCGATGCTAACCAACCGCACGAAATCGGGATTGGCCTCGTCATGGTCGAAAGTACTGGAAATCAGCGTGCGCAACGCCTCTTCCGGCGCAAGGCTCGCAAGCTTCAGATCCTCTTCAAGCGTGCGGATCTTGCGATAGGCGCGCTCCAGCACGGAGAGGTAAAGTCCTTCCTTGCTCCCGAAATAGTAATAAATCATGCGCTTGGAGGTTCGGGTCCGTTCTGCGATCGCATCGACGCGTCCGCCCGCTAGCCCGTGCGTCGAGAACTCCTCCGTGGCGACGACAAGGATGTCTTCCTTCGTTCGTTCCGGATCGTTCTTCCGACTTGCCTCCGCCCGCCCTGCCATTCTCCCGTCGTCACTCCCGACACCAGCCGTTATCTTTCACCGGCCGAAATTTTCCAATGAAACCAGATTAAAATGGGCGGGCCACGGGCCTCCTCATTTCGTCTTCCTTGGAAGTCATATTGACGTTGTCGGGGTCTTTCAAGAGAGTCCACTTGACATACGTACTAGTTCGTACATTTTGTAGGCAGAGAAGACGACCGGAGGAGGCCGTGTTCGCGCCGTGCCCGGACGCCGCCCGATGAACCCATAAGATGCTTGCGGCGGAATGGCCGTATTCCAGGCGGTCGCTGCCGTTTGCCTGTTTACGGGGCTCGAGCTGGGCGCGGCGCGGATACTCAACCATTTCAAGGCGATGACCGGCTGACGCCGAGAACTCCAGCGAGGACGACCGATGAAAAACTCGATAGCAACGGTTTCGCTCAGCGGCGATCTCAAGGACAAGCTGCGTGCCATCGCCAAGGCGGGCTTTGCCGGTGTCGAAATCTTCGAGAACGATTTCCTCGCCTTCGACGAGAGTCCACGCGAAGTTGGGCGGATCGTGCGCGACTTCGGCCTCGAGATCAGTCTGTTCCAACCGTTCCGTGATTTCGAGGGCATGCCGGAGCCGCTTCGGACACGGACTTTCGATCGCGCCGAGCGCAAGTTCGATCTGATGCAGGAGCTTGGTACCGACCTCGTCCTCGTCTGCTCCAATGTGTCGCCGGCGGCACTGGGTGGACTTGACCGGGCGGCCGCTGACTTTCGCGAGCTCGGGGAACGCGCCGCGAAGCGGGACCTGCGCGTTGGCTACGAGGCGCTCGCTTGGGGTCGCCATATCAGCGATCATCGCGACGCCTGGGAGATTGTCCGGCGCGCCGATCATCCAAACATTGGCCTGATCCTCGATAGCTTCCATACGTTGTCGCGCAAGATCGAAGTCAACTCGATCCGCTCGATTCCGAAGGAGAAGATTTTCATCGTCCAGCTCGCCGACGCTCCATTGATCGACATGGACCTTCTTTATTGGAGCCGGCATTTCCGCAACATGCCGGGCGAGGGCGACTTGCCGGTGACCGACTTTACCCGCGCGGTGGCGGCAACCGGCTATGATGGTTATCTGTCGCTCGAAATCTTCAATGACCAATTTCGTGGCGGCAACGCCAATGCGATTGCCGCCGACGGATATCGCTCGCTGATCTATCTCGGGGACCAGGTCAGGCGCGCCGAAGCGGATATACGGTTGCCGGTTCCAAAGATGCCGCCGCGCGTCGATGTGAAGGGGGTAGCCTTCGTGGAGTTCAGTGCCTCCGAGGAAGAAGCAGGCGAGCTCGAAGCGCTGCTCGTTTCCATCGGCTTCAGGAAGGCGGCACAGCACCGGACGAAACAGGTGGTGGTTTACCGCCAGGAAGCAATCAATCTGGTCATCAATACCGAGCGGGAAGGCTTCGCCAGCGCCTCCTATCTGGTACACGGTACGTCCGCCTACGCCTTCGGCCTCATGGTGGACGATGCGGCCGCGACCGTGGAACGGGCGCGGGCGCTTGGCGCCGAACCGTTCGAGCAGCCGGTTGGCCCAGGTGAACTCCTGGTCCCGGCGATCCACGGTGTTGGCGGGGGACTCATCTATTTCCTGGACGAAAAATCCGAGCTCTCCAGGATCTGGGAGATCGAATTCGAGCCGGTGCGAGACGCAGACTCGGTCATCCCGGCCGGATTGTCCACCATCGATCACATCGCTCAGACGGTCAAATACGAGGAGATGCTGACCTGGCTGCTCTTCTACACATCGCTGCTGGATGCGCGTAAAACACCCATGGTCGACATCATCGACCCAGCCGGCATTGTCCGCAGTCAGGTCGTGGAAAACGATGCGGGCACGTTGCGCCTGACGCTGAATGGCGCGGAGAACCGCAATACGCTGGCGGGCCGCTTCATTGCCGAAACCTTCGGCTCCGGCGTCCAGCACCTGGCCTTTACCACCGAAGATATCTTCGCGACGGCGCAGGCGTTGCGGAAAAATGGCTTCAATGCACTGCCGATCTCGCCGAACTACTACGACGACGTCGAGGCCCGGTTCGGTCTCGATGCGGAACTTATCGAGCGGCTGAAGTCCGAGAATATTCTCTATGATCGCGATGACAGTGGCGAGTATTTCCAGCTCTACAGCCCGACCTTTGGCGAAGGTTTCTTTTTCGAGATTGTCGAAAGGCGCGGCTATCGCGGCTACGGAGCCGCCAACGCCATCTTTCGCATTGCCGCGCTGAGAAAGCTCCTGAGACCCGAGGGATTGCCGAAAAGCTAGTCGTCAAGCGCTAGGCTCTGGACCGTGATTGCCGCAGTTGCAACGGTGGTCGGGCCGGTCAGGCGACATTGTCCGCCGCCGAGAATGGCGTCACGCCTGGTGCGACCTTCCGCTGTTCCGCTATAGGAGACGTTGCACTGGCTATGCTTGGAGGCGCTCGCGCCGCGGAGCGTGGCGAAAACTCAGATCGAGGACAAGGATTTGCGACTTCGCCGTCGCTGCCTGTTCCTCACTGGAAATGGCGGCGTCAAAGTCGCGCGTGGTTGATGCGCGTGCTGTGCTTTTTTCAGAGTGCTCTGAACTGAAGGAGGATACCTCCATGGCAGGTAGACAGGCGAACCGGTTGTTGAAAGGCGGGACGACGGTGCGCAGCTTGGGGCACGACTAAGAGTTGGCTGATCTGGCTGCTTTTGAGGCCGAGCGCCGCCACGGCCTCGATCTGGCCCATCCGAATGGCCTCGATGCCGCCGCTCAGCTCCTCGGCGATCTGCTCCTCGTGATAGAGACCGAGCGCGATGGCTACCCTCCAGTGGGTTCGACTCCCATGCTCTTCCGCCATTGCGGAATCTTCCCGTTGGTGGGACGTCATCCGATGACGACCAACCGCAACCCGCTGGAATCGGCGGCAACTGCAGTCATAGCCCAATTTGATTATTGAGCAGGTCGGAACAAGCAACGTTATCCAGAGTTGGCGCCGGCGAGGAGAAGACCATGGGGCCAATCACGCGCTGCGAAGCGGCCTTGCGGATGCTGATGTGCTGGTCGCAGTATCCCTTAGACGCACGCTCGGCGGAGTCGAACCCCATCGAAGATGACACGGCAGTCGAACATTGGTCGCGCCGGCCGATCCTGGCAGCCCATAAGCGGCTGTAAGCAGAAGCGCTTTCGGCTCGGGTCGAAAGGCGGCGGCACCCGCTGCCCGTCTGATCGAGTTGTACCAAAACGCAGCCGATAGGTGCTCCTTTGCGGGAGGCGTCAAATGCATTATCTCATCGAAAAGACGGGGTGCGACTTAAGCCCGTCAGATATCGACCTGCTGCAACGGGTTTTCGAAAAGACCTGTTTTCTAGCACAGCTATCGAAGCACTCTGCTGGCGGCGACCAGGTCGCCAGGTTCCTTGTCGATGAGTTCCGTCTCGGTCATACGGACGAAGCTTGTCTTCTGGAATGCGCCCTCTGGTTTGCCAAACGGCGTCCGCCAAAATCAGAGCACCTGGAACGTGGGCCGGATTGGATCGCCAGAACACGGCATGGGCGTCTGGACAGCGGATAGCTAGCAGCCGTCGAAATCGGCACGATCACGGACAGGAGCGCTTCATCGATGGGGTGGGTGCCCCCCGGTATCCGCTGCGCGTCGCGGCGTGCGGCCCAACGATGAGTTGGCGCCACGGGTCGGCATAAAGGCCGGTTTCGGCGGGCAGAGGGCGAGAGGTGCGGGGAGGTCTATTCGGCTTTGTCTCTGACTTCTGAGACGTATGCCTCGTAGCCAAACATAGGATCCTTGCTTAAGTCCTTGCCATCGAACCGCGTTATGAAGTCCTCAAGATCGGCCTGGCGCGAGAAGCCCATCGCTAGGGCTGACATGCTCTCGACGTCGCCGTCTTCATCCTCGTATGCCGCGCTCATTTCAAGGGCACCCAGCCGTTCAAAGTTCGCTTGCATGTGGAACGAGAGCCAAACCAGATATTCCAGTGGGTAACCGGGGTTTCCTGCGTATGTGGCGGTGAATGGGTAAGCCGAACGGAACCGATCGATGAGAGCTTCTCCATCGGTGGCAAACACGATGAGATCGCCGTCCTCATCAAGGTCGTGGAGTTCGATCGTCAAATCATGCTTGCGAAGCGCCACGTAGCCGCCAAGTCGGTCCCACGGCAAGGACGTCAGGATGATGTCGCGCCATCGTTTGACGGCGTCATCTAGGTCGATCCGGTTCAAAAACATGAAAAATCCCCCCAATCACCATGCAAACTCAGGATTTCGCGCAGTCTCTGAGACGTCGAGAGCGCTTGGTTGAAAGCATCCAATGGGCTGGACCTCATCCTATAGACTTTCACCGATCGTCTTTAAGTTCGTCGCAATCGAGAGCTTCAGCATTGCGCAATGCACGTTACAGTCAGTAGATATTAGTGGGGCCTAAATTGGAAGTCCCGATTGCAGTCATTGAAGTTTTGACAAGAAAGCCCGACAGATGGCGCAAGGGAGATGCCATCCGTTTGGCTGGCCAGACGCTGGAATAGCGTATTTTCCCGCGCTGCGCTTTCTCCCAACGAGCCGAAACAGGCGGAGGTTATGAACGTCCGCATGCTGCTGAATGGCCTTGACGAGGGGCAGAAAGAACGGGTTGGCGATATCGTGCGAGAGCAGCCCGATATTGCCGGTCCGGACTGTGGAAGCGCCCAGGCGATATTGTTCGGCCGATAGCCGATCTCTTCTGCAATCGAGAGGATTTGCCCGACCGTTCTCAGATTGAGCAGGTCCGGGCGACTGAAGGCGGGCGATACAGTCGAGCGGGAGGGCTGGGCCAACTTCAGCCAGCCAGCGATTGGCTTAAATTTAGCGATTTTCTTGAACTTGATCTAAGTGGAGCATGCTACTGCGAGGCTCCACCACGGATCGTGGTGGGTATGCGGTCGCAATGAGGGGTGTACAGCGCGAATTGAATACACGTTTCATGGAACTCGGATGAGCCTGGATTTCCAAACGCTTTACCTCATCATCCTGTTAAATTCGGTCGTGCTCTGCATCGTGTGGTCGGGTTTCGTCGGGGTGCATCGTAATATCGATGGTGCCGGATGCTGGCTCGCTGCGTGCCTATTGACGACACTAGGCGGCGTTCTCTTCGCACTCGGGACAACGTACGGACATGTGTGCATCGTTGCTGCTAACGCTTGCACGGTCCTGGGCTTCTGTTTGGGGTGGACCGGTATCAGACGGTTTCAAGGAGAGCCTGCCGCGTGGCGCGCCGTCGCACTTATTGTTTTTGCGGGTGCATGTGTCTTGGCATTGACCGGCGACAGCCGCCCCGTCATCAATGTCGCTATTGCTGTGTTCCAACTCATCCCGATGGCTTTGGCGATCGCCTCACTGAAGGCATATCAACGTCCGAGTCTCGGAGCGATCGCCGCAACATTCGGCTTTGTTGTCGCCTTCGCCGGACAAGGTACGGAAGTGCTGCTGAACGTTATGCGGTTGGCCGGAAGTTTGTCGACGGAGCGCTATTATGACCTAGCCGCCTTCCTGCTTGTCGCGGCTATCTTCGGCGCAACCGCTTGGAACCTTGGCTTTGTACTGATGGCTGTAGATCGCCTGGCATCCGATCTCACCAGAATCGCCTCCTTCGACGAGCTTACCGGGCTGCCTAATCGTCGCAACTTCATGGAAACCTCGCGCACGATGAAGTCAGACGCGGAGCGCCGCGGTGCTAGCTTCGGCGTCATGATCATCGATGTCGATCGGTTCAAGACCATCAACGACACATATGGACATGCGGCAGGCGATGCCTGCTTGCAGCATTTCTCCACGGTTGCCAAACGGATAGTGGGGCTGTCAGGACAGTTCCTCGGACGTCTGGCGGGTGACGAATTTGGGATCGCTCTTGTTGTCAGCGAACCGGCCGTCGCACGGGCACTCGCCGATCAACTTGCAAGAGCTGTCGTTGCGAGTCGGTTCGATTGGCAAGATGAGATCATCCCGCTGTCGATCAGTGTCGGTGTCTCGCTCCGGCCAGCCGGCGATGTCGCCTCTCTCGAAGATATCATCGAGGAGGCAGACATGGCCCTCTACGAGACCAAGCGGCATGGTCGCAATGGCTTTACCATTGCCTCCGGGCGCCACAGCCGGAATGGGGCCGCACCTTCGGCGGCGTCGCTTCTGCCAATCGCCGCCAATGAGGCCTGAAGGGTGGCAAGGCAGGGATGAACGACGAGAAGACCGACACCAAGGCGGACAGCGTCAGCGTCGAACATTGGTGCCGCAAGCTTTGGCTGGGGGGGATCATGCTCGCCGCTTCTAAGCATTTTGACCGCCATAACGGGCTATCGCACGGCGAGCAGGTGAGATATCGATTCGGGACCCGATCCGCGTAATACTTGGGGTGCGTTTCCCCCATCAGTGCACGCGCTACCAACAAATGGAATGGAAATGCCGCACATAGCCGTAAAGATGTTCCCTGGCCGCACCGAGGAACAGAAGCAGGAATTCGCCGCGAAAGTAGTCGAAGCCGCGAAAACCATCTTAGGTTCAAGCGATGCTTCCCTTTCCGTTTCCATCTCCGAAGTGGAACCGGCGGAGTGGGATGCAAAAGTTTACGATCCTGAAATCGCGGCCAACGAGAGCACGCTCTATAAGCGGCCGGGTTACGGCGCTCTCTCACAGTCGTAGGGGTAGATCGTGCGAACGCGATTGCGTCCGCTTGATTAACAATCGAGCAAGTGGTTTCGACGCCGGGAGTTGGAGGCGCTGCATCTGGCTGCCCGTTGCCACGACCAGGCGGCCATACTACGGGATATCGGCAAGACCGCTGCCGGCGCCGAATGAGAGGCGCATACGAGGAGCTTTGGCTCGTTTTGCCGATATCGTTTTCCTGATCGCGAATAGCCTGTCTTGCGCGCAGCCCTGACCCGGCGTTCATTTGGATAAGAGCCGCCGCGCGTGTGAAGGGTACAGCGGTACCCGGTCATCGCGGCTCAGAACCAACTGATGGGCGATGATCAGCGCGCGCGGTATGCCCGCGTCGTGCACGAGGAGCTGGTTGCTCTATCTCACTGCGAGAGAACTTGAACCATCATCGAGACGCGTGTCAGCCAATGTGATACCCCCCGTCCACCGGCAGCGTAACGCCTGTAACGAACGCCGCGGCCGGTGAGGCGAGGAACAGCACCGGGCCAACAAGATCGTCTGTCGTGCCCCAGCGCTTCAAGGCGGACCGTTCACTGATCTTGCTCTCGCTTTCGGCGACCGACCAGAGTGGCTTGGTCATCTCCGTGCGGTGATATCCTGGCGCAACCGCATTTACCCGCACGCCATCGCGGCCGTATTTATGCGAAAGCGCGCGGGTCAATCCGACAATGCCGGTCTTGCTTGCGGTGTAGGCAGGAACTGTCTCGTCGGCCAGATAGCTCAGCATCGAAGCGACGTTGACAACGCTGCCCCTGTTCGCCTTCAGCAAGGGATAGGCGGCCCGGGTCAGGCGCATGGCACTCGATAGATTGACGTCCATTACATCGAGAAAGGTCTCTTCCTCCCACTCGGCATCCGGGCGGGCTACACCCTGGCAATTGACCAGAACATCGAGCGTGCTCTGTGATCCGAAGAAAGCTTCGACGGCCTTCACATCGCGGACGTCGAGGCGCTCAAACGACAGCTTCGTGGTAGATACCTGCTGTGCGGCTACCAATCTCTCCTGCGAACTGCCTGTCGCAATGACCGACGCGCCGGCGTCCGCAAAGCCCTTCGCCAATGCCAGGCCGATGCCGCTGGTGCCACCCGACACCACAACGGATTTTCCGGCAAAAACGCCCGGAGCATACACTTCGACAATATTCATCTTGGTTCCTTCCTCGGGATGATCAGCTGCCTAGATCAGTGCCGCCAAAGCACGAACGACCATCTTTTCATCGATCGCAATCGGTTCGTTGTGGATGATTTCGCCGGCGCGGCAAGCGCGCCGGGCCACGATCTCCAGCTTCTCCTCCGTCGCTTCCGCGATACCAATATCGGCCAGACGCGTCGGCAAACGGACGGATTTGCAGAATCTTCGGATCTTCTCGAACTCTTCATCACGGCCATGGAGTTTCAGGCCGGCGAGTACGCCGATAGCGACTTTTTCTCCGTGCAAGTGATGATGGACATCGTCGAGTTCGCACAGGCCGTGATGGATCGCGTGGGCGGCGGCTACGCCGCCAGATTCAAAGCCTATGCCGGACAGAAGAATATTCGCTTCAATCACACGCTCGAATGCCTCGCCCGGCTTACGGGCATCGCACTCATCAAGCGCGGCAACGCCGTTTTCGAAGATCGTATCCCTGCAGAAGCGTGCGACCTCGTGGGCAAGGCTGACACCCGGCATCGCCATGCAGTTAGACGCGCCGCTTTGGCGGCACGAGTCCGCCTCGTAGAAGGTTGCAAGCGCATCGCCGATACCGGCGGCGAGAAACCGAGCGGGCGCGGCGGCGATTAGCGCCGTATCGACGAGAACGAGATTCGGATTGCTTGGCAGGAAGAGATCGTAGGCAACGGTGCCATCATCGTTATAGACCACGGCGAGTGCGCTGCAGGGCGCATCGGATGCAGCGATCGTCGGCACAACAATTATCGGCAGGCTGAGCGAATGGGCCGCCGCCTTGGCCGTATCGAGCGCCTTGCCACCGCCGGCTCCGACGATGACCTCTGCGCCAAACGCTCGCGCCGATGCCACAAGTGCTGCGATCGACTTCTCCGAGCATTCGCCCGCATGACGCACGATTTCGGGCTCTGCAGATCCGGCGAATGCCGCATCGACCTGTTCTCGCAGTAGGTCGAAGACACCATTGTCGAGCAGAACTGTGGCACGTCGACCGTACTGCCCGGCTTCATTACCAAGTCTGGCGATCGCGCCTTGGCCCTGGATGTAGCGACCTGGAAACCGGGCACCGCGCACTGGCGGTTGTGGGGTGCTTACCAGCATACGTAGCCCCCATCGGCAAGAACGATGGATCCGGTCATGAGGCTCGACGCTTCACTCGCCAGGAAGAGAATGACCGATGCGACCTCATCCGTGCGCCCGAGACGGTTCATCGGCGTTCCGCCAACCCAGTGGCGATACATTTCTGCATCCTGGTAGACATAGGCGTTCATCTCCGTTTCGATATAAGTCGGGGCGACAGCGTTGACACGAATGCCGCGTGCGCCCCATTCGGCCGCGAGCGAACGTGTCAGATGGTGGACCGCAGCCTTGGAGGCATTGTAGTTGGCCTGCTCTTGCGGCCGGTTGACGATGAAACCGGACATGGAACCGACATTGACGATGCTGCCTTGGCCCCGTTCCAACATCGATTTGCCGAAGGCGCGGCAGCACCAGAAGACACCGTTGAGATTGACGTCGATGACCCTGTTCCAGACCTCATCCGACATCGTCTCGGCGGGGTGGTTGCTGATTGCAATGCCGGCGTTATTGACGAGAACATCGATGCGCCCGTGACGCGACAGGATTGCGTCGTGGGCGGCCTGCACGCCTGCCGGGTCGGTCACGTCGAGCTGCTCGCTGTCGACGGAGTAGCCTTTGGCGCGCAAGCCGCCGGTTGCGGCCTCTAAGAGCTGCGGGTTCATGTCGGTCAGCACGACTGTCGCTCCGGCTTCCGCCAGAGCTTCGGCGGCTGACAGACCAATACCGCGGGCAGCACCGGTGACGACCGCGACCTTGTCGGCCAGTTTGAATTTTTCGAGATACATCAGCTAATCCTTGGCATGTTCAAGCTGTTGCTGCGGCCTCACCCATGAGGCAGCGACTAAGAACGGGAAGGAGATCGTCCGGCGACGCGAGGATCGCACCGAGCGGAAAGGCAATGTCGGTGCGGTGCGGCTCCGGCCAACCAATCACGGTCATCCCGGCTGCAAGACCGGCTGCGGCGCCGGGTATGCTATCTTCAACGACGATACAGTCGGCTGGCGCGACATTGAGTAGATAGGCTGCTCTGAGATAGGGCTCGGGATGCGGTTTGCCCTGTCGGACGTCGTTACGCGTGACGCTGATCAGGTCGGGCCGCAGAAGCCCGGTTGCGCGAAGATTGGCATCGGCGATCATCCGGTCGGAGTTCGAGACAATGGCCATGGGTTGCCCGGAGCGCGCGACGACATCGAGCACCAGCGCCGCGCCGTCCCTGAGCTTCAACTGATGCGCCGCCTGCAGGTAGGCCGCGTTTTTCGCAGCGACGAAATCCGGCAGCGTCATTGCGAGCCCGGTGGCTGCGACAAGAGCCGCATGGCACTCAGCCGCACTCTTGCCGGTGATCGCTTCACCAAAACCGGATGGAATACTGTGACCCTTGGCTGTCACAGCCTCCAGCATAGACGCAAAATGCAGAGGCTCGCTGTCGACCAGCGTTCCGTCCATATCAAACAGAACTGGTCGCTTCCTCATGATGCAAGCCTGTCAAGGTCGTCGTATAGGGCCTGGCTGTGTGTGTAGAGCTTGTCGAAGAACGACTGCATGGGGCGGTAAATCTCTGCCCAGGCCGGGTCTGGTGCAATCTCCTCGGTATAACGTACCAGAGCGCTCGCCGCGTCTTCCAGCGTCCTGTACTGACCCATGGCGGTCGCGGCCATTGCCGCACAGCCGACGATGCCACATTCAGGTTCGGATGGGACGACGATGGGGATGTCGTAGACGCTCGCTTTTATCTTCATCCAGAGTTTTGTCTTGGCGCCGCCGCCGGATGCGACAACCCGTTCGATCCGGTGACCGGAGATTTTCTCGAGGATGCCGATGTGTCGCTTGACGCCGAAGGCGACGCCTTCAAGCACTGCGCGGTGCAAGTGGGCAAGGCCGTGCGATGCAGCCAGCCCGAAAAATTGCGCGCGCGCATTGCGGTGCTCGCCAAAGCGTTCGCCTGCGAGATAGGGCATGAAGAACAGCCGATCGGAACCGGCAGGCGCCTCGGACGCCTTTTCGACGATATCGCTGTAGCTGATCTGTTTTTCATGAAAGGCGCGTCGAGCCCAGCGCATCGCATCGCCGCCGGATTCAAGGAGCATGAAGGCGCCCCAATTACCCTCGACCGTGCCGACATTGGAAATCTCGGGATCGAGCAACGGTTTGGGTGCGATCGCCGTAATGATCGCCGAAGTGCCCATGACCTCCGATCCAAGGCCGGGGCGGCAGACGCCGGAACCATAAAGGGCGGCGGGATAGTCACCTGCGCCAACGAGGACGGGGGTGCCTTCGCGCAAACCCGTCTCCCGAGCTGCCTGCCTCGTGATACGGCCAAGAATTTCGACTGGGTTACGCAAGGGCGCCAGCTTGGATGCATCAAGCCCGAGCATGTCGACCATGGCCTGCGACCAGGTATCGGTGCGCGGGTTCATCAGCATGCTCGCGCCACCGTCGGTGCGGTCCATGGCGAATTCGCCGGTCAGCTTGAGATTGATATAGTCCTTGGGCATGAGGACGGCTTGGGCGCGCCCGTAAGCGTCCCTATCATTATCGCGCAGCCATTGCAGCTTGAAGCCCGGCCACGCCGGCGTCGGTGGATTTGCACTTTCGGCAAGATAGCTCTCGGGCCGGTGCTTCTTTTCGAAGGTGCGAACATAGTCGACGGTTCGCTTGTCGTTCCACAGGGGCACCGTATCGCGCGTCAATGCACCTCGGTCATCGACCAGAACCGTGCCATGCATTTGTCCGCAGCCGGCAACGGCAGCGATGTGCGAGCGCGCCTCCGGGCGAAGGTTCAGAACCTCACGGATCGTTGCGACGATACCCTCCCACCAATCTGCAGGACGTTGTTCCGACCAGCCGAAGGACGGCACGATCTGCTCGTGCTCGCGCGTCGCCATTTCCAGGATCCGACCTTGAGCATCGACGAGGGCGGCACGAACGCTGCCCGTCCCGATATCAAATGCCAGGGTGATCTCCTCCGTCATATTCGAACCTTCTGAACTTGATGTTGTTCTGGCCTTCGTCGATCGCTGCGCGCGGTTCCTTTATCGACGGATCCAGTTGGACGCGTATTGCAACAGCATCGCGCCGATGATGATGCAGCCCATGAACACCTGCTGGTGATAGCCGGGCACACGGGCAAGATTCATCATGTTGGCGATGATGCCAAGGACGACGACACCGATGAAAGTGTTGAACGCTCCACCGCGTCCGCCCATAAGGCTGGCGCCACCGATGACGACGGCCGCGATCGCGTCGAGCTCGGCGCCGACACCGATGGTCGCTGATCCGACGCCGGTGCGGCTCGAGGAGATAATGCCGGCGGCGGCGGCAAGAACCCCGGAAATCACGTAGACGGACATCGTGTACCAGGCGACACGGATACCGGAGAGACGCACGGCTTCCACGTTCGAGCCGATCGCTTTTACCAACCTGCCGAAGCGAGTGAACATCAACACGGTGCCAGCAAGCAGGAAAACGGCGGCCATGAGCAGCACGGAATAGGGAATGCCGGCAAAGGAGCCGGCGCCAAAAGCGGTTATGATACCGCCACGCTCGCCCATGACGATCGGCTGACCAGCGGAAATGATGAGCGAAAGACCCCGCGCGACGGTCATCATTGCGAGCGTTGTGACAAAGGGCGGCAGTTTAAGGAACGAGACGAGACCGCCCGACACCAGACCACAGACGCCGCCCGCGATCAGCGTGGCAACGATTGCCGTGCCGGGTGCAAAGGTCTGGATGAGGATGGCCGACAACACGCTGCCGAGTGCCGCGATCGAGCCTACCGACAAATCGATGCCGCGTGTCAGGATGACGAACAGCATGCCTATGGCCATCAGGCTGCTGCCGGATATCTGCCGCAAGACGTTGAGGATGTTGCGCTCGGTCAGGAATACATTCGACATCGAGGTCGCGACGATGAGCAGCGCAATCAGGATGACCACAGTTCCGTAGCGCTGCAGCAATGCGCTGATATTGAAGGAGCGGGGAGAGGTTTCGGTCAATTCGGTCACGGTGCTATCCAATCAATGCTTGGAGACGAGTTCAGGCCTGGAAGGCGTCGCCACCATCGCCAGCTTGAGAAGCTTCTCTTCGGTGTAGTCGGCAGGATCGAGCGTGCCCGTCACTTCACCTTCGCGCATGACAAGAATGCGATCGCAAAGGCCGAACAGCTCAAGATGCTCGGAAGAAATGACGAGGACGGCCCGTCCCTCGGCGGCGAGAGACTTGATCAGCGAGTAGATTTCGGTTTTCGCGCCGACATCGACACCGCGCGTCGGCTCGTCGAAGATCAGCACCTCACCATCGGCGTGAAACCATTTGGCAAGCACGACCTTTTGCTGGTTGCCGCCTGAAAGGCTGGAGGCCGGATCGTGAATGCTGCCTGCCTTCAGCCGCAGGCGCTTGGCCAGCGCATCTACCGTTGATCTTTCCTTGGCCCGGCGAATGAAGCCGAAAGAGTTGGTAAGGGGGCGGAGCTTAGCCATGGTCGCATTGACGCGGATCGGGAAGTCAAGGACGAGCCCCTGCTCCTTACGGCTCTCGGGCACAAGCCCGATGCCGGCTTTGACGCCGTCCCGTGGCGATTTCGGCGTCACCTCCACGCCGTTGACGAGGACCTTTCCGGAGCGGGCGTGTTCTGCGCCGAAGATCAGCCGGACAAGTTCGGTGCGACCCGCACCGACAAGGCCGCCCAGGCCGACAATCTCGCCAGCGCGAACGTTAAGTGAAACGCCCTTGACCCGCGCCCCGTCCGATAGATCCTCGACGCGCAAGACTTCCTTGCCCAGGGTCCGCGCTACGTCTTCGCCAAAGAGCGCTTTCAGCGATCGACCGACCATCATTCGAATGACATCCTCGATTTCGACATCCTTGCGCTCAACCGTCGCGACGGAGGCACCGTCCTTCATCACCGTAATGCGATCGGCAATTCGGAAGACCTCGTCCAGCCTGTGAGAGATGTAGATCACGCCGACCCCCCGCGCGCGCAGCTTTCGGATGATGCCCAATAGTCTCTCGGCGTCCTGAACGGACAGAACAGCTGTCGGTTCGTCGAAGACCATGATGCGGGCATTGCGCGATAGCGCCTTGGCAATCTCGACCACCTGTTGGTGCGCGACCGATAGATCCGATACGACAGCTCCCGGGTGAATGGAAAAACCGAGGCTAGCAATCAGTTCCGCCGCTTTGCGGTTGAGTTCGCGCCACGAGATGATCGAAGGTATCTCGGAGAGGTAGATGTTCTCCGCGACGGTAAGATCCTCCGCCAATGCCATCTCCTGATGAATGATGGCGATACCTTTCGAGAGGGCGTCAGATGGTGTTCGGAATTTTTGCTCTTCGCCGGCGACGGTGACGGAGCCGGTTTCGGGAACATACTCGCCGCCAAGTACGCGCATCAGCGTTGACTTGCCTGCACCGTTTTCGCCGAGGAGGGCATGGACTTCGCCGGCGCTGAGCGCGAAGTCCACCCCTTGAAGAGCGTGAACGCCTCCAAAGGACTTTCGGATGCCGGTCAGTTCTACGAGGTGATCCATGGGGTTGCTTTTCATGCTGTTTGGCACGCGCCAAGCACGCGCCTGATCGCGAATAGGCAGGCGAACGGGCCAGGCTGTCAGACGCCCGTTCGCCGTCGAGAGGATCAAGTCATCAGAAGACAGCGTCCGCCTTGATGTATTGGTCGACGTTGTCCTTGGTGATTGCAGCTGGCTTGGTGTAGGTCACCTTGCCGGTGTTTGCCGGAAGCGAGCCATCGATTGCCTGCTTGGCCATTTCGACGGCCGTGGCGGCAACAAGGGCCGGATCGTTGAGGCCGGTGGCGCCGTACTGACCTTCCTTGATCATCTGCAGCGCTTCCTTTTGTCCGTCCGCTGCTGCAACCAGCAGCACGCCATCGGTTCGGCCGGCCTGCTCAAGGGCTTTCTTGGCGCCGAGCACCATGGAGTCGTTTTCGCCGAGCACGACATTGATGTCGGGGTTAGCAACCAGGATATCTTCCATTGCCTTCAGCCCGCCTTCGTGGCCCCAAAGGCCCCAACCCTGGCCGACGATCTCGAAGTTGGCGTGACCTTCGTTGCGCAACTGGCCTTCAAGCAGGCCGGCGAGAACACCAAGGCGGCGCTCCTGGCCGACTTCATTGCCCTTGTCGCCCGACAGGAGTGCAATCTTCAACTGCTTGCCTTTGGTCTGGTCTGCGAGCCATTGGCCGACAAGAAGGCCGTTGGCGCTGTTGGAAGACTGAACCAGGGTCACGAAATCCGCCTGCGGATCGAGTGTCGAGTCGATCACGAAGACCTTTACACCGGCTGCCGAAGCGGCGTTGACTGCGGGGATCAGACCTTTGCTGTCACGCGGGTTGATGATCAGCGCGCCGATGCCTTGCGCAACCATATCCTCGACGTCGGCAATCTGCTTGTTGAGATCGTTTTGTCCATCGACGGAAATGACCTCACATCCGAGTTCCTCTGCCTTCTTCTTTGCCGAGACCTCCTGCGCGGCAAAGTAGGGCGCGTCGAGCGTCTTCATGGAAATGCCGATCTTGCAATCGGCTGCGTGAGCGACGGAAAGCGTGCCGAGCGAGACCGTTGCGGCCAAGGCAAGCTTCATTGCGGTGGTTTTCAGAATGGACATCAGACATCTCCTCCACGGATGGCATTGGGCGGCCACCATTCAGCGGCTAATTTGTAGCGTAATTACAAGATTTGTGATCGTCAATACGACATCTGACGTTTTTGGCGGCAAAATTACGCAATTACGCCTCTGAATTTTACGCTTGATTGAATGTCTGTGTTTATTTATGTAATTTGACTACCAAAACGGAGGTTAGAATGCTGCGTGAACCGAGAATGAGCGTTGTTGATGTCAGCGCGGGCGGAATGAGCGGCCATACCGGCCGCTATGAAAAGCGTCTTGCGGACCTGACGGGGCTTTATGAAGACGGCGAAGAGCATGCCCGTCTTGTCGGCGCACTTGGCAATCCGATTGTCTATGACGTTGAGGACTTTCGCCCAGGCGACAAGTCCGGCGACCTCATCTACGGCGTTACCCGGATGAGCCCGGGCAGGGTCGGGCGCGAATTTTTCCTGACGCGAGGTCACATCCATGCCAAGGCCGACCGTCCGGAAATCTACTACGGCCAGAAGGGCCGCGGGCTGATGCAACTCGAGTCGCCCGAAGGCGAGACGCGCATCATTGAAATTGCTCCCCAGACCATTTGCTACGTGCCGCCGTTCTGGATCCATCGCTCGATCAACGTCGGCAGCGAAGATCTGGTGATGGTCTTCGCCTACCCGTCCGACAGCGGCCAGGATTACGGGATCATCGAGGCGTCGAACGGCATGCGACATCGCATTGTGGCGCGGGCGGATGGCGGCTGGGAACTCACCGAAAATCCTGCCTATGCACCGCGCTCGACCAAGACGGTCAATTCATTGATGAAGCAGCATGCCTGACCGCGCAGCAATTCTTGAGGAGACCGACATGGAAAACCCGATTGACCTCATCGCCCGGCTTGGCGTCGTGCCCGTCATTGCCATCGAAAATGCCAGGGATGCTGTCCCCTTGGCCGACGCTCTGCTGGAGGGCGGGTTAGCGGTGGCCGAGATCACGTTCAGGACCGAGGCGGCAGCCGATGTGCTGGCTGCAATCCGAGATGCCCGCCCGGAACTCTGCATCGGTGCCGGCACGATCCTCGACAGGCCGAACCTGGAGTGCGCCATCGCGTCGGGCGCTCGTTTTGCCCTTGCGCCGGGGCATGATCCGCAGGTCGTGGCTGCGGCGGCAGACGCCAAGCTTCCTTTCTGCCCCGGCATCATGACTCCGACCGATCTGACCCTTGCCGCGGCGCAAGGCATTCGCCTTGCTAAGTTCTTTCCTGCAGGCGTTGCCGGTGGCCCCAAGGCGCTCTCCGGCATTGCCGCGCCCTTTGCCCATCTGGGTATGCGCTTCATCCCAACCGGCGGCGTGACCGAGGCGACCATTGGCGAATGGCTTTCGATACCGCAGGTGGTTGCGGTTGGCGGCACGTGGATTGCGAAGACTGAGGATATCCGGGAAGGCCGCTTCAAGGCGATCGCCGAGAACGCGGCATCTGCCGTCAGAGTGGCCCGTCAGGCACTGGAGAAGCGCGCATGACCCTATACCAAGCCGCAACGATGCCCACGCTCTATTTCATCGGCGTGACCACGACAAAAAGCTCGATCATGAAGGTCTTTCCGGCCTGGGCCGCGCATCTTGGTCTAGAAGGTGCCCAGATCAAAGGGATCGATTTCAAACTGCACGACGATCCGGCCGCCTATCGCGAGGCCGTCGAATTCATCCGTGACGATCCACTTTCGATGGGCGCATTGGTGACCACGCATAAGATCGATCTCTTCAATGCTTGCAAGGGTCTGTTCGACGTCGTCGATCCGCATGCGAGGCTGATGGACGAAACGAGCTGCATATCGAAACGCGACGGCAAGCTTGTGTGTCATGCGAAGGACCCGATTTCCTCGGGGCTTGCGATCGATGGCTTTCTCGGCGCCGGCTATTTTGCGAGAACTGGAGCAGATCTCTTCTCGATGGGGGCTGGCGGCTCGACCATTGCAATCACCTGGCACCTCATGCGCCGATCCCGCGGCAAGGATGTACCGGGCCGCATCGTTGTCTCCAACCGCAGCCAGCACCGGCTTGACGAGATCAGGCGGATCCATACCGAGATCGCAAGCGATGTTCCCGTGGAATACGTGCTTGCGCCCAGACCTGAGGACAACGACGCGGTGCTTGCAAATCTCAAGCCCGGCTCACTCGTGATCAACGCGACTGGACTTGGGAAGGATGCACCGGGATCGCCCCTATCGAATGCGGCTGTGTTTCCCGAACGCGCTGTTGTGTGGGATCTCAACTACCGCGGCGAACTCGTGTTTCTCGACCAGGCGCGAGCGCAGGAGCGGACTCGTTCGCTGCAGGTCGAAGATGGCTGGACGTACTTCCTGCATGGTTGGACACAGGTGATCGCAGAGGTGTTCGACATCGATATCGCCACCTCGGGCCCGGAATTCGAACAGATCTCCCAGATCGCCCTGAAAGCGGCCGGGAGGTGATGATGGTTCGGCGTATTCTTGTCACACCGCGATCGCTCACCGCCGACCCACACCCGGAAGTCGAGCGTCTGCGCGACGTCGGATTCGATATCGTCTATTCCACGCCCGGCGCGATGCCGACGGAGGATGAACTGGTCGCGCTGGTGCCTGGCTGCATCGGTTGGCTTGCCGGCGTCGAGCCTGTCACGCCGCGCATTATCGAGGCGGCAACCGAGCTGAAGGTCATCAGTCGCAATGGTGTGGGCGTCGACAATCTGCCGATGGAGGCGCTTGCCCGCAAGGGTGTGGCGGTCCGTATTGCCGAGGGCGCCAATGCGCGTGGGGTGGCCGAGCTCGCCATCGGATTGCTGTTCAGTGCACTGAGGTCGATCCCGCTGACGGATGCCGGCGTCAAGGCCGGCGGCTGGCCGAGGGCGCGCGGCAGCGAGATCCAGGGCCGTACGGTCGGCATTATCGGTTGTGGTGCGATCGGCCGCGAAGTGGCCCGAATGGTCATCGGTCTCGGGGCCCAGGTCATGGCGTTCGATCCTGCCCGACCGAACCTTGATCTGCCTTCGTCGTCGTTTTCTTATGCCGATGTCGACGATATTCTGGCATCGTCCGATGTCGTTTCGTTGCACGCACCGCCGCCACGTGACGGATCGGCGTTGATTTCGCGGGAAAGGATCAAGTTGGTTAAACCCGGATTGGTTCTTATCAATACCGCTCGGGCACGGCTGGTAGACGAAGAGGCATTGCTGGAAGCGCTCGAGAATGGTCAGCTCGGCGCCTATGCCACGGATGTCTTCGAGGTGGAGCCACCGCCATCTCTCACGCTCGTCTCTCATCCAAGGGTGATTGCCACCAGCCACATCGGCGGGTTTACCGGCGAGAGCGTCGACCGTGCGACGCGCATCGCCGCTGAAAATCTGCTTGCCAGTCTCGATCCCTAGGAGGGCTGGATGGTTATGGGGAGGGCATGATGGGAGAGCTGATTGCAACAGAGTTTTCCGGCGACCTGGCTGAATATTTGCAGACGCCCGCCAGCACGGGCGAGCTGTTTTGGCTTGGGCAGGCCGGCTTTCTCCTGCGGGTAAGAGGATTGCGGTTGCTTATCGATCCCTATCTGTCGGACTCTCTCGCCGAGAAATACAAAGGAACGGTGCGACCCCATATCCGCATGATGCCGCCGCCAATCACAGTCAATGATCTCGGCGAAGTCGATCTCGTGCTATCGACGCACGCCCATACGGATCATATGGATCCCGGGACGCTGCGCCCATTGTTTGCTGTCTGCCCCCGAGCCCGTTTTGTTGCCCCGCGGGCCGTCAGGGCTCAGGCACTGGAACGCTCGGGCCTGGGGGCAGACAGGCTGATCGCGATGGACGCCGGTGAGATCATCGAGCCGCTGCCCGGCGTGCGCGTGACGGCGAGCCGTGCGGCGCATGAGGGGTTGGATTTGGACGCGGAGGGGCATCACAATTTCCTCGGCTATGTCATCGACATTGGCGTGCTTCGCTTGTGGCATTCGGGGGACTGCATACCGTTTGACGGTCTTGTGCCAGAGGTGAGAGCGCTTGCACCACAGATTGCGTTGCTGCCGGTCAATGGCCGACGGCCGGACCTTTCAAACAATGGTGTGCCCGGCAACTTCACCCTCGACGAAGCGACCGAGATCGCCGCGGATATCGGTGTCAGCACCATGATTGCCCATCACTATGGGCTGTTCGATTTTAATACCGAGGACCCAGCGGCGATTGACGCTGCGATACCGCGCGTCAAGCCGCTTAAACTTTTGCGGGCATGCACCGGAGTCTGCTATCGCTGGCAAGCGTGAGACGTCGCCGAAAGCCTCTCATCAATGAAATCGATACTCGGGCTTCGGTGATTTCACCTGCCGGCGACTTGCGTTAGCATGGGAATGACGCGGGGGCGAGGATTGCATACCGGCGCGACGAATGTGGAGACACCTCTTAGACATGGACATTGATGCACGCGCAGACATCCGGAACCCCAACCGGAACATCATAGAGGTGATCCGTACGTTGCGGTCGGAGTTGCGCAAGTCAGACCGGAAGGTCGCCGATGTCGTATTGCAGGATCCGCGCCGGATTCTCAACGCCACGGTGGGTGAGACGGCCGCACTTGCGCAGGTGAGCCAACCGACGGTCGTTCGCTTCGCGACTGCGATCGGTTGCGGAGGGTTTCAGGATTTCAAGATCCGGCTTGCCCAGAGCCTTGCGCTTGGAACGCCCGCAACTCATTCGGTCTTGCTCGACACGGACGAGCCTGAAATCGTAGCCGAGAAGATCTTCGACTACACCATGACGAGCCTGGATTGGGCGCGCTCGCGTCTCGACAAGGCCGCTTTGCACAAGGCGATCGATATTCTGGCGGCTGCCCGCTCGATCGAGTTCTTCGGTTTTGGCGCTTCGGGCATAGTTGCCCGTGATGCGCAGCAGAAGTTCCCACTTTTCGGTGTTCCGTGTGGCGCTCAGCTCGATTCCCACCAGCAGGTGATGGTGGCTTCGATGATGAAGCCCGGCGACGTGGCCTTCGTAATTTCCAACACCGGCATGACGCGTTCCATCATCGAAATTGCCCGGATCGCGCGGGAGAATGGCGCGCAGGTAATTGGCCTGACCGGCTCCGATTCACCGCTAGCAAGCTATTGCGACGTGGCGCTCATTGTTGAGACGCTCGAAAATACGAACATGTATACACCGACGATCTCTCGGATCGCGGCGCTTGTCGTCGTTGATATTCTCTCTACAAGCGTTGCCATGCGCCGCTCTCCGGAGGAACAGGCACGTTTTCAGCAGATGAAGCGGCAGCTGAGCGATTTGCGAAAAATGCAGCCCCTGTAAAGCCATATGCTCCTCGCATAAAAGGTCTCGCGTCTTACATGTTGGATCGCGTGCGCAAGCGCATTACTCGGGTGAACTCGCGATGAAGCTTAATGGGGCGCACTCAGAAACGATGGATCATTTTACGTCGATCGTGGTTCCGTTTCGCAGCCTTCGAATTCGAAGGCTTGACGAAAAGAGGAACCCAGGATGCGGATTTCCATTATTCTCGGCCTCTGCTTGCTATCGTCGCCCGTTTCGGCCCACGACGCACTGAGTGGATGGACTTATCCATCGTCTTGCTGCTCGAACTTCGATTGTCGGGAAGTGCCGGCTGCCGACATCGGCGAGCGTCCGGAAGGCTTCATCGTAAAAGCGACCGGTGAGACTATTCCCTACAAGGACGCAAGGATCCGGGATTCGCCCGATGGCGAGTACCATTGGTGTTCAGTGAACGGCTCCAACAGCGGGCGGACCGTTTGCCTGTTCGTGCCGCCACGCGGATTCTAAACCATGTCGATGGCGTGGGGAACCGCGTGCACGGAAGGATCTGTCCGCAGCGCCTCTGCCGGCCCGTGCCGGCCTTGCTGACATGCCGAGGTTACCAGAGAATCGTTGGCACTCTCGTCAAGAGTTCACCAAGCGCCCCGAAGAGGATTTCTGCCGCGGCTCCGACCTCGGCATACGCGGTGACAACAACCAACCCTAAGATGGAGATCGCGGATCCAAATCGGATGACGGGGCTGCCGTCGCCACCAGGAGACACCGTGGGAATGGACGTATCGAACGATGACCAGTTGCCATGAAGAAGGTTGTCGTTTGCCGCGCGCAAAAGCCGAGCCGGTCGAGGACCTCTGAGGTGGCGTTTATCGCATATCCCGGGAAAAGTCTCGCAGATTGAGTTAGACATCTGACGTATCCATGACCGATTTGAACGACACCAATGTTAGGCAGGCCAATTAGAAGCGGCGGTTCCCAGGGAAACTGAGTTTCCCCCATTTGGTCCTATGGGGAGCTATACCCATTTCAGGGGATGACGAGTATTCGCAGGCGTTATCCGGACGATCGCCTGCGCCAGTCGGGCCAAATGCCTGTTCGTCATCGCTGCGTTGCGCGAGGATATCGCTGAGATGAGGTTGATCTGCCTCGAGCACTTTGACGGTCTTCGACCGCTTCAAGACGTCGTGATGCGCGGCTGCATAGAGCCCGTTTCTGCTGACCGGACATATCTGTCGCTTAATCGCTTTCGCCCGGGACGAGTGCCATGGGCCAGAGCAGTCGTGCGGGTTTCGCCGGGTAGACGTGGGCGAAAGCTGGCATCGTGCCAAGCAGGGATTCGGCAAGTGCAATGCCGAGGTCACGTAGCGACAGGCTGAATGATGTCAGGCGGGGCGACAGGAATTGCGAATGCGGGCTCTGACGACCGATGATCGCAAGATCTCGTCCAGGTTTTATTCCCGCTTCCACCAGCCCGCGATAAAGGCCGACAGTAATTGCTTCGTTGATCAGCACGATCGCCGTCGGACGGTTCTGAAGCGCGCTCAATTCACGGGCGATCTGGTAGCCTCCGGCCTCGTTCGGAGTCGAACGAAAGACGTGACGCTCGTCGAGGCGAAGCCCGTGGCGGGCAAGGGTTGCCCGGCACTGATCCTCGAACACATAGCCGAGGTTCATGTCGTCATGCGGTCGTGTGACGGCAATGTTCTTGTGACCACGGGCGACGAGCCGGTCGATGGACGCCTCGGCCATGCCCTCGAAATCCAGGTCGAGCCACGGCTGACCGACATCTGTCAGGCTCCGTCCGAGCGTAATGAACGGGATCTTGCGCTTGGCCAGCAGTTCGAAGCGGGCATCGTGCCGCCGGGTCGCCGAGAGGATGATGCCATCGGCGAAACCGCGGGCAACGACGCGCTTCAAATAGTCGTTCGGATCCTCCTCAGAGGAGCAGAGCAGGGCGACCAGATCGAGCTTGTGACGCGCAAAAACGGTCTGAACACCGTCGAAGACGCTCATGAAGAAGGTATCGCCCTGACCGGTGATTTCAGTGCCGGTCTGCATCATGAAGCCGATGACGCCAGTTGCTCCCTTCCGCAGGGCGCGACCCGATTGGTTGGCGACGTAACCAAGGGCTTCCGCTGCTTCCAGCACCCTTTTTCTCGTCTCCTCGTTGACGTCGGGCTTGCCGTTCAGCGCACGGGACACCGTGCCGATTGAAATATCGAGGTGTTCAGCAAGCTCGCGAATCCCCTTCATTTTTCCGCGTTCCTCCTCAGACCCGCGACCGGCCATTTTCTCACCTCTTGACATAAAAACCCGTTGCCGCATAGTATCGTAAACGTTTACGGAAGCCAATTGAGGAGTTGCCGCTTCCGTTTCTTGGAGGAAATCACGTGAGACATCGGGCCGTTTTGTGCGGGTGCGGAGCTATGGCCAAAGGCTGGCTGAGGGCTCTGACAGAGAGCAACTCTCTTCGAGAGAAGGTGGAGATTGTCGGCCTTGTCGATCTCAATCGGGCGACCGCTGAAGCGCTCGCCGCCGAGTTCCACCTTGGCGACATCCTGATCGGTACGGCCCTGCCGGAGGTTCTTCGCGAAAGCCGGGCTGATTTGCTCTTCGACATCGTCGTTCCGGCGGCACGGCGTGCGGTGGTGGCCGCCGGTCTCGCCCATGGTTGCCATGTGCTGAGCGAGAAGCCGATGGCCGCCACGCTCGAAGAGGCGCGCGAGTTGCGCCGACTTGCGACCGAAGCCTCGCGCGTCCATGCAATCGTGCAAAACCGACGTTTCATCGACGGCGTCCGCCGTATACGCCGCCTCATCCAGTCCGGTAGCCTCGGCGAACTGACGGCGCTGCATTGCGATTTCTTCCTCGGTCCGCATTTCGGGGGCTTCCGCGAACAGATGGACAATGTCCTTTTGCTCGACATGGCGATCCACACCTTCGATGCGGCCCGCTTCATGTCCGGCAAGGAGCCGCTTGCTGTCTATTGCCACGAATACAATCCGCAGGGCTCCTGGTATCGCCACGGCGCGGCCGCCAATGCGATCTTCGAATTTTCCGACAATGTCGCCTTCAGCTATCGCGGTTCCTGGTGCGCCGAGGGCGCCAACACGAGTTGGGAAAGCGCGTGGCGAATTGTCGGCTCCAAGGGAACTTTGCTCTGGGATGGCGGCGAGCGCTTCGAGGCCAATGTGGTCACCGGCAGCGAGGGTTTCCTGCGTGCCGTCGAGCCGATCGCAGTGCCCGAGGCCGAAGACCGTGCTGACACGCACGGGCATGCGAGCGTCATCGAGCGTTTCGTCCAAGCCATCGACGCTGGAACCGTGCCGGAAACGGATGGCAGCGACAACATCAAGAGCCTTGCCATGGTCTTCGGCGCGATCGACAGCGCGCGGGATGGCAAGCGCGTCACCATCGCAGCCTAGGGAGCCAATTTTGAAAAACCCCAGAAACTCCATTCGCATCGGAACGATGATTTCGGCCACCAAGGGCGGCGCAGACAGGCGCATCAGCCAGATCGCCGACCTGGGCTTCGAGAGTTTCGAGCCCTTCTTCTGGCAGACGACCAATGGGCAGGATCTCGCCGAACTTGGCAAGCGTTGCATCGAGGCGATCGGCGATCGCGACATCACCATCTCCACCCTCGGCATGTTCGGAAATCCGTTGGAGACGACCGCGATCGATGAGGAAACCTTGCAGGGCTGGCGGGACTGCATCGACAACGCCCACCACTTCGGCGCCACATGCGTCGCCGGTTTCACCGGCCGCCTTCGCGGCAAACCGCTGACCGACAGTCTGCCGCGCTACCGGACAATCTGGTCGGAGCTGTCAAGGCGCGCAGCCGACAGAGGCGTGAGGATCGCCTTCGAAAATTGCGCCATGGACGGCAACTGGCATACCGGGGACTGGAACATCGCGCATAATCCGGACGCTTGGGAACTCATCTTCAACGAGACGCCGGACGACCATATCGGCCTCGAATGGGAACCATGCCATCAGATGGTCTACCTGATCGATCCGCTGCCGCAGATCCGCAAATGGGCGAAGAAGATCTTCCACGTGCACGGCAAGGACGCGACCATCCGCTGGGATGTCATCCGCGAACACGGAATTTTCGGCAAGGAAAAGTTCGTCTTCATGCGCACGCCCGGCTTTGGCGACACGAACTGGACCGACGTGATTTCCGAGCTTCGGCTGGCCGGCTGGTCCGGCTCAATCGATATCGAAGGCTGGCACGATCCGGTCTACCGCGACGATCTGGAGATGACCGGCCAGGTCCATGGATTGAAATACCTCAAGACGTGCCGGGGCGGCGACTTTGTCGTCGACCCGGTCTGAGACGTGCATGCCGGCCGGCACGGAGGATGCCGGCATTGGGATAACCAAAGGAGGAGAAAATGGCTATCCGCGGATCCGCAATCCTGGGCGCTCTCGCCCTTGCAGGTGTCTCTTTGTTCGGTCTCTCTGCCAAGGCGGACGATATCACGATCAGCGTCTGGTCGCTCGATCGCGATATCCAGCCCGCGCCGAACCTGATAGCGGACTTCAACAAGCTGAACACCGGCATCAAGGTTGAGTATCGCCAGATCCAGTTCGACGATGTCGTCAGCGAGGCGATGCGTGCCTATTCGACCGGGCAAGCGCCCGACATCATCGCTATCGACAATCCGGAACATGCGCTGTTTTCGTCACGCGGCGCATTCCTCGATCTCACCGACATGATCGCCAAGTCGACCGTGGTGAAAACGGCGAACTATTTTCCGGGACCTCTCGCCTCCACAATGTGGGACGGCAAGAACTACGGCCTGCCCAAGGCCACCAATACGATCGCGCTTTACTACAACAAGGACATGTTCAAGGCGAAGGGCCTCGATCCCGACAAGCCGCCGCAGACCTGGGCCGAACTGATCGACGCGGCCCGCAAGCTGACGGACCCCGCGGCCAACGTCTACGGACTCGCCTTTTCGGCCAAGGCGAGCGAGGAAGGGACGTTCCAGTTCTTGCCTTGGGCCCAAATGGCCGGCGGTGGCTACGAGCACATCAATTCGGATGGCGCCGTCAAGGCGCTCGACATCTGGAAGACGATCATAACCGAAAAACTGGCCTCGCCGGATACGCTGACCCGCGGTCAGTGGGACTCGACCGGCACGTTTAATTCCGGCAACGCCGCCATGGCCATCTCCGGTCCGTGGGAGCTCGACCGCATGGTGAACGAAGCGAAGTTCGACTGGGGCGTTGCGCTACTGCCGGTGCCGGAGGTCGGTGCGGAGCGTTCGTCGGCCATGGGCGATTTCAACTGGGCGATTTTCTCGAACACGCAGCATCCTGCCGAAGCGTTCAAGGTGCTTGAATACTTCGCCTCCCAGGACGACCGCATGTTCAAGGACTTCGGCCAGCTTCCGGCCCGTTCCGATATCGCTATCCCCGAGACCGGCGTGCCGCTGAAGGACGCGGCTCTCAAAGTCTTCATCGAGCAGCTCAAGTTTGCAAAGCCGCGCGGGCCTCATCCGGAATGGCCGAAGATCTCGAAAGCCATCCAGGATGCGATCCAGGCGGCCCTGACCGGACAGATGACATCAAAGGATGCGCTCGACCAGGCGGCTGAAAAGATAAAGGCGGTGCTTGGCTAAAAGCTTCGGGCAAGGCGGCCCGCACGCTTCCGGACTGACCGGAGGAGCCGGCCGCCTTTCACACGCGCTCAAACGCAACGAGGCGCTCGGGCGGAAACCGCAAAAACACGCTGCCTGTGTCGGCGTGTTCCCACACGTTCTAATTTGCAGGCCGAGCTGCGTAAGCCATGTGCTGGCGCCTTGGCGGCGGAGGAGCCCATGAAACGCTTTCTATCCAGCATGATCGACGGCCGCGGCTTCGATATCGGACTTGTCAGCCTGCCGCTCGCCTTCCTGCTCACTCTGTCCGGTCTGCCGCTGCTCTACAATATCGTCATGAGCTTCCAGGAGGTTGATATGTTCAGCCTCGGCAGTTTCTGGCGCCCCTTCGTTGGTCTCAAGAATTACCGCGATCTGTTCGCTCAGCCGGAAACATGGCCGATCCTTGCCAATACCGCGACCTTTGTCGTCGCCTCGATCGCCGGTCAATTCCTCGTCGGTTTCGGCCTGGCATTGTTCTTCTGGACGAATTTTCCAGGTGCTTCGTGGCTGCGGGGTCTGTTCCTGGTGTCCTGGGTGATGCCCGGGCTTGTGGTCGGTGCAATCTGGAACTGGATCCTCTCGGGCGACTTTGGAGTACTGAACTTTATCCTGCGCGAAACAGGTCTTATCGGTGGCAACATCTTCTGGCGCTCCGATCCCGATTTCTCGCTGTGGGCGGTCATTATCGCCAACATTTGGCTCGGCACATCCTTCAACATGATCCTGCTGTCTGTGGGACTGTCGGCCATCCCCCGCGATCTCTACGAGGCATCCGAGTTGGACGGCGCCAATGTTTGGCAGCGCTTCTGGACGATCACGCTGCCAATGATGCGCGCCTCGATCGGTGCCATCATCGCGCTCGGGCTTATCTTCACGCTGCAGCAATTCGATCTGTTCGCAGCCATCACCTCGGGAGGGCCGAACAATGCGTCAAACGTCACGCAATACTGGGCCTGGGATTTGTCGTTTCGGCAGTATGACTTTGCCAAGGGCGCGACGATCTCGGTGATCATGATCGTCTTCGTGATGATTGCCTCGGTCGTCTATGTACGCTCGACACGACATGAGGTGCGCGGATGAATAACGTCTCCCGTGATCGTCTGCTTTTCGCAGCCGCCATCATTCTCGCCGGCATCTATCTGTTCCCGCTCTATTGGATGTACATCACCACGATCAAGTCCGGGTCGGAGATGTTCGCCACGCCGCCGACCTTCTGGCCGACCGATCCTCAGTGGCAAATCTTCGGCAATGTCTGGCAAAGCCGGAATATGGGCCGGTATATCTGGAATTCGCTGGTTATCGCCTGCGGGGCGGTCAGTGTCATCGCGGTGCTTGGTGTCGGCTGCGCCTACGTGCTGGCGCGCTACCGCAACATCTGGGTCGATATCGGGCTCTTCCTCATCCTCATGCTGCAGGTGCTCCCGGCATCGCTGATGGTCACGCCGATCTTCGTGGGCTTTTCGCAAGTTGGACTGCTCAATTATCCGCGGCTTGCGGTCATCCTTGCGATTGCGGCGAAAAGCATGCCCTTCTTCGTCGTTCTGGTTCGCGCGACCTTCATGAGTGTGCCGCAGGAATTGGAGGAAGCAGCGCTCGTAGACGGCAACTCCAGGGTCGGCGCGTTCTTCAACATCGTCCTGCCGCTGGCACGAAACGGCATCCTCGTCAGCGCCATCCTGATCTTCATGCAGGCCTTCGGAGAGTTCGTCTATTCGAAATCGATGATCCAGGCTGTCGAGCTTCAACCAGCCAGCGTCGGTTTGAATTCCTTTATGGGGCCGAACACCAATGAATGGAACAACATCATGGCGTATGCGGCGATCTACGTGACGCCGATCCTCGCTATCTTCGTCCTCCTGCAACGCCGCATCGTCTCTGGCCTCACCTCGGGAGCGCTCAAATGACCGCCCAGATCGAACTGACCAATGTCAACAAGTACTATGGCGCCTATCATGCGCTGAAGGATATCGAGCTTTCGATCAGAAAGGGCAGTTTCACCGCGCTTGTCGGTCCTTCGGGTTGCGGCAAGTCGACACTGCTGCGGTCCCTGGCCGGATTGGAGAGCATATCGTCCGGCACCCTGAAGATCGACGGCCAGGTTATGAACGCTGTGCCTCCGCGCAAGCGGGATGTGGCGATGGTGTTCCAGTCATACGCGCTCTACCCGCACATGACGGTCGAGGAAAACCTGACCTACAGCCTGCGCATCAAGGGCGTTGCCAAGGCCGAGCGCAAGAGGGCGGCAAATGAAGTCGCCGCCGTGACAGGGCTTACGCATCTGCTCGGGCGCTATCCGCGTGAACTCTCCGGAGGCCAACGACAGCGCGTCGCGATGAGCCGAGCGATTATCCGTCATCCGAAGGCGTTCCTCTTCGACGAGCCGCTCTCCAATCTCGATGCGGCACTTCGCGTACATATGCGAAAGGAAATTCGCGCGCTGCACGACCGGCTCGGCGCCACGTCGGTCTATGTCACTCACGACCAGGTGGAAGCGATGACGATGGCCGACCATGTCGTCATCATGCGCGATGGAGTCATCGAGCAACAGGGCAGCCCGCTTGAGCTTTATGACCGGCCGGCGAACAAGTTTGTGGCCGGGTTCATCGGATCTCCGGCCATGAATTTTTTGCCCGCGATCGGCGGCCAGGATGGGCAGTCGATCATCCTGGATCTCGGCGTCAAACAAACAATCGCCATCAACCGGGCGGTGCGGCCGGGGCAGGCCCTGAGCATCGGTTTGCGTCCAGAGCATATCGAGCTTGCTGCGCCGGATCAGGGCGTTCTCTCGGCGCCAGTGGCCCTGGTCGAATCGACCGGGGCGACCTGCTTTTTGACGATGGCAACGACGCCCGAGCTTTCGGTGGTCTACAATGGCCGATCGGAGACGCGAGCCGGCGACAGGGTCGGGCTGAACTTCGCCCCCGGCAGCATTCATCTTTTCGACGCCGAAACCGAACGGCGCGTGCTGGGCTGAGGGCAAATGGCTATCGGCGGGTTTGCCGACGTTCCGCCGAGGCCCTTGCGACCACGGCGGCAAAGATCACACAATGTATCGATCGAGCGCCGGGTCAACATTTGGCCGAGAGGCTAATCGGATTCGGCTGTGCGGATGATCACGACCATCCCGCGAGGAGCCAGATGGATCGGAGTGGCGCGATCGTCACGGTTGTGCGTCTTCGTTTCGACGTATTCGTTCGAATGCAGGGTTTGGTTGAAAATCGTGCTGTCGCCTGGTTGTCCGAGCCTTTGCCGATGACTATGTGTGCGGCAGCCAAGAAGGGATCAAACTCAATGCGTATTGTCACATTGTTGCTCGTACTCTCCGCGCTTGCCGGATGCGCCCAGACCGCCGGCGGTGCGAGCAGTGTCAGAGAGGATTACTACGGCGGTGACGGCGGTTTCTATGCGGGCGCCGTTGCCCCGCGCTGAAGCGGCGCCGGCGGCGTTGCAAGTGCGCTGCTGATGACCCTGAAAACCCCGACAGCGACTGGGATCCGACAAGCCGAATCGGCTCGGATGACGGGGGCATCGCCTTCGACGAGCTTGACATTATGGTCCCAGGGCAATTGTGCAACAGGTTGTTGCACGATTTGCCGGTTGGGAACGCCTCAGCAAAGGCGCGCGAATACTTGGGGTTTCGTCGCGCCGAAGATCTGCGGCGAGCCGATCGATGACGCGGCTGCCTCGTCCCTTAGCATTTTGGCGTGCCAAGATCTCGCAGCCGATGCTCCAAAAGAGCAGAGCGAGTTCTCGGTTACGACAAATGAAACTACTGGTCGCGCCCGACAAAGCAATCAGGCGGCGAGGGGTGTCACGCAACTGTCACGCGCAAATTACTTTAGAAACTGCTAAGAAGTGGAAAAGCCATGCCGGTGTTCGAGTACGAAGATGCGCCGATATCTCTTCCACATTCATCTTCTTGGGACGGTCAATCGCGACCACACCGGAACGTTTCATGCCAGCGACAGCCAGGCGGTGGCGCGCGGGCGATCGGTTGCGGACAGGATCGCAGAAAACGACAGGCACCGGAGCGTAATCGTGACTGTTGAAAGGGCAGGTGGCCCTGTTTTGGCGCGCGTCACTGCGACGAAGGCCATGCCGCCCTGGCAGTCTGCAAGCTCGAAGTTCGAACACGCCTGGCGGGAACTGCCGGCGTGGATACCAGCCAACTCCCGAGGGATTGCGCCCGCGCGTTCAGGGAGGAATGAAGGTTTGGACGATGAGCTGGTCCTGAAAGGCTAGCCGATCAGTGGAAATTCTTGAGGTTGATGGTTGCGCTGAATTCGCCGTTCATGAGTCGCTTCAGGTGAAAGCCAGCGAGCGGGTCCTCCGGATTGCGACCGACCAGCGCAGCGAATGAAGCTACAGCACGAGGATCGCCGGCCTCCAGCTCTTCGAATGCAGCCATGTACGCCTGCGTTGCGCCACTGGCATAGATTTCGGGCTCAAGCGGCTCGAACGCGCGGATCGGCTCCACCCTACCTCTCAGCAGGAGGTCGCCAACAGGGCGACCGCAAAACCCCTGCATGTTCGCCGCGAGGCTGCCACTCACGCAAATACGCGTGCCAAGCGACTTGTTGGCCGCTTCCAGACGCGCGGCAACGTTGATGGTGTCGCCGTAGGCGCTATAGTCGAAGAACTTTCCTCCGCCGAAGTTGCCGACTACGGCCGTGCCGGCATGTGCACCAATCCGGGTGTGGCCGAGGGCTATTCCCTTTCTGCGCCAGTGTTCTCGAAAAGACCGTGCGAAAGCGTCAAGGGCGAATGAACAGGCGATCGCGCGACTGGCATGGTCCGACTGATCGACCGGCGCACCGAAAAGGACATGCAGTGCGTCGCCAATGACCTTGGCGACAGTTCCGTCGTGGGTAAACACGATGTCCGTCATGCCGACGATGTAATCATTGAGGAGTTGCCCAAGCACGTTCGGCTCGATCGTTTCCGCCAGTGTGGTGAACCCGGTCAGATCAGTAAACAACGACGCAACGTCCCGGCGCTTTCCACCAAGATCGAGGGCGTCGGCGCCGTTGGCCAGGCGTTCGGCAAGGTTTGGCGAAAAGTAGCGGGAAAGCGACGCGCGCGCCTGCTCGGCCGCAGACTGCCTGCGTTGCGCCTCACGCAACGTCTCCACATGGTGGATCGTCTTGACGATCGTCGCCTCCAGATCGGGAAAGTCGATCGGCTTCGTTACGAAATCATAGGCGCCGCGGTTCATCGCGATGCGGATGTTGGCCATGTCGCTGTAGGCGGAGACGATTATCGTGGATAGGTCCTCGTCCATCTGCTGAAGCTTCGCCAGCAGCGACAGGCCATCCATACGCGGCATGTTGATGTCGCTCAGCACAATATCCACGTCACGATTGGCCGCAAGCATGGCCAAGGCGTCAACTCCGTCGCGGGCGAACAGGAAATGCAATGATCCGTCACGGACCTGCTTCCGGAATTTCTGGAGAAGAAGCATCTCCAGGTCCGGCTCGTCGTCTACAACGAGTATCTTTGTGTTCATGCGGCGGGCCCAACTCGACTGTCGATTTCTTCTCGCAACGCGCTGAAGTCGATCGGCTTGGTGAGCAACGCTTCTGCGCCACTTTCCATGGCTCTTCGCTTCGTATCCGGATCGCCATAGGCAGTGATCATGATCACCGGCACATCAGGCCGTACGCTCTTCGCCTTCGACAGCAATTCGAGCCCGCTCATGCCTGGCATGTTAACGTCGGACAGGATGAGGATGAGCGTGACGTCGCTTGCATCGGCGATCCTTACGAGTGCCGATGACGCTGATTGCGCGAACTCCATGACAAACCGGCCGGCGCGCAGGTCGTGCCGGAACTGCTGTCTGAAAAGCAACTCGACGTCAGGCTCGTCATCGACCACCAGGATGAGGAGGCTCATGATCTGCCCTCCGGCGCTGACATCGCCGGGGTAATCCGCGGCAGTCGAATGCGAAACTCGGTGTAATGACCAAGCTCAGTGTCCACCTCGATGGAACCGGCATGCTGCTTGACGATGATGTCGTGGCTGAGCGACAGGCCGAGACCCGTCCCCTCGCCAGCAGGCTTGGTTGTGAAGAAAGGATTGAACATCTTCTCTCTCACCTCTGGCGGGATTCCGACACCATTATCACGGATGATGATCTCAACGCTGTCTCCGAGGTCCCTGGTCGCCGCCGCGAGCGTCGGCTCATAACTGTCGCCGGCCTCGGATGGTGCGCGTTTGCTCGTTGCGTAGAAGCCGTTGGAGATGAGGTTGAGCAGCACGCGCGTGATCTCCTGCGGGTACAGGTCGACTTCCCCGGCCGCCGGATCGAGTGATTTCTCGAGCGTGATCGTGAACCCCTGCTTTTCCGCTCGAGCGCCATGATAGGCGAGATTGAGGCTCTCCTCGACGATGGCGTTGATATTGGTCGGCCTGCGCGCGCCCGCTCCCTGACGCGAATGCAGGAGCATGTTCTTGACGATTGAATCGGCGCGCTTGCCGTGCTGGACGATCTTTTCAAGATTACCCTTTATCGTCTCGGCGAGCGTGTCGATCTCGGCGCGCGGCGCGCCGTCGGATACAGCGCCGTCGAGCGCCTGCTGAAGCTCTTCGAGCAACTCCACCGACAGCGCCGAGAAATTGTTCACGAAGTTCAACGGGTTCTTGATCTCGTGCGCAATTCCGGCGGTCAGTTGCCCGAGCGAGGCGAGCTTTTCCGTCTGGATCAACCGGTCCTGAGTGGCTTTGAGTTCCTCAAGGGAGCGCGACAGTTCCTCGGTTCTCGTCTGCACTTCCTGAAAAAGACGCACGTTCTCGATGGCAATCACGGCCTGGTCGGCAAAGGTCGATGCTAACTCGACCTGCTTGTCGGTGAAGGGTCGCACGGTGGAGCGGGTCAATGCAAGCACCCCGATCGGGCTTCCCTCACGAAGGAGTGGTACGCCAAGCACGGTACGAAACCCCCCAAGTCTTTGCGCTTCCGGCATGGCGTAGTCGGGATCGTCGAGGACGTCGGCCACCTGAACCGGCCGCACTTCGAGCAATGTTCGCCCGACTATGCTGCCGCGCCCCGGCTCCAGCGGCAGTGCTCGAAAATATTGGTCGAATTCCTGCGAGAAGCCGTAGCTGGCGACTGGATAATGCGCGTCGCCCATCGGCCGGGTCATCGTCGCCATGTCCGCCTCGCAGAGGCGGGCAGCGGACGCTACAAGGGTATCCAGAACCGATTGCAGGTCGAATGCGGAACGGCTGATAACCTTCAACACCTCGGCCGTCGCCGTCTGCTGTTCCAGCGCTTCGGCCAGTTCGGCGGTCCGCGACTTCACTTCATCGAACAGCCGCACGTTCTCAATTGCTATGACCGCCTGGTCGGCAAATGTCTGGAGAAGGTCGATCTGCTTCTCGGCAAATGGCTTGACTTCAGTTCGTCGTATGACGAGGCCACCGATGGCCTCCTGTTGCCGCAGCAGGGGCGCGGCCAAGATCGTGCGATGCCCCATCCGCACGGCCATGCTCTGGCCGTCCGGGTATTCGTCGGCAGCGGCCGTCAGGTCGGGCACATGAACCGGTTTTCTGTCAACGACGGCCCGCCCGGTCACCCAGCCCCGCGACACTGGCCAGCCGACGAAATCGATCGGTATTGGCCCGTGATGCGCCCTCAAGTAGAGCGTGTCTCCATCCTTTAGGAAAATGGCTGCATCATAGGCCTCGCATAGCCGCACCGCCGATTCGACAAGCGTAACGAGCACCGTCTGGAGATCGAAGGTCGACCGACTGATGACCTTGAGGACATCCGCTGTCGCAGTTTGCTGCTGCAGTGCCTCCTTGAGGTCGAGATTGCGCTTCTCCAGATCCGAAAACAGTCGAACATTCTCGATCGCTATCCCCGCCTGGTCGGCAAAGGTCTTGAGGAGATCGACCTGCCGATCGGGAAACAATCCTGGTTCGGTTCGGGCCACGACAATGGTGCCGATAGGAACACCACCGCGCATGATCGGGGCGGCCAGCAGGCTTCGGTGGTTCAACGCTTGAGACCTGATGGCGGGATGCATAACGTATTCTGGATCGACGAGCCGGTCCGGTATCTGTTCCACCGATCGGCTGAGGATCGAGCGCCCGGCCGCAGTGCCTCGACCGGGTGGGGCTGGAAGCACCGCGCTCTCGGGTTCCAGCCGGTGATGCGCCACGAAATGCAACAGCTCGCCATCATAGCGAAACACGTGACAGAATTGCGCGCCGCACAGCCGGGCGGCGCGCTGGGCGATCGTGTCGAACACGGGCTGCGCATCGGTCGGTGAGGTCGAGATGACGCGAAGTATTTCGCTGGTCGCCGTCTGCTGTTCGAGCGCCTCGCCAATCTCTCGGTTGCGCGCTTGCGCCTCCTCGAAAAGACGGACGTTCTCGATCGCGATCACGGCTTGATCGGCGAAGGTTCGCAGGAGTTTGATCTGCCGTTCTGGAAAGTATCCGACCGCACGTCGACTAACGCCAATCGCTCCGATCGGACGCCCGTTCAGCATCAGCGGCACGCCGATCGAGCTGCGATAGGACACGATTTTCGCCAGGGGCAGCAACTGGTATTCAGGATCGGCAAATACGTCAGGAATCTGCTCTATGGCACCGCTGAGAACGGCTCGTCCCGTTACATAGCCCCTGTAGGGTTTCCGCGGGAAACTTGCGTGGGCCGCTTCAATGCCTTCACGGGATATGCCGTGATAGGCGACGGAATGCAGGAGCGCACCGTCGAACCGAAACACAAAGCAGAATTCTGCCGCGCACAGCCTTGCTGCGCTTTTCGCGATCGCATCGAAGACGGGCTGTGCGGAGCTGGTCGAGGTCGGAATGACCCGCAATATTTCGCTCGTCGCCGTCTGTTGCTCGAGGGCCTCGTCAAGCTCCCGCTTCAGCAGCTCGACCTGTTGTCTGAGACTGACGCTTGATTCATCCGCCTCGCGCCCCTCCACTGCAGTATCCCCCCATGCAATCAGCTTGCGTCGAGCGCGAGGTCACCACCACGGGGTGCGCCATGGCCGGCGCCAGAGTGGGTAGAATACTCCAACTGATAAGGTGTGACGAGGTTACTTCAGTGCCATGCTCGTCTGAGACGGCGTCTGGACCAGGCGGCAACTACACTCGACGACGAGACTACTGGCTCGAGCGGAACCTTAGTTTCGTCAGTTAGTATTTGCAGCGCGAGTATTAGATTATGTCAGCGAACGTTCCTGTGCCGCCGAGGAAGGGCATCCGAAACCACGGCCAGAGCGCAGTCGCGATCCCTACAACGTCATCCGCCGCGCGACACGACAGACGCGCCAGCGACAAACCCAAATAGCAAGGCCGCCTCTGAATCGTGAGGCCGATTACGGTCCGCCAGCCCTGGAGCCAATAGCGACCGGAGCCACGGCAACGACGTCTATTTCGCTCTGAAAATCAAGCATCGCCCCTTCGCAAATGCGGTCCATTCAACACGGCTGCCACGAGCAGGTGAGCGTCAAGCGCCACCGAACCGGCAGATTTATTCCGTTGCTAGAGCAAACCAATACTCCGGAAGATCGACCGGCCCTCAGGCAACGATGCGAACTCCAGGCTCGCCTTCCTCGACCTCACCAATGATCCTGGCGGCGGGATAGCCTGCCGCAACGATGTGCTGAAGCAGATCCTGCGCTCGGCGGGCGCTGCATGATACAAGAAGACCGCCGGAGGTTTGGGGATCGGTCAAGACCTGGCGTTGCCACATCGGGAGAGCATCGGGCAAAGAGACGTCCGTGCCATAACTGGCCCAGTTTCGATCGGATGCGCCGGTCACGAATCCTTGCTCGGCGAGCTCGGCGCAGCGGGAAAAGAGGGCAAGGTTGCCCGCCTTCAGCGATAACAGCTTCTTTGATCCGCGTGCCATCTCCAAAGCGTGACCGAGCACACCGAAGCCGGTGACGTCGGTGACGGCGTGCACATCAGGGTCCGTAGCCAGTTCCGTGCCGATACTGTTAAGACGCGTCGTCGACGCGATGAGCTCTGCGTAGGCATCCGATGGCAGCGCCCCCTTCTTGAAGGCCGCTGAATAGATCCCGACACCGAGTGCCTTTGTCAGGATCAGCGCGTCGCCGGTTCGGGCGCTGCTGTTGCGCCGAATGCTGTCTGCCGGACATGTTCCGATCACTGCCAGGCCATAGATGGGCTCGGGAGAATCGATCGAGTGGCCACCCGCCACCGGAATGCCTGCCTCTGCGCAAATTGCGGCGCCGCCTTTCAAGATCTCCCGCACCATTTCAGCCGCCATCTTGGCGATCGGCATGCCGACAATGGCGAGCGCCATAATGGGCCTGCCGCCCATGGCATAGACGTCGGAGATGGCGTTGGTCGCCGCGATGCGACCGAAATCGAACGGATCGTCGACCATCGGCATGAAGAAATCAGTGGTCGCGACCACGCAGGTTTCATCGTCAAGCTGCCAGACCGCGGCGTCGTCGCCCGTCTCCGTACCAACGAGAAGGCGGGCGAAGTCGCCCGCGGGTTGATGGACAAGCAATTGCTGCAGAACCGAGGGCGCCAGCTTGCAGCCGCAGCCGCCGCCGTGGGCAAGTGCGGTCAGCCGGAGGGGCGTCGTTGCGGTCGAGGTATCCATGATTGCCTCCCATGCGTCGCAAGGATGATCTTCAGCCCGCTCCCAGTCCGTTCACAAATTTGACGTGAGCGGATCACGCATTCAATCGCATCCGGCTCGAGAGTGCCTGTGCTTCCAATCACATCCGCACAGGTCGCCGTAGCACTTTGAAGTTACTGTAGTCGCGCCTTGTTGAACCGACTTCCGCCGGTGGATACTTGCGGGATTCGAATGCCGGTCCGTCTGCTCAAATGTTGCAGAATATGAGCGGGCACAATTCGAAGCGATCGCCGACTGCGGCGGCGAAATGTCAGTTCGATGTGGAGCGCCCCGAAACTCGGGAGCGGCGAGCAAGCTCATGAATTGAATATGGTCGATCGCGAATAGGGCGTCAATTCGGGTTTCGTTAATGTCCCGCAACGGGGGCGACGGCCGCCAGTCCAAATATATGGCTTTGGACTTAACTAGAGAATGGCCTTCGCGTTTATCTTTCTTATTAAATTGACAATAGAAAGCGGACAGCTAAGATTTTAATTTCAAAGGCCGAGTTATGCCTGAGTATGCGAAGGCATACCAAGGTTTCCGGCGCGCCCCTGTTGGCAAAGCCGGTATTCAGGGAGGTATCATGGCATGAACATGGAACTCTCGCGGCGCCAATTTTTGGGTGCGGCCGGTGCTGGGGTTGCGGCCACGGCGCTTGGCTCCCTGGGTTTTGGTGAAATCGAGGCGGCGCATGCCGAAGCGATCCGCGCCTTCAAGCTGGTAAACACCACCGAAACCCGCAACACGTGCCCCTATTGTTCCGTCGCATGCGGCGTCATCATGTATTCGAAGGGCGACCGGAAGAAGGGCGAGCAGGCGGAGATCATCCATATCGAGGGTGACACCGACCACCCGACCAACCGCGGCACGCTCTGTCCCAAGGGGGCGGCACTGCTCGATTTCGTGAAGTCGGAAACGCGGCTGAAATATCCGATGATCCGCAAGCCGGGGTCGGACACGTTCGAACGAATAAGCTGGGATGACGCCCTTGACCGGATCGTCCGGCTGATGAAGGACGACCGCGACGCCAATTTCATCGAGAGGAACGAGGCAGGCGTGCCGGTGAACCGGTGGATAACGACCGGCTTCCTCGCTGCCTCGGCGACAACGAACGAAACGGCATGGGAGACCTACAAGGTCGTCCGCAGCGCCGGGATGCTGGTCTTCGACAACCAAGCGCGTGTCTGACACGGCCCCACGGTAGCCAGTTTGGCTCCAACATTCGGCCGCGGCGCAATGACCAACTCCTGGACGGACATCAAGAACACCGACCTCGTGATCATCATGGGCGGCAATGCCGCCGAGGCGCATCCGTGCGGTTTCAAATGGGTGACCGAGGCGAAGGCCAATCGTGGCGCGAAGCTCATCGTCGTCGATCCGCGTTTCACCCGCTCCGCATCGGTCGCCGATTTCTACGCGCCGATCCGCCAGGGCACAGACATTGCCTTCCTGCTCGGCGTGATCAACTACTGCATCCAGAACGACAAGGTGCAGTGGGACTATGTCAAGGCGTTCACCAATGCCAGCTACATCGTCAAGGACGGCTTCGCTTATAAGGACGGGCTGTTCACCGGCTATGACGAAGCCAAGCGCGACTACGACAAGTCGACCTGGGACTATGTGATCGGCCCCGACGGCTATGCTGTCGTGGACGACACGCTGACCAATCCGCGCTGCGTTTGGAACCTGCTAAAAGAGCATGTCTCCGTCTACACCCCCGAACTGGTTGAGCGCATCTGCGGCACACCGAAGGACAAGTTCCTGAAGGTGGCGGAAATGGTCTCGGAATGCTCGTCGCCGACCAAGGTAATGACCTCGATGTATGCGCTCGGCTGGACGCAGCATTCGAAGGGCTCGCAGAACATCCGCTCCATGGCGATGCTGCAGTTGATCCTCGGCAATATCGGCATGCGCGGCGGCGGCATGAATGCGCTGCGCGGCCATTCGAACATCCAGGGCCTCACCGATGTCGGGCTTATGTCGAACCTCCTGCCCGGCTACCTGACGATACCGACCGACAAAGAGATTGATCTCGAGACCTACATGTCGACGCGCGGCTACAAGCCGCTTCGGCCGAACCAGATGAGCTACTGGCAGAACTACCGGAAGTTCTTCATCAGCTTCCAGAAGGCGATGTGGGGCACGGCGGCGACGCCGGAGAACAATTTCGCCTATGACTGGCTGCCGAAGCTCGACGTTGCAGGCTACGACCTCCTGCGCGCGTTCGAGCTGATGAACCAGGGCAAGATGACGGGATATCTCTGCCAGGGCTTCAACCCGCTGCTGGCCGCCCCGAACCGCAAGAAGCTGACGGATTCCCTGTCGAAACTAAAATTCCTCGTCACCATGGATCCGCTCGATACCGAGACATCGCGTTTCTGGGAGAACCACGGCGAGTACAACGATGTCGACCCCTCGCAGATCCAGACGGAGGTCATCCAGTTACCCTCCACCTGTTTTGCCGAAGACGAGGGGTCGCTGACCAATTCCAGCCGCTGGCTGCAGTGGCATTGGCCCGGCGGCACGCCTCCAGGCGAGGCGAAGACAGACAACTGGATCATGGCGCAGATCCATGTGCGGCTGAAGGAGCTCTACCGCAAGGAAGGAGGAAAGTTTCCGGATCCGATCGTCAATCTCGACTGGGCCTATGCCGATCCAAATGAGCCGACCGCCGAAGAACTTGCCAAGGAGATCAACGGCAAGGCGCTTGCCACCGTCTACGATACAGCCGACCCGACAAAGGTCGTAGCGGAGGCCGGTAAGCTCTTGCCCGGCTTTGCGGCGCTGCGCGATGACGGCTCGACCGCGTGCGGCTGCTGGGTCTATTCCGGCTGCTTCAATGAGAACGGCAACAACATGGCCCGGCGCGACACGTCGGATCCGGACGAGACCGGCGCCTATTCCAAGTGGACGTTCTCGTGGCCTGCCAACCGCCGCATCCTCTACAACAGGGCCTCGGCGGACATAAATGGCAAGCCATGGGATCCGAGCCGCAAGATAATTGAATGGGACGGCACGAAATGGTCGGGCTACGACGTGCCCGATATCATGCCGACGGCAAAGCCTGGCGATGTCGGGCCGTTCATCATGAATCCGGAAGGGGTCTCTCGCCTCTTCACAAGGGGAATGATGCGCGACGGGCCGTTCCCGGCGCATTACGAGCCGTTCGAATCGCCGCTCGACAATCTCGTCGCCCCGAAAGTGCGTGGCAATCCGGCGGCGCGGGTGTTCAAGGGCGACTTCGAGCAGTTTGCCGAGACCGCCTCGAAGGAGTTCCCCTATGCCGCGACCTCCTACCGATTGACCGAGCACTTCCATTACTGGACCAAGCATGTCCGGGTGAACGCCGTGCTGCAGCCGGAATTCTTCGTCGAGATTTCGGAGGAACTCGCGGCCGAAAAGGGCATCACCAAGGGTGGCTGGGTGCGCGTCTGGTCAAAGCGCGGATCGATCCAGGCCAAGGCGGTCGTCACCAAGCGGATCAAGCCGCTGATCTGCGACGGCAAGCCCGTCCACGTCGTCGGCATCCCCTTGCACTGGGGCTTCACCGGCGCAGCCAGGAAGGGCTTCGGACCGAACTCGCTGACGCCCTTCGTCGGCGATGCCAACATAGAGACGCCGGAATACAAGGCGTTCCTGGTCAATATCGAGCCCATTGCCGGGCCGGTGGCGTAGGAGGCATGAACCATGTTCCCGCCCGTCCCAAACCCCACCACCGTACCTCAACAACCGAAGTTCGGCGAAAAGGACCTGATGCGGCGATCGGCGTCGACCGTGACGCCGCCGGCCCAGCGACAGACCGAGGTGGCGAAACTCATCGACGTCTCGAAATGCATCGGCTGCAAGGCCTGCCAATCGGCCTGCATCGAATGGAACGACACTCATCCGCAACTCGAGAGCAATACGGGCGTCTACGAAAATCCACATGACCTGACCCCCGACATGTTCACGCTGATGCGGTTCACCGAGTGGGAGAATCCGGAGACGAACAATCTGGAATGGCTGATCCGGAAGGACGGCTGCATGCATTGCGAGGACCCAGGCTGCCTCAAGGCGTGCCCGGCACCCGGTGCTATCGTTCAATATTCGAACGGCATCGTCGATTTCGTCCACGAGAACTGCATCGGTTGCGGCTATTGCGTCAAAGGATGCCCATTCAACATTCCGCGGATTTCCGAGGTCGATCACACCGCCTACAAATGCACGCTTTGCTCTGATCGCATCGCCGTCGGCCAGGGACCGGCCTGCGCCAAGGCCTGCCCGACTCAGGCGATCGTCTTCGGCACCAAGGAGGAGATGAAGAAACATGCGGAGGGGCGGGTCACCGACCTGAAGTCTCGCGGGTTTGCGAATGCGGGCCTTTACGATCCGCCGGGGGTTGGCGGTACACATGTCATGTATGTGCTGCACCATGCCGACAAGCCGGAGATTTATGCCGGCCTGCCCAACAATCCGACGATCAGCCCGATCGTCGAGGCCTGGAAGGGCGTGACGAAATATGCCGGCCTCGCCGTCATGGGCGTCGCGGCGGTCACCGGCTTCCTGCATTACATGGTCAACGGCCCGAACCGCGTTTCCGAAGAAGACGAGGAGGCCGCTGAGCGGCTCACGGGAGATCGGCCCTCATGAGTACGGATACTGGATATGACGTCGGGAAAGGCGACAGCGTTCACCCCGGCAAACCCGTCACGGTCGATCGCTATACCGGCGGCGCGCGGATCAACCATTGGATCACCGCCACGAGCCTCGTCCTGCTCGCGCTTTCCGGCCTATCCCTGTTCCATCCGCGGCTGTTCTTCCTGTCGGCGCTCTTCGGCGGCGGTCAATGGGTGCGGACCATTCACCCCTGGATCGGTGTCGTCCTTTTCTTCAGCTTCCTTGGTCTTTTCCTGCGCTTCTGGAAGCTCAATCTCTGGAAACGGGAAGATGGCACCTGGCTTGCACGCGTGCGCGACGTACTCGCTGCCCATGATGAGCGCCTGCCTGAAGTCGGCAAGTACAATGCCGGGCAGAAGCTGGTCTTCTGGTCCATGTCGATCCTGATCATCGTGCTGATAGGGTCCGGTATCGTCATATGGAATCAGTATTTCGCGGCTTACACCACGATCGAGCAGCAGCGATGGGCCCTTCTTGTGCACTCGATCGCCGCCATCCTCGCGATCAGCGTCTGGATCACGCATGTCTATGCAGCGATCTGGGTAAAGGGTACGATACGGGCAATGGTACGTGGTTCCGTAACGGGCGGGTGGGCGTGGCGGCATCACCGGAAGTGGTTGCGCGAACTGGTCACTAGACCGCCGACGAAAGAGCCGACAGCAGACAGAAAAAAGACCGTAGCCGAGTAGTTTTTCTGGGTTCGCATCACGTGACCCGTCGGGTTCGTGAGGGAGTGTGATGACACGCAAAGACGCCGCAGCGCCCGATCCGACCGCTATTGGAGACGTCTCCTCGCCACCCTTTGCGCGCCTGCCAAACACGGCGTCCCTCTTTGCCACGCGAGCCACGCGTTTCAGTCATCTGGCCGAGGCGAGCGGACTTGCGCCCTATCTCAACTTCCTTGCGGGACTGACGACCGCGCAGCATCTCATCCAAGCCGACCTCCCGCCCGCCGAGAGCCCCGACGCCGCGACGCTCCTGCGCGCCCGCGAGTTCGAAATGCCGCCACTCCACTGCAACAGGATCGGGGACGGCGAAGCAATCCACGCCATATTCGACCGTCTGTTCGCCGCCGCTGACGCGATCGAGAAGCCGGCCGCAGCCGCCGGGGCTCTCGCTCGGGTGATCGGTGCCGATCGTGACGCACGTCTCGCCATGGCCGGAACCGTCCTCTCCGGCTCATTGCCTGGAGACGCGGTTGCCGAGCACATCTTCGTCTGGGCCGCGCTTCAGGTGCAGTTCGCCCGGCTGGCATCCGTGCTTGACCCCGCCACGCTAAGGCCGGTCGCCGACGGCATTTGCCCGGCCTGCGGTGGCAGGCCCGCATCGTCCATGGTCGTCGGCTGGCCGGGCTCTCACGGCGCACGCTTCTGCTGCTGCTCGCTTTGCTCGACGCTCTGGCACTATGTCCGCATTAAGTGCGTGCTTTGCGGCTCCACCAAGGGGATCGCCTATCGCGAGATCGAGAACCACGGCGGCACCGTCAAGGCCGAAACCTGCGACGAATGCCATGGCTGGACGAAGATCTTCTATCAGAACAGAGCACCGGCGACCGAGCCGATCGCCGACGATGTTGCGAGCCTCAGCCTCGATCTCCTGATGCGTGAAGGCCCCTATCGCCGGGGCGGGTTTGCACCGCTTCTGGCCGGAATCTAGAGCGAGATGAGGAAAGGTTTTTCCGCCGGCATCCCGTTCTAATTTGTTAGGGTCGGATCGAGGCGCGCGCGCCAGGGAGAGCCGGAATGGACGCCAATGCCAGGTTGCGTGACATCCCCTCGGTGGACGAGCTTCTGAGATCGGCGCCCCTTGTCGAAGCGATCGAATGTTTCGGGCGGCGAGCTGTGACCGAAGCCTTGCGGAATGTCCTGGTCATGACCCGGGAGGACGTGCGTAAAGGCGAAGAGGTTCCCTCTCCGGACGCCATTGCCACGGCTGCCGTTGCGGCGCTCGAGGCAAATGATCGATCGACGCTGCGCCCGCTGTTCAACCTGACAGGAACAGTGCTCCACACAAATCTCGGCCGCGCTTTACTCGCGGAAGCGGCGATCGATGCCGCGATGGCGGCGATGCGCGAAGCTGTCGCGCTCGAATTCGACCTGGAGAGCGGTACACGCGGCGAGAGGGACGACCACCTGCGCGCGATCATCTGCGAGTTGACCGGTGCGGCGGATGCGACGGTCGTCAACAACAATGCCGCCGCCGTGCTGCTGACGCTGAACAGTCTGGCCGCCGGCCGGGAAGCGATCGTCTCGCGCGGAGAGCTTATCGAAATCGGTGGGGCGTTTCGCATGCCGGACATCATGCGGTGCTCCGGGGTCCGCCTCGTGGAGGTCGGCACCACCAACCGTACCCATGCCCGGGACTACAGGGATGCCATCGGTCCCGAAACGGGCCTGATATTGAAGGTCCACACCTCCAATTACCGCATCGAGGGCTTCACCAAGGAGGTCGGGGCGCGCGAGCTGGCGACAATCGCCCGCGAGCACGGGCTGCCGCTGATCAACGATCTCGGCTCCGGCACGCTGGCCGATCTCGACCGCTTCGGGCTCGCGCATGAGCCGACCGTCGCCGAAGCGGTCGCCGACGGCGCCGATATCGTCACTTTTTCCGGCGACAAGCTGCTCGGCGGACCGCAGGCCGGTGTCATCGTCGGGCGCGTCGACCTCCTCGAAAGGATCAACAGGAATCCGATGAAGCGGGCGCTGCGCCTAGACAAGATCCGCTTGGCGGCACTGGTGGCGACGCTCCGGCTCTATCGCGACCCGGACCGCTTGAGCGAGCGCCTTCCGACCATGCGCCTGCTCGCGCGTCCGCAGGCTGAAGTCCGCCAGCAGGCCGAGCGGTTATCCTCCCCGGTGGAGCGGGCGGTAAAGGGCGCATTCAAAGTCGCAGTCATCGATTGCGGCAGCCAGATCGGTTCCGGAGCCTTGCCGCTCGTCACCGTGCCGAGCGCGGGCCTGGCGCTTGCGTCATCGTCCGGCAGCGGCCGCATGCTTGCCGAACTGGCCGCGGCCCTGAGGCGCCTGCCGATGCCGGTCATCGGCCGCATCGAACGCGGGTCGCTCATCCTGGACTTGCGCTGCCTCGAGGACGAGCAGGGCTTCATCGCCAATCTCGCGCGTCTCGAGCCGTTGGCAGAAGAGGGAGCTTCATCGTGAACCTTCTCAACCGTCTCTTTGGAAGGCCGCCCAAGGGTGATGAGTACTCGGAACCACTCATGGCAACGGCGCTTGCCGCAGCGCGCAACGGTGACTACGAAACCGCTCTCGCCCTGTGGGGACCTCTTGCACAGGCGGGGAATGCCCGGGCCCAGAACAATATCGGCGCATGCTTTGCCGGCGGCTTGGGAGTCGCCCGGGATGCTGGCCTTGCGTATCGCTGGCTCAGTCTTGCTGCCGAGGCCGGCGATCCTGTCGGTCAGCGCAACCTCGCGTCGCTGCTCTTCAAGGGCGAGGGGACCACGCCGGACTACGAGCGCGCAGCAAGCCTGTACCGCCAGGCTGCCGAACAGAATGACGCGGAAGCGCAGGACATGCTGAGCTGGATGGCGCTCGAAGGGGATCTCATCGAGCCCGATATTGCCGAAGCCCGTCGCTGGGCGCTGGCTGCCGCGCAGAACGGTTCCGCGGCGTCAATGACGCGGCTCGGCATGCTCTATCACAATGCCATCGGGGTGGCGCGCGATCCGGTCGAGGCGACCTACTGGTGGCGGCGCGGCGCGTGCGCTGGCGATGCCGACGGGCAGGCGATGCTTGGCGCGGCCTATCATCTTGGAAGCGGCACAGTCCACGACCCTATCGAGGCCTTTGCCTGGTTGATAAGGGCGCGCGACGGAGGCAGTGCGCTGGCGGCGCCGTTCTTCGACGTCGTGCGCGCAGCGCTCAATGCCGAGGAATTGCAGGAGGCCGAGCGCCGAGCCTCGCTGCCGCTCTCGGAAGCGGTAGTGCCGCCTCAAGCCACGAATGAGAGGGATCAAAGGTGATCGTAGGCACGGCCGGCCACATCGATCATGGCAAGACGTCGCTCGTGCGGGCGCTGACCGGTATCGACACGGATCGGCTGAAGGAGGAGAAGGACCGCGGCATATCGATCGAGCTCGGTTTTGCCTACATGCCGGTCGAGGGTGTGGAGACGATCGGCTTCGTCGACGTGCCCGGCCACGAGAAATTCATCCACACCATGCTTGCCGGTGCCGGCGGCATCGATTTCGTGCTGCTCGTGGTCGCGGCCGACGACGGCGTCATGCCGCAGACGCGCGAGCATCTCGCTATCGTCGATCTGCTTGGCATCAAGCACGGCGTCGTCGCCATCGCCAAGGCTGATCTCGTGACGGACGCTCGCGTTGCGGCTGTCGAGCAGGCGATGCGCAACCACCTCAGGGGAACGGCGCTTGTCGATGCGCCCATGATCCCGGTTTCGTCGATATCGGGCAAAGGTGTGGCGACGGTTCGCGACGAAATCCTCGCCGCGGCGCGCCGTTTCGCGCGGCGGCAGGCAGGCGGATCCTTCCGCATGGCCATTGATCGCTCCTTTACCATCCAGGGCGTAGGGACGGTCGTCACCGGAACCGTTCTTTCGGGTCAGGTGTCGATCGAAGATCATGTCGTCGTCAGCCCTTCGGGCCTCAAGGCGCGAGTGCGCTCAATCCACGCACAGAACAGACAAAGCGAAACCGGTTGCGCTGGTGATCGCTGCGCGCTCAACCTTGTTGGTCCCGCCATCACGAAGGCGGCAGTCGGCCGCGGCGACGTGGTCTGCGACCCCGGCCTACATGCGCCGACCGACCGCATCGACGCAACTTTGCGCGTGCTTGACTCCGAACCGAAGCCGATCGGGCATTGGTTTCCGGTGCGGCTTCATCACGCCTCCGTGGAAGTCGGAGCCCGCATCGTCCTCTTGGCCGAACAGGCCGTGTCACCAGGAACGCGCGCGCGCGTCCAACTCGTGTTGGACCGGCCGATCGCGGCGGCCGCCGGCGACCGCTATGTTGTTCGCGATACGTCAGCCCGGCGCACGGTCGGCGGCGGTCGGTTTCTGGATTTGCGGGCCCCCGCAAGGAAGCGCCGCACGCCGGAACGGATGGCGCAACTCGATGCCCTCTGCTTGAGCGAAGTACGACAGACGATCGAGGCGTTGCTCGCCATTCCACCCTTTTTCATCGACATCGGCGCCTTCGGCCGCGATCGGGCGATTGCTGCCGCAGAAGCGCAAGCTCTGGCGCGATCCTTAGGCGCGATTGAACTGCCATCGGAGGCCGTCAGGCTCGTCATGTCCTTGCAGAGCTGGGAGAAACTCCGAAGCGACATCCTCGCCCGGCTCGCGGTCTTCCATGCGGAAAATCCGGATTTGCTGGGCATGGGTGTAGAGCGGCTGCGGACAGCGCTTCCACTGCGTCTTCCGGTCCCTGCGTTTCGTGCGGCCCTGCAGGCGCTCGTCACGCCAGGAGAGATTGTGGTGGATGGCGCCTGGGTACGGCTTGTCGAACATCAGGTGACCATGAGCCTGGCCGACGAGCGGCTCTGGCGTCAGATCGAGCCCCTGCTCGGCGGATCCGAACGGTTCCGCCCGCCACGCGTGCGCGATATTGCCGTATTGCTGGCGATCCCGGAGGTGCAGGCGCGTCGTCTCCTGAAACTCGGCAGCCGCATGGGCCGCGTGCACGAAGTGGCGCATGATCATTTCTTTCTGCGCCAGGTGGTTGCCGAGATGATCGCTGTCACGGCAGAGATCGGTGCGGCCGCCGACCAGGGCTGGTTCACTGCGATGCAATTTCGCGATCGCCTCGAAAACGGCCGCAAGGTTGCTATCCAGATCCTTGACTTCTTCGATCGTCACAGCGTCACCTTCAGACGCGGGGACCTCCGCCGCCTCAACCGAAGCCGTCTGGATTTCTTCGGCAAATTGCCGAATGCTGTTCCTACAGCGCCGCGCGTCTTATCAGACGCGCGAGGAGGAGATGCGTCCCCGGTGGGGCGTCCGGACTTCAAATTGGATCGCCATCGTCCTTCCTCGTCCTGACCCATCCTTCAAAGTGCTGGAAACTCCAGTGTTATCGTTGGCCCGATGTTAATTTGTGTTACTGGATCGCCAGTTTTTAGGCAGGTAAGCGGACGCCTTACGATCGGACCGTCAACGATTTGCGCGAGGCGATGGAGGCTGTCGGCGTTATCTTCCAAGCTGGAGGCGAGATGGTCGACGGCGGGGCAGGTGTCCGGCTATCGAAGGGCTAGTCTTAATCACGCCACCTTCTCTGAAGTCGCCGTGTAGGGAGCCTATTTTCGCCGATCAACCGTTTCGCAGATATTGAGCACCGGAAATAGCTTGCCAAAACATTCCTCGCTGCAGCGAGGCTTTGTCACGCGCGGATTGACAAATTTGTTGAGTAATACACACGAGTGTGTATATATATGCACATGAAGAGCGGCGACATCATTGCGGTACTGCAGGAAGATGGCTGGTACGAGGTCGCTAGAAAAGGCAGCCACGTTCAGTTCAAACATCCCGAGAAGCTTGGCCGGGTCACCGTTCCTCACCCAAAGAGGGATTTGCCGATCGGCACCCTCAAGAGCATAGAAAAACAATCCGGCCTGAAACTGAGGTAAGACCATGCGCAATTATATCGGATTGATCCACAAGGACGCCGAAAGCGACTACGGTGTTTTCTTTCCCGATTTTCCTGGCGTCGTAACTGCCGGTACCGATCTCGATGACGCGCGAGCCATGGCAGAGGAAGCCTTGGCGCTGCACATCGAAGGCCTTGTAGAAGATGGAGAAGCAATTCCGGAGCCATCCACTCTTGAGGATGTTATGGCTGCCCCTGAGAATAAGGATGGTGTCGCGATTTTGGTTGCGCTCAAGACAGAGGCCAAAAAGGCTGTTCGTGTGAATGTCACACTTCCGGAAGATGTGCTTCGGCAAATTGATGAATATGCCGAGTCACAGGGGCTCACCCGTTCCGGCTTCCTCGCAAGGGCGGCTAAGCACGAGATCAACCGCGCGATAGCGGCATAGACCGTATGTTCACGAGGTGAGCGCGGCCGGCCCGCGGTAAGCTGAATTCGAGGGTTGCTCTGGATTGGCCGGAGCCGAGCCCCAAGCTTAGCTTGGAAGAGCTTCATGCCCGGTGGCATGTCCGGACTTCAAATCCGGGAGGGGCTGACAGACGGTCCCTGGTGGGTTCGACTCCCACTCTCTTCCGCCATTGCGGAACCTCACCCTCGCGTCGGCGCATCCGAAGACGACCCGCTTCTTCGTCCAGGGCACTTCGCGCCACCACAGCGCCGCGCGTCTTTTCAGACGCGCAAAGGTCGCTGTAGTATTTGAATTGCTGCATGTTTTTGTCCTTTAATCGGGTACGATTAAAGGAACATGCAGTAGTGTTGGGCGTCGTTGTGCCGCGGATGGGCTCGCGGCCTCAGCGAAGATACTTTTCCGCATCACCTCAGCGCGGAAATGGTCTCCGGATCGGGTCAGCGAGTGCCACCCTTTGACCGCGCCAGCACGAAGTCGTGGTTCACTTCCCAGAAGCGATCGGAGAATCCGTATTCCTTGGCGCGAGCCGGGTCCTCGACGTGCCGGAAAGTCGCGAGCAGGCTCTGCTTCACACCGAAGACCGCATCCGAATGGATATACGGATCATCTGGATCGAAGATGTGGGTAATAAGCGTCTCGTACCCGTCGGCCTTGATGATGTAGTGGAGATGGGCCGGGCGGTTGGGGTGGCGGCCCAGATGCTCCAGCATCCGGCCGACCGGACCGTCATTCGGGATCGGGTAGTATTTCGGCTTTACCGCTCGGAACCAATATTCGCCGTTTGACCCCGTGCGAAAGACGCCGCGCAAATTGAATTCCGGCTGGATGCCCTTCTGCTGCACGTCATAGAAGCCTTCGTCATTGGCCTGCCAGACGTCGATCACCGCATTGGCAATTGGCCTGCCCTCGGTGTCGAGGATGCGTCCGCCGACGACCATCTCCTCGCCCTTCTGGTCGAGGCAGATGTTGGCTCCCATCTCGAGCTCCGGCGCATCCTGCACGTGAAACGGACCGAGCACGGTGCTTTCCGAGGCACCCGACGGTTTGCGGTTGTTGATGGCATCGACAAGCATCGAGACGCCGAGCGTGTCGGACAGCAGGATGAACTCCTGCCGCCATTCGTTGCACATCTGCCCCGTGCGCGTGAGGAAGAGGATCGCCTCCATCCACTCGTCCTGCGTCGGCTCGATTTCCCGCACCGCCTCGTGCAGCTTGCGCGTGACCACTTCCATGATCTGCTTCAGCCGCTCGTCCTTGGCGTTCTTGTTGCGGCCGGTGACGACCTCGATCGAGTTTTCTTCGGTGAAGAAGCCTTTCTCATGCGCTTCCATGGATCACCTCCCAAGGATTGATGTCATGACCCGGCGAAGGTCTGCGACGGGATCTGCCGGCAGCACTTTCGAGCGCCAGCAGACATGATGGTCAGGACGCACGAGAACGATGCCGCTGTCGCGCACTTCGCTGAGTGCGGCCCAGTCGCCGGTGAAATCATCCCAATGCTGCCGCGCGCCGATGGCGTGGGCCGCAATATCGACACCAAGCTCGTGGCTGACGATCTTCGCCGCTTCGATCCAGCCCTGTCCGCCGATCCCGGTGAGCACGGTGAACCGCCCGTGGCCGGTGAGATCGAGCGTCGAGGCTTTCTTGCCGTCATTCGAGAAGACCCAGGCATGCGGCAGTCGGGCCCCCGGCCAGGTGGTCTGCTGGAAATGTAGTTCCGGGTCCTTGGTAAAGGCAGGCTCGGGCTGACCATCGGTAACGATCGCATCCGAACGATAGCGCTGGTTCATCTCGACGCCGTGGGCGTCGAACTCGTAGACCTTGGCGGCGATTGCCTTGCGGATGCCGGCGCGCTGTTCTTCCGCCGCTGGCGTATCGCGGCAGCGCCCGTCCATGTTCTGCTGCATCTTCACGGGATCGATGGAATCGAGCAGGCCGAGTGCCTTGAAGATCGGGCCGAACTCTTCAATCGACTTGTTGGCGCGCGTGACGATCTGCTTGGCGACCGGCGCCCGCTCCGCGGTGTAGGTATCGAGCAGCGTTTCGCCAGCCTGGCCCTTCAGCACGAAGGCGAGTTTCCAGGCAAGGTTGAAGGCATCCTGGATCGAGGTGTTCGAGCCGAGCCCGTTCGATGGCGGATGGCGGTGCGTGGCATCTCCCATGCAGAAGACGCGTCCGTTCGACATCGTCGTCGCGTACATATTGTTGACCGTCCAGGTTGAGACCTGCTTGATCGTGACATCGAGATCCTGCACGCCGACCAGGTCGCGCACCACCTTCTTCGCGTGGGCTTCGTCTACGGCCGGTGCCGGCTGGTTGATGTCGTATCCCCAGACGATCAGCCACTCGTTCCAGGGGCGGACCATGCGCACGAGGCCCATGCCGATACCGCCGACGTCGGCCCCCGGTTGCAGCACCCAGTAGAGCACTGAAGGGCGATGCGCGACATAGCGCGACAGGTCCGCCTCGAAGAGGATGTTCATCGATCCGGCAACACCCATCCGGCCCTCGAAGCTGAGCCCGGCATGCTCCGCGACCTTCGAATTGCCGCCATCCGCGCCGATCAGATATTTCGAGCGAACGGTGAATTCCTTGCCGGTCAATCGGTCGAGACAGGTCGTGGTAACCCCGTCGTCATCCTGCACATGGCTGAGATACTCCGTCGACATCCGCGCCTGGGTACCGCGTGCACAAGCCGTCTTGAACAGCAGCGGCTCCATGAAAGTCTGCGGCAGGTCGTTCATCTGGCTCGGCGAGGAAAGCTGATGTTCGGCGCGTGAGACCGGATGTTTGCCCCAGCTTTTCATGCGGCCGATCTCTTCGCCGGCAAGCGAGGTGCAGAAGACGTTCTCGCCCATCAGGTCCTGTTCGGCCGCGAACATATAGGCTTCGTCCTCCACGTCTCGGCCGAGATCGCGCAGCACCTCCATCGTGCGCTGGTTGGTGATGTGGGCGCGTGGCGTGTTCGCCAGCCAGCGGTAGCGGTTGATCACGATGTTTTCGATGCCGTAGCTCGAAAGCAACGCGGCGGTGGCAGACCCGGCCGGCCCCGTGCCGATGATGAGTACGTCGGTTGTGATGTCAGCCATTTGGTCCTCCCTTAGGCGTGTGTGCAGATGGTCCGCCGATCAACGTGCGGCGGACCGGAAAGAGCTGGATGCCGGTGCGATCGGAGAACAGGCCCCAGAGACCGCGCGGCGAAAAGAGCATGATGAGAATGCCGATGAGACCAAGGACCAGCAGGTACCAGGAGCCATAATCCGCGAAGAGCTTCTGCAGCAGGAAGAAGAGAACGACGCCGACGATCGGCCCTTCGATGGTGCCGATCCCGCCGATCACGACGATGAAGATGACATAGGCCGTCCAGTCGGTGACGGAAAAGGCCGCGTCGGGTGAGATGCGCGCCTTCTGCACATAGATCAGTGCACCGGCCACACCGGTGACGAATGCCGTCGCAATATAGACCAGCGCCTTCATGCGCCGGGCGTCGACGCCGACGGCCCGGGCAGCCTGCTCGTTGTCGCGCACGGCTGCGAGCCCGAGCCCCTGCTTGCTGCGCAGCAGGCGGTAGATGAAGCCGATGGTCGCGAGCGCCAACAGGAGTGCGATCCAATAGGTGAGGGCGTCGCTGGCCGCGGCCGCCTTCATGCCGAAGAGGTCGCCGATGACGTCAACGCCGGCCATATCGTGCGTGGCATCGCGCGGTAGCGACGTGCCGGTGCCGCCTCCGAGCGCCTTCCATTGGGCAAGCAGCAGCCGCACCACCTCGGCCACCACCCAGGTACCGATGGCGAGATAGGGACCCTGCAGGCGGAAGGTAAAAAAGGCCGTCGGGACGGCGAGAAGTGCTGAAAGAGCGCCGGCAATCAGGATGGCGGCGATCGGATCGAGGCCCGCGAGAATGACCGCACCGAACATCGCATAGGCGCCGAAACCGACGAAAACCTGCTGGCCGACGGAGATCAGCCCGGCATAGCCGGCAAGCAGGTTCCAGTTCTGCGCGAGGACAAGCATGGTCAGAATAAAGAAGAGATCCTGCACGACGCCGCGGGAGACGATGAGGGGAGCTGCAATCGCGAGCGCGAGGCCGGCGAATGCCGCCAAGGCTGCAAGCAATGAGGTTCCGCTGCGCGTTTCGACCTTGAAGGACGGAATGGCTATGGACATCGGCTTGACCTCAATCGACGGCGCGGGGAAATAGCCCGCGCGGCTTGATGACGAGAACGGCGAGGAAGGCGAGGTGCCCGGCAAGGATCTGCCATTCCGGATTGACGGCCGCCCCAAGCGTCTGTGCAACGCCGAGGATGACTCCGCCGGCAAGTGTTCCCCAGAGCGAGCCGAGGCCGCCGATAATCACCGCTTCGAAGGCGTAGATCAGCCGCGACGGACCCGACGTCGGATCGAAATTGGCGCGCGTGCCAAGATAAAGCGCGGCGATCGTCACCACGACCATGGCAAGCCCGGTCGCGGCCGCGAAGATGCGTTGCGGGCGAATGCCCATCAGCCCAGCTGTCACGATATCGTCGGAGGTTGCCCGGAAGGCGCGTCCCAGCGCCGTCCGATAGATCAACTGGTTCAGCGCGAAGATGACGGCGAGCGCCGAGAGAAAAGTCATCAACGGCATCAGGCCGATGTTGAGCGGGCCGAGACCGGTCGACGCACTCTCCAGCGCACCGACGGAGACACGACGGCTATCGGCGGAAAACGCTTCGAGCAGGCCATTCTGGAGGACGATGGAGATACCGAAAGTCACGAGCAGCGGTGGCAAGACGTCCTTGCCGAGGGTGCGATTGAGCACAAGATACTGCAGTGCCCAACCGACAACGAACATCAGCGGCGCGGCAATGAGTGCCGCGAAAAATGGATTGAGGCCGAGCGCCGAGGTCAGCAGAAGGATCAGGAAGGCGGCAAGCACGATCAGGTCGCCATGGGCGAGATTGACGAGCCGCATGATGCCGAAAACCAGGCTGAGGCCGGCGGCAAACAGAGCGTAGAGCCCGCCAAGCAGAACGCCCTGCACGATCGTGTCAATGAAGCTCATGGCGCGGCGCTCCGAAATAGGCCTGATGGATCTGCTCGCGGGTCAGAGCCTGCGGACTCCCGGACAACGTCACCCGCCCTTCCATCAGGCAATAGACCTGGGTTGCGACCTTCAGCGCCTGGGCGATGTCCTGCTCGACGATGACGATCGAAGCACCGGTTTCGCGGATGCGCGGGAAAGCGGCATAGATGTCGCGAACGACGACTGGCGCCAAGCCGAGACTGATCTCGTCGCAGAGCAGCACGTCCGGGTTGGACATCAGCGCCCGGCCGATTGCCACCATCTGCTGCTGGCCGCCGGAAAGGGCTGTCGCTGGGTTGTTTCGACGCTCGCGCAGGATCGGGAAGAGCTCATAGACACTCTCGAGCGTCCAAGGTCCCTCTCCCTTGCGGCCATAGGCGCCGATCAGCAGGTTTTCCTCGACGCTCAGCGACGGGAACAGCCGGCGTCCCTCGGGCACCATGGCGATGCCGCGGGCAAGAACGTCGGGTGCTGCCAGCGCACCGATCGGTTCATCGCGATAGACGACCATGCCCGGCTCGCTCGCGAGAACGCCGGAGATGGCGCGCATCAGGCTGGTCTTGCCCGCGCCATTGGCCCCGATGATCGCGACGGTTTCCCCCTTGGCAACGGCGATATCAACGCCGAAAAGTGCCTGGAAGTCGCCGTAGAAGGCCTTGAGGCCTCTGGTTTCGAGCATCGCCGTCATAGCTCGATCCCCAGATAGATCTCCTGGACCGCACGCGATGCCATGAGCTCGTCGGGTTTTCCGATGCCGATCACCTTGCCGAAGTTCAGAACCAGCAGCCGCTCCACCACCGAGGTCAGCGCATGCAGCACATGTTCGATCCAGATGACGGCCACGCCCTTCTGCTGGATGGCACTGATGGTCGAGACAAGCTGGTGGCATTCGGCTTCCGTCAAGCCGCCGGCGATCTCGTCCAGCAGCAACAGCCTGGGCTCGGTGGCGAGCGCCCTTGCCAGTTCCAGCCGCTTGCGCTGCAGCAGGGTAAGGCCGCCGGCCAGAACATTCGCCTTGTCGAACAGGCCCGTGTCCACCAGGATCTCGGCGCAGCGGTCACAGGCCTCCGCCTCGCGCCGCCGCGCGCCGAAACTGCCGGCGACGAGCAGGTTCTCAAAGACGGTCAGTTTTTCGAAGGGCTGGGGGATCTGGAAGGTCCGCCCCATGCCCGACAGACAGCGGCCCATCGGCGGTGTTCGGGTGACATCCACGCCGCCGAAGCGGACGGTGCCGCTGTCGGGGGCGATGTTGCCGGTAATCAGGTTGAACAACGTCGATTTGCCGGCACCGTTCGGCCCGATGATGCCCAGCGCCTCGCCCTCGCCGACCGAGAGGCTGATCTCGTCGGCAACCGTCAGCGCGCCGAAGCGCTTCGAGACCCGCTCGACTTCTAACAGAGACATGCCTGACCCTCCTCGGTCACCGTCCCACGCCTAGAGGCGCTCAAACGATCGCTTCCATTTTCCCGCCGGCGGGAATGTTCGGCGCCGTCTTGTTGTCGGTGATGACGAGGTCATAACCGCCGCTGTCCTTGAGCCGCCATTGACCGCCGACGAGCGGCGTCTTGGCCACGTTTCGTGCGGCAAAGGGCGGCAAGCCTTTGCCGTCCCAGGCGACGGGACCGACGAGCGTATCGAGCCTGGTGGCGGCAATCGCCTGAGCCAGCGCATCGCCGTCGGTCGGATCGTCGGCCCGCGTAACTGCGTCGACGGCCAGTTCGAAGAGGGCGTGGGCAAAACCGATCGGCTGGGTCCAGGGCCGGCCGGTCGCCTTGGTGAAGGCTTCGGCCACTTGAGCGGATGTCTCGCCAGTCAGCGATGAGGCGAAAGGATGGCTCGGCGACCACCAGACTTCCGACGAGAGATTATGCCCGGCCTTGCCCAGCGCTTCGACTGCCTGCGGAAAGAGCAGGGCCTTGCCGATCGAGGCGACCTTCGGCACGAAACCCTGCTGTTTGGCCTGGTTCCAGAAGGTCGTGAAATCAGGGGGGATGACCACACCGGTGACGATCTCGCATCCGCCCGATTTGAACGCATTGATCTGCGCCGAGAAGTCGTCGGTCATGTTCTGGTAGCGGCCAGGATCGGTGAGCCCGTAACCCAGCTTTTCGAGGACCGGAGGGAAACCCACGGTCCCGTCGCCCCAGGCATTGCCGTCGCCATCGTTGGGAAAGAGCCCGCCGACCTTGTGGTTCGTCTCCACCTGAGCCCACATGTTGGTGAAGACGGCGATCACATCCTCGAGACCCCAGAAGAAGTGATAGGCATAGTCGAACGGTTTCCAAGAAGCTGGATCGCCGGGATTGCCTTGCTGGCCAATGAACCAGGGCTGCCATGGCGCAACCGTCGAGATGCAGGGTATCTGCTCGGCTTCGCAGGTGGTTGCGACCGGGTTCGTCGTCTCCGGCGTTGAGGCGACAAGGACGAGATTGACCTCGTCATCGACGATCAACTGCTTGGCGACTTCCGCCGCCCGGTTGGGGTTCGACTGGCTGTCCTTGACCACAATCTCGAAGTTCTGGCCCTTGGCCTTGGTTGTCGCCAGGAAGGCGTCGATCACGAATTTGTCGGCTTCGCCGAAGGCGGCGAGCGGCCCGGTCTGCGGGCTCACATAGCCAAGCTTGATTGCCGTGTCCTTGGCGATCGCCGGCATCGAAAGTGCCGATGAAAAGGCGACAGCGCCACCTGCGGCTGTCGTCTTCAGAAAATCGCGTCTCGTCAGCATGGTTCCTCCTCCCAATGCCCTTCCTCTCGAAGGGTGTCGTCAGTTCGTCGGCCGGTTGCCCTCCCAGGCATCCTGCAGCAGCGCCCGAATGGACTGGCGGTCGATCGGCCGCGGGTTCCAATAGGGGTTTTCGGTCGCAATCGCGGCTGCGCGATCGAGGTCGGCTTCGGAAAGCCCGAGATCTTTCAGGGCGAGCGGCGCGCCGAGCGACTTTGCGAAATCCCACAAGCCGCCGCCAACCGATCCGCCGAAGGTCCCGGCCACCGGGTCAAGCAGGTCAGGCACGACCACGGCGTTGTAGCCGGCCGTATGTGGCAGCATGATTGCGTGCGTTTCCGCGTGCGGCGTGTCGAAGGTGCCGCCGAGCGTGTGGCAAATCTTGTGATGCAGCGCCATGCCGACGGTGCCGAGCACAGTACCCGAGAGCCAGGCTCCGTAAAGCGCCTCGGCTCGCGCCTCGCGATCTCCCGGCGCCTCGACGATCCTCGGCAAGCTCGTCTTGAAGGCTAACAGGCCTTCGGCTGCCATCAGCGAAGAGATCGGGTTACGATCCTGCGCATAAAGGGCTTCGACCGCATGGGCCATGGCGTTGAGCGCGCTCGTCACGCTCATGCCGACCGGAAGGCCGAGCGTCAGCTCCGGATCGTAGATCACCACTTCCGGCAGGATCGAAGGGTGCCGAACGGTCGTCTTTCGGCCGCCTTCCGTCTGTCCGAGGATCGGCGTCACTTCCGAGCCGGCGTAGGTCGTCGGGATAACGACTTGGGGCAGGTCGGTGCGATAGGCTATCGCCTTGCCGAGTCCGGTGGTGGAGCCCCCGCCAAGCGAGATGACGCAGTCGGCGCCGCTTTGCTTGACCGCCTCCATCGCTTTTGCCGTGACGTCGACCGGCGTATGCATCATAGCCCCGGCAAAGACACCGACGGCAAGTGGCCCGAGCCGCTCCGCCAATGCTTCCGCTTCTGCCCTTTGATGTGGTGTTGAAAGCACCAACGCCTGCCTGCACCCAAGCTTTTCGACCCAGGCTCCTGCTTCGTCGCTCTTGCCTTCGCCAAAGACGATGTGCGCTGCGCTGCCCTGATAGGTGAACTTGTTCCTCACGATGCAGATCCTTCCCTTGCCCTCGCCATCAGGAACTTGAAGTCCAGCCGCCAGCCGGACTTGCCGCCGATGTCGAAGCATTTGAATTCGTGCACCAGTTCCGGCTTGACGCCAAAGATCGCGTCCTCGTCGATATGCGGATCGCTGCCGTCGTAGATATGCGTCGTAATCGTCTGGAATCCTGGGGCGGTGACGATGAAATGTAGATGGGCTGGGCGCCGGAGCGAGCAACCCGCTTGACCAAGGAGCTTGCCCACCGGCCCGTCTTCCGGGACGCCGTAGCCGGCCGGGCGCACCGTCAGGTAGTCGAATCGTCCCTGCCGGTCCGTTTTGAAGACGCCGCGCAGATTGAACTCCGGCTGGAGGTCCGGCTGCTGGTTCTCGTAGAAACCGGCGGCGTTCGCCTGCCAGGTCATGACCTCTGCGCTCTCGATCGGGTGCCCGTCGAGATCGAGCAATTGTCCGAAAACCGCCAGCCGCTCGCCGACACCATCGAGCGAGATATTGCTGCCGGACGCGCGCTGTGGCGTGTCGGCGCGAAAGAAAGGACCACGGACCGTGTTGGGTGTCGCCTGTTTCGGCCGACGCGAATTGATCTCATCGACCAGCGCCGAGGCACCAAGCAGATCGAACAGCAATCCCCATTCCTGCCGCCGCTCGTCGGTCGTGTGACCGACCTCGGTCAAAAACTCGATCATCTTGCGCCAGTCGGCGGCGCTGGGCCGCAATTCCCTGATGAGCCCGTGGAGGTGGTTCACGACCGTGCGCAGCACCTGTGGTAGCGAGCCGTCGTCGGCTTTCGAAATTCGCTGTGCGAAAGCCTCGGTGAAGGCTGCTTCGTTGGGATTCGAAACCATCGCGCCCCGCATCACACTCCTCCAGACACTTGGCTGAAATGAAAGCTAGCATGGGGCCTAGGAGCGATTGATGATTTTACTCTCAGTTAATATAATCAATTGTTATGAAGATAGACGAACGCCATCTTGTCCAGCTCGCTGCGGTCGTGAAAGCGGGCGGCGTCACCGAAGGCGCAGCGCTGCTCGGGCTGTCGCAGCCGGCGATCTCGCGCACCATTGCCATGCTGGAAAAGCGCCTGGGCGAACCGCTTTTCGTCAAAGGGCGCCGGCCGCTGCAACCGACGCCGCTCGGGCGCGCGCTCGCTGATCATGGTCAGGTCATGCTGTCGGCCTCACGCAAGGCGTCCGATACGATCGAGAGCTTTCGCCTCGGCAAAAGCGGCCTCGTGCGCGTCGGCGGCACGCCGTTTTTCATGGACGCCTTGATTGCGCCGATGATCGCAGACTTCCAGGCACAAAACCCTGATGTCCGGATCGACCAGAGCTACGGCTACATGGCCGATCTGCGCGCTGCCCTGAAGGGCGATCAGATCGACCTTGCCATCTGCCCGATCGACATTCTTGAGGAGGGATCGGGCTTGGCGTTCCAGAAGGTGCTTCCCGGTCGAAACGTCGTCGCTTGCCGGGTGACGCATCCGCTTCTGCTGAAGAGACGGCCGCAGCCGTCGCAGCTTCTCGAATATCCCTGGGTGGCGCCGCCGCCGGGAAGCCCGCTGCTTGCGGATCTTCATAGCCTGCTGCTCTCCTTCGGGGCGACCGAGATCAAGATACGCTACACGGGCGGCTCGCTGATGAGCCTCGTCAACTACCTCAAGGGTATCGACGCCTTGACCGTGCTTCCGCACAGCGTCGTCTTTGCGCTACGCAACGAAAAATCGGTCACGGCACTTCCGGTTTCGGTCCCGCACCCGGAACGCGCCCTCGGGCTTTTGAGACGCGCGACCTCGGCGCATACCCCGGCCATCGAGAAATTCTCGCAACACATCCGCCACAGCTTTGACCGGCTTCAGCACCTGATCCATCGACATGAACAGGCCGTGGTATGGGGTGTCTAGCTGAAAAGGTGCCCACGCCAACCCGGTGACCGCAAGGCCGCTGTGTTTGGCCGAGCTTACGAATGTGCTCGGCGAGCGGGTATCGCCGCAGCAGGTGCAGGCGAATTCAAGAATCTGAAACTTCGTAACTTGCAGAATGACTGCACGGCAACGATTTTGCAGTCAATGAGCGCTTAGTGGCCCGCTCGAACCGTTCGACGATCGTGTGTTGCCCGGTCCCGGCTGCCCAGAACGCGGACCGCCGGCGGCCACGGGGGCCGTGCTCTCCCTGGCGACCAGTTCCACGGGCAGAACGGTTTCGAGCGGTATCGGGTCGTCCTCGGCGGAATTAACCAGCCGCATCAGCAGTTTTGCTGCCGTGCGACCTGCCTCGTATTGTTGAATGCGAACGGTCGTGAGTTTCGGTCGGATAAGGTCGAGCAGCGGCATGTCGTTGAAGCCGGTCACGGAGATCTGCCGGGGACAGTCGATGCCGCGGTGGCGCAGGGCTTCGATGGCGCCGAGCGCCAGGCGGTCGTTGGCACAGAGGACGGCAGTGAAGACGTTACCGCCATCGAGCAGTTCAAGAAGACAGCGGGCTCCATCCTCCTCGTTGAACCGGGTCGCCACCCGGATAAGCGCCTCGTCGACCTCTATCGCCTGGTCATCGGCCGCCTTGCGGAAGGCGGAGAGGCGGAGCTGACCGGTGGAGAGTTCCTGCGGCCCTGCGATATGGGCGATGCGGGTGTGGCCGAGCTCTTTCAAATGCCGCAGCATCTCGCAGATACCGGCGTCTTCGTCATTGATCACGCTGGGGATCGTCGATTGCTCCACCTTTCTATTAAGCGTGACGACGGGCAGGCCGTCCTGGGCAGCCCGCGCGATCGAAGGGTCGCTTCGCAGCACGGCAGCGTGGATGATGCCGTCGACGCCTCGGTCGCGAAGCACATCAAGCAGGCGAACCTCGCGGTCGCGCTCGCTGTCGGTGTTGACGATGATCGCGGCATAGCCAAGCGGTTCGAGCACACTTTCGATGCCGCGCAGGATCGGCGGGAAGACCAGGTTGGTGATGTCGGGAATCATGACGCCCACGGTCATCGTCCGGTTGGTGCGCAAACCGGCGGCGATGCGGTTCGGACGATAGCCGAGCCGTTCGGCCGCAGCCTGAATGCGATTGGCGACGTCGTCGGTAATCGACTTGCGTTCAACCGGGTCGAGCGCCCGCGAGACGGTTGAGACGTGGACGCCGGTTTCGCGGGCTATGTCTTTGAGCGTAATTCTCTTTTTCTTCATTTGGTTACTCCGTCCGTGTCCCATTCTACCGCATTCGAGCGTCGAGGCAATCGATTGCACAATCTTCTTGACGGGACATATTAGCCGTGTTAGATACGTCACGCAATCGATTGCATAAGGCGCAGTGTCGATTACGGCGCTGTGCCAGGCGGGTGCCTAATGGCGATGGAGGAGATCGTCAGGGCGCGCGTCACGTGTTGATCGACTTGTTTTGCGCCGCTGCGTGCAATCGATTGCACGATGTAAAGGCGCAATGAATACAACCGGTAGCCGATTTGATGGGAGGAGCATCGATGACTCTGGCAAGAATTCTGGCAGCAACGACCGCAATGGTGTTCACAGCAACCGCCGCTTACGCGGAGAACATCCGCATCGGCGCGTCGCTGCCGATCACAGGCGGCCTGTCCGTCAGCGGCGAAAAGCACAAGCGGGGCTACGAGCTCTGCACCAAGCTGATCAATGAAGCGGGCGGCATCCTTGGCCGGCAGGTCGACCTGATCGTCAGCGACAATCGTTCCGATCCGGCGACCGCCATCAACCAATACGAACGCTTCATCAATGTCGACAAGGTCGACGCCGTCTACGGCACGTTCTCAAGCCGCCTGACGTTCCCCGTCGCCGCGATTTTGTCGAAGTACAACATGGTGCACGCGGTTCCCTCCGGCGGCGCATTGCGCATCTACGAGCAGGGCTACCGCAACCTCTTCTATTTCCAGGTGAGTGCGGCCGAATATACCGGAAAGGACGTGACTGCTGTCATCCACGACCTGATCCCGGCAGGCGAGGGGCCCAAGAGTGCTGCAATCGTGTCTGCGGACGACTTCTTTGCCAATGCGATTGCCGCCGGCCTGCTCGGCGAAAAGGTCAAGGATCCGGCGACCGACAAAGAGATCGCCGATCTCGCTCCGGGTTACCTCGCCAATGCCGGCATCAAGGTCGTGATGCAGGAGAAGTGGCCGGAGGAAGGCTTCAACGACTGGCTGAACCTCGCCAACTCGATCAAGCGCTCCGGCGCCGAAATGGTCGTCGGCCTCACGGCCTCGGCGGAGGAAGCCGTGCAGTTGACCCGCGCGCTGAAGACCGTTGGTGCCACGCCGAAACTCGTTTACCTGAGCCAGGGCGCGCAGAACGAATTCATCGAAGGCGTCGGCAAGGACGCGGCCGACGGCGTCATGATCCATACCACCTGGCACAAGGACGTGCCCTTCGAGAGCACGCTCGCCGGCAAGCCGTTCAGCAATGGCGATTTCGTCAAGGCTTTCACCGCGGCCTACGGCGTCGAGCCGGACGAGGACAGCGCCATCCCGTTCGCTGTCTGCCAGGGTATCGAGCAGGCAATCACTGGCGCCGGTTCCACCGACAATGCCAAGATGGCGGAATGGCTGCACGCGCGCACGCAGGATGCACCCGTGCAAACCGTGCTCGGCCGCTTCAATTGGGATGAGCGCGGCCTCGCCCAGAACAAATCCCACATCATGACCCAGTGGCAGGGTGGCAACCTCAAGTTCGTCTATCCGAAGGGGGAGTTCGAAGGCGTCGTGCCCTTCAGCTACCCCAAGGCCGGCTTCTGACCGGTGAAGCCGACGCGAGGCGGCAACTGTCCGCCTCGCGACATTCCTGTGAACTGAAGGAACGGGAGGTCGAGCGCATGCTCGAAGTCAGGAATCTTTGCAAGCACTATGGCGGCATCAGGGCCGTCGACGGTGCGAGCTTTACCGTCGAGAAGGGATCGATCACCGCATTGATCGGCCCGAACGGCGCCGGAAAAACCACGGCGTTCAACTGCATCAGCCGCACGGTCACGCCGACATCGGGCGAGATCCGGCTCGACGGCGATCGGATCGATCATCTGAGGCCACATAAGGTGACAGCGCGCGGCTTGAGCCGGACCTTCCAGATCTCGCGCAATCTCGCGGACATGACGGTTATCGAGAACGTCATCGTGCAATCGCGGGTCGATGGCTGGTCCGGCCTGTTCCGTCCCGCCATGAGCGCGGAGGAAAAGGACAAGGCAATGTCGATCCTGGAGTTCCTGGGCATCACCCGCATCGCCTACGAGGACGGCCACAATCTCTCCTACGGCCAGAAGAAGCTGATGGATCTCGCGGCTCTGCTGATGTCCGATCCCAAGATCATCCTGCTCGACGAACCGGCAGGCGGCGTCAACCCGTCGCTGCTCGAAGAGATTATCGGCCACATCCGCGCCTTGAACGAGAAAGGCCTGACCGTGCTCATCGTCGAGCACAATATGGATCTGATCATGCGTCTTTCGCACAAGGTCGTGGTGATGGCGCAGGGGCGCGTCATCTGTTCCGGCACGCCGGATGTCGTCCGCCGGGATCCGCAGGTGCTCGAAGCCTATCTTGGTGGCGTCCTGGAAGCGGAGGCGGCGTGATGAGTGAGCTTCTTCAGGTCACCAACATCACCGCCGGCTATGGCGATGGTCCGGCGATCCTCGACGGCGCGCATCTCACCGTCGAACCCGGCAAGGTCCATTGCATCATCGGCCCGAACGGCGCCGGCAAGTCGACGCTGATGAAAGCCATCTGCGGCATGCTCACCATCCGCAAGGGCGACGTCGTGTTCAGGGGCAAGCGCCTGAACGGCATGCGCCCGGACCAGATCCTGCGCGAGGGCATCTGCTTCGTGCCGCAGGAGCGGGCGCTTTTCCCGAAAATGACCGTGCGCGAAAACCTGCGCATGGGCGGCTTCATCCTCAACGACCAGCGGGAGCTCGAGCGGCGGATCGACGGCATCCTGGAGCGGTTCCCGATCCTGCGCGAGCGCGCCGACCAGCACGCCGGCACCATGTCCGGCGGCCAGCAACAGACGCTTGCGATGGCCCGCACGCTGATCATCAAGCCCGCCATCGTCATGCTCGACGAACCGTCACTCGGACTCGCTCCGAAGGTCATCCAGGAAATGTTCGACATCATGAAGATGATGTCGGCGGAGGGCGTCACGGTGTTGCTCGTCGAGCAGAACGCCTTGATGGGGCTCAAGAATTCCGATTGGGGCGTGGTGCTCGACCTCGGCCGCACGCTTTTCGAGGGCCCGGCCGAGATGATCCTGTCCGATCCGCGCATCCAAGAACTCTATCTCGGCGGCAAGAAAGCCGCCTGAAGGAGCTATGATGGCAGAAATACTTCAAATTCTGATCCTGGGTCTGGCTCTTGGCGGCGTCATCGCGCTGATGGGCTCCGGTCTGTCGCTGGTGTTCGGCGTGATGCGCATCGTCAATCTCGCGCACCCGTCGCTCATCATCGCCGGTGCCTACATCACCTATTGGGCCTTCAAGCTCCTTGGCGTCGATCCGATCGTCATGCTGCCCGTCGCCTCCGTCATCATGGCGGCAATCGGCGTGCTGCTCTATCGCCTGATGCTCGAGAGGCAGACGAAAAGCGCCAGATATTCCGAGATGACCGTGCTTCTGACTTTTGCGCTCGCAATGGTCGTCGAAGGCGCGCTCGGTGGGCTCTTCACCAACACGCAGCGCATCGTCTCGCCTGACTATGCGACCGATGCCTTCTTCATCGGTGACCTTTTCATTCCGAAGGGCCAGCTTTACGCCGGTATCGTCTCCTTGGTGATCATCGCCGGACTGACGCTGTTTCTCAAATATTCGCGCCTCGGCTATGCGATTCGGGCAACGACGCAAAACCGGGAGGCGGCAGAGCTTCTCGGTGTCAACGTCAACTTCATCAGCGTGCTTGCCTTCGCAATCGGCATCGGCCTTGCCGGTGCGGCGGGTTCGCTGGTCAGCTTCGTCTTCAGCTTCTTCCCGGCGAAACATGGAGAGTGGATTGCGATGCTGATGTCCGTCGTCGTGCTCGGCGGCATGGGCAGTATTCTCGGCACGGTCGTAGCCGCGCTGTTCCTGTCGGTCATTGCCGCCTTCGTCGGCGCCTGGGTCGGCGCGACCTGGTCAACGCTGACCTTCTTCGTCGCCCTTTTCCTCATCCTGCTCGTCCGGCCCCAGGGGCTGTTCGGCGAAAAACCGGAGATGGCATGATGACCGTCACGCTTCAGCAATCCACCACCAGCGGCGTCCTCGAAGCGCGCCGCCTGCACAACGAGAAGCTCGCTCGCAAGGCCGACCAGACGCGGGCGACCTGGTTCCCGCTCGCCTTGATGGCGGTTCTTGTCGCGTTGCCGCTGCTGCAGCTTACCGGCAACTATAACTACCTACTGCACATGGTGCTCTTCACCGCGAGCTATGTGGCGATGGCCTCGGGCTGGAACATCCTCGGCGGCTTTACCGGTTACATCTCGCTCGGCCACGCCGTGTTCTTCGCGATCGGCGGATATTTCTCCGGCATGATCCTGGCCCGTTTCGGCGTCTCGACGATCATCACCGCGCCGCTTGCCGGCCTCGTCGCCGCCGTGATCGGCTATCTGATCGGCATGGTCACGCTCAAGGTTCGCGGTCCGAGCTTCATCATCTCCTCGATCGCGTTGTTGATGATCGCCCGGATCCTGTTCGACAACTGGGAATTCGTCGGCGGTGCCAATGGCGTGACGCTGCCCGTCACCAGTCTTCCGGTGCTCTGGGCAAAGGTTCCCTACTACTACGCCATGCTGGCGATCGCCGCCTTTAGCGTCTGGGCGAGCTATCGCATCAAGCACTCCAAGTTCGGCCTCGGCCTCAGGGCGATTTCCAAGGACGAGATCAAGGCGGAAAGCGCAGGCATCGACACGCGCTTCTACAAGGTCATGGCCTTCGCGCTCTCGGCTTTCTTCGTCGGCATGGCTGGCGCCGTCTGGGGCGAGTACATCACCTATCTCCGCCCCAATATCTTTCTGATCATGCCGATCGCGGTGAACCTCGTGCTGATGTCGATCCTCGGCGGCAAGGGCACCGTTGCCGGTCCTGTCATCGGCGCCGTGCTGATCGTAGCGCTCAACGAGCTCTTCGTCGCCATGATGGGCGCTTCGGAACTCAACATCCTTGGCACCGGCCTGGTGATGGCGCTCGGGCTGATGTTCTTCCCGCTCGGCCTGGTCGGGACGCTCGCCCGACGCGGCAAGCTGCCCCGCGTGCTCAACTGGGACTGAGCTCCAGTCCCGACACATCGAACTGCAACAGGACTGACCTGCAGGACGCAGGAGGAGGAAGGCATGTCCGAGTACGAACTTTATAACGCACCGCAATCGACCTGTAGCCAGCGCGTTCGCTACACGCTGCACACGAAGGGGGTTCCCTTCGTCGAGCACAAGCTCGACCTCTTCCGGGGCGACCAGTTGAAGCCTGACTATCTGGCGATCAATCCCAACGGATTGGTGCCGGCGCTCGTCCACAACGGGACCTCAGTGCTCGATTCCTCCGTCATCATGGAATACCTCGAGGACATCCATCCCGAGGTGGCGCCGCTTCGCCCGTCCGACCCGCTCAAGGTTGCCGAAATGCGGGCCAAGATGCGCTACATCGACGAGGTGCCGACACCGGCCGTGCGCGTACCTTCCTACAATCTCGCCTTCCTGCCGCATTATCAGGCGATGAGCGAGGAGGAATTTCTGGCCGTCTGCGAAAGCAAGCCGCTGCGCCGCGAGTTCCTCCTGAAGATGGGCCGCACCGGCTTCCCCAAGGCCGAGATGGACGAAGCGCTCGGCCGCCTGCAGCGCGGCGTCGACCGGTTCACGCGCTGGATCGACGAGAGCGGTGGCCCCTTTGTCCTCGGCCGCACACTATCGCTCGCCGACATCGCCATCATGCCGGTCATCGTGCGCATGGACGACATCAATCTTGGTCACTTGTGGGCATCGTCACCGGCTGTCGGCCGCTGGCTGGACCTGATCCGCGAAACCGACCCCTTCGCCGCGACCTACTACCACGGGTCGCTGCTGACCGAGAAATACCCGCACCTGCAATCCCTGAAGACGACGGCGGCCTGAGGCCGGTTGCGACAGCCAGGAGACATGTCATGCAACACGTAAAAGTCGAACCGAAACTGATATCGACCCTCGAGGATGTGACGCCGACGGTCGTCACGGCGATGGCGGCTACACCGGACGCGCGCCTGCGCACGCTGATGGAGTCCGCGACGCGCCACCTTCATGCGTTCATCATCGAGACCCTTCCGACCGAGGCGGAATTCGAAAAGGCGCTGCAATGGATCGCCGCCCTCGGTCACCACACCAATGAGACCAACAATGAGGTCGTGCTCGCCGCCGATGTCCTCGGCGCATCGACCTTGATCGACCTCATCAACAATGACGGCATGCAGGGCGAAACCATGTCCGCGCTGCTCGGCCCGTTCTATCGCGGCAAGGCTCCCGCCTGCGCCTGCGGCGATTGCATCGCGCGTTCCGACACGCCCGGGCCGAAGCTCTTCTTCCAGGGCAAGGTGACCGGGGTCGGCGGCATGCCGATTGCCGGCGCCAAGCTCGATGTCTGGCAGGCCTCTCCCGTCGGGCTCTACGAGAACCAGGATCCGGACCAGGAGGACTTCAACCTGCGCGGCGTCTTCCATACGGACGCGGACGGCTCGTTCCATTTCGTCTCGGTGAAACCGGCCGGCTATCCGGTCCCGACGGACGGACCGGTGGGGGAATTGCTGCATGCCCAGAGGCGGCGTCCGATGCGTCCGGCCCACATCCACTTCATCGTCTCGGCGCCCGGATACAAGACCCTGATCACGCAAATCTTTTCCGATACGCCGGAGGCGCTCGCAGATGATGTCGTGTTCGGCGCCAAGCAGCAGATTGTCGGCGATTTTGTCGAGCATCGCGCGCCGCATCCCGATCACCCGGATACGCCGTCGCCCTTCTATACCTGCGAGTACCAGTTCCGCCTGACGCAGGGCGAGTCGACCTATCCCGTCCCGCCGATCTCGGGGACCAAGTCATGATGGCAGCGCATGAACATCGACTGCCGCTCGCCGGCAAGGTGGCCGTTGTCACCGGCGGCTCCGGCGGCATCGGGCGCGAGGCCTGCCGGCTTCTCGCCGAAGCGGGCGCCCGGGTGGCGATCGGATACCGGTCGTCCGCCGAAGAGGCCCGGACGCTGAAGGAGAGCCTGGCGGGGGAGGGCCACATGACCGAGGCCGTCTCGATCGAAGACAGCCGCAGCATTGACGCCTTTCGCGACCGTGTGCTCGTCGAAATGGGCGGCGCCGACATTCTCGTCAACAGCGCCGGCATCACCAAGCCCATCCCGCACGGCGACCTCGATGCGCTGACGGACGACCTCATCGATGAGATCTTCGTCAACAACTGGCGCGGAGTCTTCGCGACCATCCGCGCATTCGCGCCCGCACTGCAGGAGCGCGGCGACGGGCTCGTCGTCAACGTCTCGTCGATCGCCGCCTTTACGGGCGTCGGCTCCAATGTCGCCTATTGCGGCGCCAAGGCCGGGCTCGACATCATGACGAAATCGCTCGCTCGCGCACTGGCACCAGCTATCCGCGTGCTCTCGGTGTCGCCCGGTGCGGTTGACACCCAGTTCGTCCCCGGCCGCGGCAAGGAGTTCAACGACAAAGTTGCTGCGACGACGCCGCTGAAGCGCATCACCTCGCCGGTCGATGTGGCCGAGGCGATCGTCGCCTGCGCGACACATCTCAAGTTCTCGACCGGCGACCGGATCGTCGTCGATGGTGGGAGGCACCTCTGATGCAGCAAAACGCCATTATCACCTGTGCCGTGACAGGCAATCTCACCACGCGCGAAAACCACCCCAGTCTACCCGTCACGCCCGAGGAGATCGCCAACTCCTGCCTGGAAGCGGCAGAAGCGGGCGCCGCTATCGCCCACATCCACGTCCGCGATCCTGAGACCGGCAAGCCGTCGATGGAGCTCAAATATTATCGGGAGGTGGTCGAGCGGATTCGGGCGAGGAACAATGCCCTGATCCTCAATATCACCACCGGTCCCGGCGGCAGGTATCATCCGAGCGAGGACAATCCCGCCGTTGCCGGGCCGCGCACCACGCTGACGCGGCCGGAACGGCGCGTCGAGCACATCGTGGCACTCAAGCCCGACATTGCGACGCTCGACCTGAACACGATGACCTTCGGCTCGGAGGTGGTGATCAACACGCCTGAGAACGTGAAGATCATGGCGGAAATCATCAACGACGCGGGATCCAAGCCCGAGCTTGAAGTGTTCGACACGGGTCACATCCAGCTCGCGCAGGACCTCTTGAAAGCGGGCGTCCTGAAGTCGCCCGCGATGTTTACGATCGTCACCGGCGTCAAATACGGCTTTCCGTCGACGACCGATATCATGGCGACCGCCGCGCGCATGCTGCCTGGTGATGCCGTGTGGACCGGGTTTGGCGTCGGCCGGATGTCGTTCCCGATGGCGGTGCAGTCCTATCTGCTCGGCGGCCATGTGCGGGTGGGCCTCGAAGACAATTCCTACATCGCCAAGGGCGTACTCGCCAAAGGCAACGGCGAACTCGTCGAGCGTGCGCGCGACCTGATCGAGAAACTCGGCGGGAAGATCGCCGAGCCCTCACAGGCGCGCGAGATGCTCGGCCTTCCGGCATGATTTTGACAACCAATTCAGGGGAGATGAGACATGAATATCCAGGTCGACGCGAAGATCGCCAAAGCGTTGAGGGTCAGCGAGAAATCGCCTGATCTCGACAATCTCAAGATTGATCTGGTCGATGTGACCATTCCGCGGCCAGGCCCTGGCCAGGTGCTGGTCGAGATCGTTGCAGCCGGCGTCAATCCTAGCGACGTCAAGGCGTCGCTCGGACATATGCCGCATGCGATCTGGCCACGCACGCCGGGACGCGACTTCGGCGGCGTCGTGCGCGAGGGACCGGCTTCGATGGTCGGTATGGAAATTTGGGGCGGCGGCGGTGAGCTCGGCATTACCCAGGATGGCAGCCACGCCAAGTGGATGGTTCTTGATCAGAAGGCTGTGCGCGCCAAACCTTCGAACTTCACGATGGAAGAGGCGGGGTCGATTGGCGTTCCTTTCATCACGGCCTATGAGGGTTTGCGTGAGGCCGGCGGCGTGCAGCCGACAGACGTCGTGCTCGTCTGTGGCGGCAACGGCAAGGTTGGCCAGGCGGCGATCCAGCTTGCCACACTTGCAGGCGCACGGGTCTTCGCCGTCGAATATAACGAGCAGCCGCTGCTCGCCCACACGAACGCTCCGGTGGACATGCTGAACAGCGCCAAGGACGACGTTGCCGCGATCGTCAAGGAAAAGACCGGCGGTCATGGCGCCGACATCGTCTTCAATACAGTCGGCAGCCCCTATTTCGAAATCGCCAACAATGCCATGGCAAAGCAGGCGCGGCAGATCTTCATCTCCACCTTCGATCGCGCCGTGCCCTTCGATATCTTCAATTTCTTCCGCGGCCGCCACAAATATATCGGCATCGACACGCTGGCTCTCTCCTCCGTCGAGGGCGCACGCATCTTCGACAAGCTCAAGCCGATGTTCGAAGAAGGCAAACTGAAGCCGTTCCCAATCAACCCGGCGACCGTCTATGGCCTTGCGGAAGCGGCCAAGGCCTATGCCTCGGTGCTGCGCGGCACGGCCGACCGCGTGCTGCTGAAGCCGTAAGGAGAGCCGGATGCAGGTCACGCGTTACGCCGCGGCCAAGGCTTACGAGGCAGCGGAGCATTACGACATGCGCTGCCTCCGGCTGCAGGGCAAGGAGGCGACGGAAACCGATACGATCTGGATCGGCCTGTCGCATCTCCTTCCCGCTGGCCGGACATCTCTCAAGGCGGCCGAAGTCGAGAAGATTTACATCGTCGTTGCGGGCGAGGTGACAATCGAAACGCCAACCGAGAGCGTCACGCTCGGCTTGCTCGACAGTTGCAGGCTGGCACCGGGTGAGGCGCGGGCGCTGGTCAACCGGACGAACGCGCCGGCATCGATCCTGCTGGCAATGCCGACTTGAGCTTCAAGTCAAACGTGATGCATTCGGACTTCGTCTCGACGTGGCTGCCTTGAGTACCCGCTCTTCATTTCGACACCTCACGGTTTGCGTGCCCGAATGCGCAACCAATAGGGCCAGATATGCCACAGTCCCAACAGGACCATCGCAGTCGCGATTGCCGTAATGTTGGCGAATACTTCGCTTCCAGTGATCTTTGCCGTAACAACCTGAATGTCGGCGCTGAGACCGAGTGCCAGAAAAATGGTCGCCAGCAACAGAAAGCGCCCTGCTATGCGATAAAACTCGGGAACGTCCGCGCCTTCATAAACGATACGATGATAGGCAGCCGGCGCTATCAAAAGCATGATTGCCAAGGCCACGAAACCCAGGGCCATGCCATGAATGGCTTTTGCTCCGGCAGACAGATCGGCAAAGCTGGTTGTCAGAACGATTACAAGTTGGAAGCCAAGCAACGCTTGGACGCCGGGTAATACGACACGCGCTTCGGTCAACACGTAGTTGATCTTTGCGGCGTGCGACGTTTTCTCGTTCGAAGTTGACACGGCTGGACCTCCCTCCGAGTTCCTAAGCACGCATGGCCCGTACCAGAGGCCAATAGCCGCGAGACCTCCAATAAGACCCATTACCGCCCCGATAGGCGATCCAAGACTGAGGTTCCCGGCAACATAAAGGTCAAGGCTGAGTGCAAGGGCAAGCGGCGCAAGTGTGATCATAGCAATTTGAGTGACAAAACGGTTGAAGGCCGGCGCGTCCTCTCCTCGCTCCACTATCCGATGGCGGGCGCTCGGCGTGATCAGCAGGGCGATGACGATTACAATCGTGTGAAGGACAATAATCTCTGTCGCCTTTTCAGGCGGACTTAGTCGCGAAAACCCGTCCTGGAATGGTGCATGGAACTGAAAACCGAGCAAAATCTGGGCACCCAGCATTAACATCCGGGATTCATCGAGAGCTATTTTCGTCTTTTCGGCAAGAGACATGGTGACGGCCGACGACATCAAATTTGCCATCCCCTCCCAGATTCTAAATTCGCCACGGCCACACGGGGAGCCATTGTCTGCGGGGCGGCCCGTGCCACCTGAGGTGTCGCTGTTGAGCTACGCAAATTCCCTAGATGGTGGTCGCCTGAGTAGCTCCGGCTTGTGCGCCAGCTTCCGCTTCGCGCTGCTCGACTGCTGCCGCGATGTGCTCCGGATGCTCGTGTTCGAGGCCGACGACCTCGTTCCGGGTTGCATGCATTGACATGATGATTTCGTCGAGCTTGGCGTGGATTGCTGCGGTGTCGCGATAGCCTTGGATCAAAACAACGCTGGTGATCACGATCGCTGCGACCGACAGAGCATAGGTGACGACGTTTGTTAAGCCGAAGGGCACCAGGGCGGTGCTGCCGGCCATCGCCAGGATCACGAAATAAAAGCCGGGAGGACGGGATAGAAAATCAGCCATCCGAAAAAGAAAGTGATCCACTACGAGTTCTCCGTAAATCGGTGCTCTCACTCAACAAGGTCGACAAACGCGGTTCATCAATAGGGCAACCTCAATCACCCTTGGTCTTGCCTGCATCCGAGGCTTTGCCGCGATGGGTGTCCTTCAGGTTCTCGCCAACGGCATCCCGATCCTCTTCCGGATTATCGGTCGGAGGCAGGTAGCCGCGGGGTCGCGTTTCCCTGGGCCCTTCCCACCGTGGCGACTGACTCGTTGTCCCGGGCTTACCGGTTCGAGGCTCTCTCATCGCAGTTCTCCATTTTTAATGCCGGGCAGAACCTCCAGACGTAATTTTTGTTCCGGACCGCGCCTTTTCGCGAGACCCGAAATGCCCGTTACTAGCCAATGCTCGACTTCATTCCCGTTGGCCCAGGCACCCAGCCCGATAGCCTGCGCCGCCAGGCGTGGTCTGGAGCATTGAGGGCGAGATTGCCAGCGATGTTGCGCCCCATCCTAAAAGGTGTGAATTGTCATTGAGTGAAACGGATTCTTGGAAGCCCGTGGGTGCCCGGTTGCAGTGCAAAGACCGCGCCTCGTGCGGATTGTGGGCCCCTATGCGGCGTCAAAGCATGGGGTGCTGGACATCACCCGCATCCTTGTCAACGAGTGGGCAAGTCAGGGTATCAACGTTAACGCTATCGCGCCCGGCTACATCGTCTCCAACAACACCAAGGCGCTGCGGGCAGACGACGATCCCAGCGCTGCCATCCTCGAGCGCATCCCTGCCGACCGGTGGGGCACGCCTGATGATATCGGCGATGCTGCGGTCTTCCTGCTGGCGCCGGCATCGCGTTACATGCATGGCGCGGCAATACCGGTCGATGGCGGCTGGTTGGCACGATGAAACTGAGGCGCGAAATAACGGACCGGTGCCAATTGGTGCGAGCACGAAGCGCACGGCGTCTTCGCTTCGTTCGCGACACTGCTGCTCTCGGCTGCGCTAGGGCTGCTAATCGATTTCAACGACGATCTCCTGACCATCGGTGCGCGATTCTGGGTAGAGCTTGATTGCGCCTGCCGCGGAGCCGATAAAAGCGCGAATATAGGGAGAATCGTCGTCATGAGAGCACTTATTCAGCGCGTGTCATCCGCGCGCGTCACTGTCAACGAGGCAGTGACGGGGGAGATCGGCAATGGCCTGGTGGTCTTCGTGTGTGCGATGAAGAGCGACACCGAAAAGGAAAGCGAGTGGCTGGCGCGCAAGATCGTCAACCTGCGCATCTTCAGGGACGATGCGGATCGGATGAATCGTTCGCTTGTCGACGTCGGCGGCTCAGCTCTCATCGTCAGCCAGTTCACGTTGGCCGCCGAGACGAAAGGCAACCGCCCGGGCTTTTCTACGGCGGCGCCACCGGAGGAGGGAAGACGCCTGTATGAGAATTTCTCCGCCAATGTCTCGGCCCTTGGCGTTGCCGTTGCGAATGGCGTCTTCGGCGCGGACATGCGGGTGGAATTGGCCAATGACGGTCCCGTAACGATCTGGCTGGACACGACGTCCAGCTAGTCGGCTTCTCGGACTAGACAGCCCGACTTCTTTCAAAAGCCAACTTAGCCACTATCAGCCCTTTGCGGACGTAACCGCAAGACAGTCGTGTTTTCGTTGACCACGACCAAGCAGTTGTGGGCGATTGACGGTGGCTTGGGACTGCATCACCAATTGCCTGGTCGCTGGCGAGGCGAGGCACGGGAGAAGGCGCTATCGCCAGCCCTATGACCGGGATGTCGCGGAATTTCAGTCTTCCCGTCACATGGTAGTCGCAGCGACGGCCTACACCGAGCCGCATCGCAGGTGCATGGACATCACCCTCTATATCTTGTTCTCGGTAGTAATTCCTGAACAGCTGCTACCTGCCCCGGTCCCCCTAAACTTGCCGAAGGAGCGCGACGCCGCTCCTGCGATCTTTTGATCTACCCAAACAGAAAGGCGGCTCCAAAGGTCCTGATCCAGGCCGACGTGGCGAGCCATCTCAATGATCCGCTGATAGGAGATCGGTGTGATGGCTGCTTGTCCGCTGAGACCAATCAGACCCAGCTTTGCCTTCCGTGCCGTCGGAAAGCTTGGGTGATCGGCAAAGGCGCCGAGTGCTGAGCATTGAAGATTGCGGTGCTTGCCTATTGCGGCCGCCAGCACGGCATTGCGCATCCACTGATAGGCGTCTCCTGCAAAGGGGCAAGGCGACTGGTCAACATCCGGATCAAGCGCGAATATCTGTGGGATGTACTGCCAGTACCGAATGCCCTTGCCTGCAAGAGTGCACCGGGCGCGCACGCCGCTGACCGGGTTGATTTGGTCGACGTAGCTTCCACTGCACTGACGCTGGCCAGATGCCGACGCAGCTGTTTGGCCGCATTTCCCTCCAGGTTCGGTAAACTTGCATTCGATAACGAGCGCTGCCCTTGCGCCGACAGCAAGAACATCGACTTGCGTGGGTCGGGGTTCGGCCAAAAGCCGATCGGTATCCTTCCACTCGAGCGTTATCGACCATGGACCACCCTGTGGCAATCCCACGCTTTCAGCGATGGTGTCGAGGATGCGGTCGCGATCTGCGCTCATCTTGAGTGTGCCGAAGATGTCAATGGCGATGGCTTGCGATGAGTGCGCTTTGTGTGCCTGAATTCGGTTCGCTCGGTCACGATGCCAGGGGAATGCATTCCAGTCCTCGATCGCTCCATGACTGGCTGGAAACAAGTTCCGCCGAACTGCCTCGAAATCGGAGATCATCTCGGGGCGGCCTCATTTCCATCAAGCCAAGGCGATGTTTTCCTCCAATGGAACTGGTTCGGCCGTGAAGGCATTCGTGACGAGGGCGCGTTAGATGACACTCGGCTTGTCCACCAGCTTTTCGACCAAGCGCCTGAGTTCCGACGGTGTCGTTTGGCCAGCCACCACCTCGTAATAGCCGATCCCGGCGCGGCGCAACGCTTCCTTCTTTACCGCATCACGCGCGGCTGCGGTGCCTTGATGATGCGCTCCGCCTTGATATTCGACGACGTGCCGCGGCTGGCAGTTGCCGTCGACCAGCAGTAGGTCGACGCGCTTCGAGTTGATGCAACGATACGCGTCAGCATCCTTGCTCTTGAGGATCTCGCCCAATGAGACCTGCGCCATCACCTGCCAAGAGGGGTTGCAACCAATGACAATGCGGTCAAGTTCCCTAAACACCCGCGCTTCGCTCTTGTTGAGCAGCGGCTGAATGCTGAAATGCGAGCCCATGACAATGCGCAGCTGATCAGCCGCGTCGACTTGTCTCGGCGGTTCGGCAACGGGCGCGGGGGGCCAAGGCCCCAATACGATGTGTCCGCTACTGCGCTTTTCCTCCCAGCGTGATTTGTCTCTCGCCCGCCACGCCTCCCTTCGCATCGTGGTTAGGAACTGCTCGACGGCCATGCCGATGACAAGTCCGACAAACAGGGCGGCGATCAGCAGTTCCGGCTTCTCTAAATCCGCAACGGTCATGCCGCCGGAAGCGCTGACTGCGATCGCTCCGATGATCAGCCCGGGCGCTGCGAACAGCACCGATCTTTGGCGATAGTGCATGCCCCTCTCCGCATTTCACGCCAAGATAGTAGAACGTGCGGACGATGCGCGAAAAGTTACCCAAACGAATTAGTCCGGCGCCTTTGGCAGGGGCGACTGATCGTCATGCAGCCTTTGTCGCTGGGTCGTCGTTACGCCGACCGTACTCGGCGGCCTGTCGGTTCCGGTACTTGCCTCGGCGCTTGGTTTGCTACCGCCGCGGCGCGAAAGGTGATTCCGTCAATATCGTCCGTTGGACTGACCTGGGCGCGGATGCCGGCGCGAGCGTGATCGGGATGCTTCGGAGCGCGCCGATGGCGCATTTCGCCTGCTGTTCGCCGCAGATGAAGTCTTCTTTCCAATGGGTTCGATCCACTATTCGAGCATCCTCATGCCTCGAAAACAGATAGGCTGATCATGATGAATATCGCGCAGATGCAGGAACAGCGACTGACGGCAATCGAACTGACCAAATCGGGCGCGCCGGCGTTGCCGTCCAACCCATTCTTCGGTGTCGGCCCGATCACCGATGCAACCACCGACGAAGTGGACAGCCGCCTGCGGCGGATCGCGTTCGATTCCTGGATCGAGAAGACCTATCGCAAGTTCGACGACAGGGGCAACGACATTGGCGGCTTCACAACCGCCGAGATTTCCCGCAGCATGCACCGCGGCTATCCGGCCGATAAGATTCTGACCGACATGATGCGGGCGATCCATCGCTATTTCGGCTTTCCGAAGACGAACCGCATGGCAGTCGGGCTCGGTGGTGGTCACAGTGGTTTCACCGTTTGCGTCCAGCATCTGATGAACGCCAACGACACTTCCCAACGCATCTATGTCGATACGCCGCGGCCAGAGAGCGATCCGTCCAAAGCTGCGGGCTTCTTCCGCCAGTCCTGGGCAACACAACTGATCGAAATGCAGCGCTTCGCCGAAAAGGGTTGCGAGAGCCGCATCCATTTCGCCGCCTCCGAAGGTGTCATTCCAACGGCGGCAGAGCTCTCCTCCCTTGGCGTTTCGATCTTCGTCGGTGTCGGCCACGAGACGACCGGTGCCAATGCCTATACCGGCGGCGAGATCCGCGAGTTGTTGAACTGGATCGACGGCGATCCGGCAAACCGCCATGCGGTATTCGACGCAACCTCGATGCTCGGTGCGATGCCGTGGGAGCCCGAACTGGTCTCTGCCGTTATGGCGAAGTGCTGCCTGTTCATGCCTTTCCAGAAGGCGATCGGCGGTATCTCGGGCTATTTTGTCGCCTCCTTCACGCCGCACGCCCTGGCACTGATCGAGAAGAACCAGCAATCTCCCGCCTGGGCGATCCCCCGGCAACTGAAGATCGCGCCGCCGATCGATCCCAGGCAGCCGTTTTCGGCCAAGCGCTCCGTCGACGCAGGGCCGTTCTACGACGCGGCCGAAGATCGCATGCTCGGCGGTGTCATCAACACCTATAGTGCGCTCGCCTTTGCCGAGACCACCTTCGGCCTGTTGCAGTCGGAGGCTCGGGTTGGCTCTGTCGTCGACCTCAACCGTCGGTCCGCCGCCAATCGCAAAGTGGTCGACGAGTGGGTCAAGGCGCATCCGCTTTTGTCGCTGACGGTCACCGATGCCGAGCGGCGCGGCGCGGCGGTGACGCTGCTGAAGGTGGAGGACGGCGGCATCAGCGATCCTGCCATCCACGCCCGCATCATCGCCCGTTCGAAGCAATTGCTCGGCTATGAGGGCATTACCCACCCGAACGGCGAATACGAGGCCGGCCTCGACGCGGCCCGCTACGTCAATGCCTTCCCGGGCACGCCCGGCGACTACCGCGCCTGGGTCGGCGGCATCCGCGAGCCGGAAGACGTCGTCGCGCTTCTGGAGAACCTGCAATACGCCTATCTGCGTGCCAAGATCGTGGTTCTCGAAGAGGAACTGGCGAAGAACGGCGTCACATTCGAGGCTCCGGCCAAAGTCGATGGACCCGTCCGCAAGGACGATCCGACGCGCGCCTATACCGTGCTGATCGCCGATATGATCGGCCTGCGCTTCGGCGCCGACGGTCAGCCGGATCACAGCGAGGTGAAGGCCTATATCGAGGAAAAGGGCGGTGTGTTCCATCTCGGGCCGCTCGGCGACCGGTCGGCGCTCGAGAAGGGCCGCATCCATTTCTTTTACCAGCCAGATCTCAGCACCGAGGCGGAGATCCTGTCGCATACCGACAAGGGCCAGTACGACGCGCTGATTGCAGCGGCGACATTCATTCCGAAGGCCTCCATCTTCCCGCTCGGCGGGGTACGTATCGGCGCGGGAACCGGCAACATGGGCTCGGCCTCCTGGGGCGGCGGCAATGGCGAGGGCGGCGAGGCGCCGCTCATGAACACGCCGGGGATCAACAGCCGGGCGACCGCCCAGATGGCGATGAAGGCGGTCTTGAAGGTCGTTCCCGATTTGCCGGTCGACAGGCTGCACCGGATGGTCGCCGAGGGCGACTTCGACACCGGCCGTCAGCTCAAGGATTTTCCCACTGCCAAGCTCGAAGGCCGGAAGATCGCCGTTCTCGGCTACGGCAATATCGGTCGTGAAGTCGCCAAGCTCGCCAAGGCCTTCGGCATGAAGGTGGCGATCCATGCCCGCGAGCATCACAAGCGCTGGATCGAGGCGGAAGGCTTTGACTATGCGGCTAGTCCGCTCGCGGCGGCGACCGGTGCCGACGTGCTTTCCGTCCATATCGGTCTCGGCCGCCTCGACGCGGCGACGGGCGTCTATTCCAACGCCGGAACTGTCGACGCGAAGGTGCTCGGCGCGATGAATGACGGGTCCGTGCTGGTCAATTACGACCGCGGCGAGGTCGTCGATGCGGTCGCGCTCGACGAGGCGCTGTCATCCGGCAAGATCGCGCACGCCGCGATCGACGCCGACCTCTTCAAGGATGCCGCGACCGGCAAGCTCAGCGGACCGATGCTGCCTTACCTGCCGCTCGAGGAGCGCCATAAGGGCAAGCTCGAACTGCTGCCGCATGCTGCCGCGGATACCGACCATCCCTCGCGGGTAACCGGTGCGAAGCAGGCAGTCGACCAGATCTTCGATGCCATCCGATTCAAGTCGGTCACCAACCTCAAGGGCGACCTGCCGGTTGGCTATGTGCCGGCAGGCAGTCGCACTCCCGCCGGCATCGGCCGGGTGTCGAAGAGAGCGGTCACCGACCTCGGCGGCAAGACCGAGCTTCTTGGGGACCTGCGGCAAACGTCTGAAAGGGTCGCTGCGATCCTCGGTGCCCTCTCTGCCGTCTGCGATCCGGACCATCGCGACCGGATCGTCGATCGCTACACCGGCTTACTCGTTGAAAATGTCGATCGTCAGCGGGCGCTGCTCGAAAAGCTCGGCCTCTACGGGCCAGCGGAGGAGTGATACTTGTAACTACCCGATGAGCGTCGTCCGTTCTTGACCTCGCTCTTTATGCCGCGGTCGCTGCTGACCCGGCATAAGGATGCCGTCAATCTGCCGCCGCGCCCGAAGGGCCGCACCGTTGTTACCGGTGCGGGCAAGGGTTCGGCGCAGATGGCGAAAGCGCTGGAGCGCCATTGGGATGGTCCGTGGGGTCGTCGGTACGCGATAGCGGTTCGGCGTCGCCTGCGGCAGGATCCAAGTTATCGCAGCATCGCATCCGGTAGCTGACGAGGCGGGGCTTCGCCTCGAGGCGGCTCTTGAAAGCGGTCTCAAGTCTGTCTGCGGACGACCTGCTCATCGCGCTCCTAGGTGGCGGCGGCTCGGCGCTGCTGCCGATGCCGTCCGGGAGCATGACGCTCGTGGACGAGATAGCTCAGACTTACCCTTAGTCGAATTCGCAGGTCGGCTCGCCTTGCTCATTGCGCGCGCATTCGTCCGTTCGCGGGCGCAAGTGGGACAGCGGCGTGGAGCCAGCAAAACCCAACGTTCCCTGCCAATGCCGGATCATGTTCAAGCGAAATGGCTAAGCAAAAGCCCCGCATCCGGACGAGCCTTGTTTGGGCCGCGACGACAGGAAGTGGGTTGGCTCCGGAACGGGGGTATATCATTCGGGTTTCCGAACGCGCTGGCCACGCATCATCCGGAAATCCGAACGCGATCGAGCGGGCCAGCAATCAGGATAGATTGATTTCAATGGTTTAGCGGCGCTGCTCGCATCCGCTCGAATTGGCACGCGTGTTGCTCTCTCCAGGTAACCCCCCGCTCGGCCGCGGGTGGATGGAGAGGAGAAAACATTCAATGACTGTTGCCTTGAACCGTGTAGAGCATGACCTGCTCGGGGATCGGGAGGTCCCCATGGACGCCTACTATGGTGTTCACACCCTGCGCGCCGTCGAAAACTTCGCGGTGACCGGAATTCCGATCTCCCACTATCCGGACCTGATCCGCGCGCTCGCGCAGATCAAGATGGCGGCCGCACGGGCCAATCTGGAGCTGGGGCAGCTCGATGCTCAAAGGGCGGAGGCGATCGTTGCAGCCTGCCGGGAAATCGAAGCCGGCGCGCTCAACGATCAATTCGTCGTGGATGTGATCCAAGGCGGCGCGGGCACCTCCACCAACATGAACGCCAATGAGGTGATCGCCAATCGGGCGCTCGAGGTCCTGGGGCGCGTGCGCGGTGACTACAGGCATCTGCATCCGAACGAACACGTCAACCTTGGCCAGTCCACCAACGACGTCTATCCGACGGCGCTGAAGCTTGCGACCTATAGCGGCATCTTCCGTTTGATCGATGCCATGGCGCATCTCCGGGCGGCTTTCGAGCGCAAGGCGGACGAATTCCACGACATCCTCAAGATGGGCCGTACCCAGTTGCAGGACGCAGTGCCGATGACGCTGGGGCAGGAGTTCTCCACCTATGCGGTGATGCTGTCCGAAGACGAGCAGCGGTTGCGCGAAGCTGCGCTACTGATCCGCGAGATCAACCTCGGCGCCACCGCCATCGGCACGGGCATCACCGCCCATCCCGACTACGCGTCCCTGGTTTGTCGGTTGCTTGCTGAGATCAGTGGTGTGCCGGTGATCACCGCGCCCAATCTCATCGAAGCCACACAGGATTGCGGTAGCTTCGTCCAGCTTTCGGGTGTCTTGAAGCGCGTCGCGGTGAAGCTCTCCAAGGTGTGCAACGATCTGCGGCTGCTTTCCAGCGGCCCGCGGGCGGGCTTCGGCGAGATCAACCTGCCGCCGCGCCAGGCCGGCTCCTCGATCATGCCCGGCAAGGTCAATCCGGTGATCCCGGAAGTCGTCAACCAGATCGCCTTCGAGGTGATCGGCAACGACCTGACGGTGACCTTCGCCGCCGAGGCGGGCCAACTGCAGCTCAACGCTTTCGAACCGATCATCGCCCACAGCCTGTTCAAGAGCATCGGCCACCTCCGTCAGGGATGCCTGATCCTCGCCGACAAATGCGTCGACGGCATCACCGCGAACCGCGAACACCTGGAAGCAAGCGTGCTGGGCTCGATCGGCATCGTCACCGCGCTCAACCCGATCATCGGCTATGCCAATGCGACCGAGATCGCAGCCGAGGCGCACCGGACCGGCAAAGGCGTCGCCGAACTCGTGGAGGCGCGCGGCCTGATGACGGCCGAAACCCTTGCCGAAGCCTTGCGCCCCGAGGCTCTGACCAAACCGCGCCCGATCATGGCTCGCAACTGAACCACCCCAACTGTTGACTGAAAATCCGCCCGGATGAGCCGGGCGGAGGGAGGAAGGAGATTATCATGAAGATAAACAAGCAGACGACCTGGATCGTCATCGCGATGATCCTGGGGGTCATCGTCGGCTATGGCTGCAACGTCCTGTCGGGGAGCCCGGCTGCAGCAAAGGACATCGCCGGCTATTTCGCAATGGTGACGGACATTTTTCTGCGGCTGATCAAGATGATCATCGCGCCGCTGATCTTCACCACTCTCGTCGCCGGCATGGCCGGCATGGGCGACGCCCGCACGGTTGGGCGCATCGGCGGCAAGGCGCTCGGCTGGTTCCTGATGGCGTCGCTCGCGTCGCTGGCGATCGGCCTCGTCTTCGCCAACCTTTTCCAACCCGGCGCCAATGTCGGCGTGCCGCTGCCCGACATTTCGGCCACCGCCGACTTGAAGACGTCGTCGCTCAATCTGAAGGATTTCATTACCCACGTCTTCCCGCGCAACATCTTCGAAGCGATGGCGAACAACGAGATCCTCCAGATCCTCGTCTTCTCGGTGTTCTTCGGTCTTGCGCTCGGCAGCCTGAAGGACACGAAGGCCCGCGCCCTGATCGAAGTCATCGAAGGTGCCGTCCCGGTAATGCTGAAGGTGACCGACTATGTGATGCGCTTCGCCCCGCTCGGCGTCTTTGCCGCGGTCGCCAACGTCGTCACCGTCCAGGGCCTCGGCATCCTGATAGTCTACGGCAAGTTCGTCGGCAGCTTCTACACGACGCTTGTCGTGCTCTGGGCCGTGCTGGTCGGTGCCGGTTTCCTGGTGCTGGGCTCGAACGTGTTCCGCCTGGTCAAGGAAGTGCGCCAGCCGATGCTCGTTGGCTTCTCCACCGCCTCCAGCGAAGCGGCCTATCCGCGCGTCATGGAGAAGCTGGAAGACTTCGGCGTGAAGGAGCGCGTCATCGGCTTCGTCCTGCCGCTCGGCTACTCCTTCAACCTCGACGGCTCGATGATCTATACGGCCTTCGCTGCGTTGTTCATCTCCCAGGCCTATGGCCTGCCGCTCACCATTGAACAGCAGATCGTCATGCTGCTGGTCCTCATGGTTTCGAGCAAGGGCATCGCCGGCGTGCCGCGCTCTGCGCTGGTCGTCGTTGCCGCGGTACTGCCAATGTTCAACCTGCCTGAGGCCGGCGTGCTCCTGATCATGGGCATCGACCACTTCCTCGACATGGGGCGTACCGCCACCAACGTGCTGGGCAATGCGATCGCCACGACGGTCGTCGCCAAGTGGGAAAACGCACTCGACATTCCTGACGAAGCGGAACAGCGCACACGCGAAAGACTGGTCGCAGCCGAATAGGCCGCCGCCCAATGACGGTCTGCCCGCTTTCTCTTGAGAAGGCGGGCAGACCACCGCATGCTCGCTCGGCCTCATCGGATGTGGTAGGGAGCCGGATCAACAATAGTGTTGCGGCGTGCGCATCCGCTCCCAATCGTGCCAATGTCGATCGCCTCTTTTGTCCGCAAATACGGTTTGTTGCTCCCCGGCCTCGCCGCCGTGGCGCTCGTTGTCGGCCTTGCGGGCTTTCGCATCAGCGAGACGCTGGGCCTGGCGGAGTTACAGAGAACGGGAACGCAACGCCTCGAGCTCTATGCCACCAGCCTGAACAGGCAGATCGACAAATACGCCTATTTCCCGGCGACGCTCGGCCTGGAGCGGGACGTGATCGACCTGATCGCGCACGGTAAGCCGCTCACCGACACCGTCAACCGCTACCTCGAGCAGCTCAACCTGCGGGCAGGCACGCTGTCGATCTACCTGCTCGATCGCGGGGGACACGTGGTCGCCGCCAGCAACTGGAACCGCCCTGACAGCTTCATCGGCGAGGACCTGTCTTATCGCTCCTATTTCAACGATTCCATCAAGGGGCGCCCCGGCCGGCTTTTCGGCATCGGTACCACCCGCGGCGAGCCCGGCTACTATCTCTCTTCGCCTTTGCTCGCGAACGGCGCTGTCGTCGGCGTGGCTGCGGTCAAAGTCAGCCTTGAACAGTTGGAACAGTCCTGGGCGACCGTCGAAGTGCCGGTCATCGTCACGGACCAGAACGGCGTCGTTATCCTTGCGTCCGTACCCTCCTGGAAATTTACTACGCTGCGCCCGCTGCCGGACCAAGAGCGGCGACGTCTGGAGCGCAGTCTGCAGTACAACGCCCGCCCGCTTCCCTCGCTCGGACTGCGGCGCGAGGAGGCTTTCAGCGAAAATGCCACCCTCGTGCGGCTCGCGCCATCGGCGGACGTCGACGGTGGTTTCAAGCTGTCGGGCAACTTTCTGGCGCAGACCGCCCCGATGGGCGACACTGGCTGGTCGCTGACGGTGCTCTCCCCCGCCGGCGAAATCGGTGCGATCGCTTGGACTCGTGCGGCGCTGGCCGCAATCGCCAGCGCCTTCGTCGGCATCGTGCTTGTGCTGCTTGACCAACGGCGGCGGCATCTGCACGACCAACTGCGAGCTCGCGAAGCGCTGCAGCGCGCCCATGACGAGCTGGAGCGCAAGGTCGAGGAACGGACACGGACGTTGCGGGCCGCGCAGGACGAGCTCGTCCATGCCGCTAAACTGGCAACGATCGGGCAGATTTCCGCCGGCCTTGCCCATGAGATAAACCAGCCCCTGGCGGCGCTGCGGACCCTTTCCGGCAATGCGGTCAAATTCCTCCGGCGCGGCGATGTCGCGACCGCCGAAAGCAATCTCTACCGCATCGGCGGCATCGTCGACGGGCTGGGCGCGCTTACCAACCAGCTCAAGTCCTTCGCCCGCAAATCCTCGGGTACGCCGGGTCCGGTCGATGTCCGACGCGCCGTCGACAACGCGCTGTTCTTGCTCGACCAGCGCCTGCGCCGCGCGAACGTGGCTGTGTCCACCGAGATCGGGACGGGCGAGATTACGGCGCTCTGCGATGCCAACCGTTTGGAGCAGGTCATGGTCAACCTGATTGCCAATGCGCTGGACGCCATCGAAAACGCAGCCTCGCCTGCTCTGCGCCTTCGCGGTTGGCGCGAAGATGGACGCGCGGTCATCGAGGTCCATGACAACGGACCGGGCCTGCCGGAACACGTGCGCGAGCACCTCTTCGAGCCCTTCTTCACGACGAAGGAAAGCAACAGGGGCTTGGGGCTCGGCTTGGCCATTTCGTCGGAAATCGTGCACCATTTCGGTGGAACGCTGACCGGGGCGAACCACCCTCAGGGCGGCGCGATTTTCACCGTCGTCCTGCCCGCACCCGGTATCGGAGAAACGCCATGAGCGACAACCTCAAGGTCTTGATCGTCGAGGACGAGCCGAACGTCCGCCTTGGATGCCAGCAGACGCTCGAGCTTGAAGGCATGGATGTCGAAGCGGTGGAGAGCGCCGAGAAGGCGCGACGGCTCGTTCCTGTCGACTTTTCGGGAATCGTCGTTACCGACATCCGCCTGCCGGGCGACGACGGCATGGCGCTCATGCATGATCTTCTGCGGCAGGACCGCGACCTGCCGGTCGTCTTGATGACCGGGCATGGCGACGTTTCTCTGGCAGTTCAAGCGATGAAGGACGGAGCCCACGACTTCATCGAGAAGCCGTTCTCGCCCGACTATTTCGTCGAGGTCGTGCGGAGAGCGCTTGAAAAGCGCAGGCTGACGCTGGAGGTGCGCGAACTGCGCGCGCGGCTTGAGAACAGGCAAATGACCGCCGCTCGCATTATCGGAGGCTCTGACGCCATCGAGAGGGTGCGTCACCTCATCGGCGAGCTCGGCAACAGCGCTGCGGATGTGCTGATCCAGGGCGAGACCGGAACCGGCAAGGAACTCGTGGCACGCTGCCTGCACGATGCCAGCCCGAGGCGGAGCGGCAATTTCGTCGCCATCAATTGCGGCGGGTTCCCCGAAAACCTGTTCGACAGCGAAATTTTCGGTCACGAGCCGGGCGCCTTCACCGGTGCCGCAAAGCGCCGGATCGGCAAGATCGAGCACGCCAGTGGCGGCACGCTGTTTCTCGACGAGATCGAGAGCATGCCGATCGCCATGCAGGTCAAGCTGCTCCGGGTGCTGCAGGAGCGAACGCTCGAGCGCCTGGGATCGAACACGCCGATCTCCATCGACTGCCGCGTCGTCGCTGCGACCAAGGTCGATCTGGCGGCGCTTGCGGAACGAGGAGAGTTTCGTGCCGATCTCTATTATCGGCTGAATGTCGCAACGCTACCCTTGCCACCCTTGCGCCAGCGCCGCGAGGACATCGGCCTGCTGTTCGAGCATTTTGCCCTGCAGGCGGCGTCACGCCACGAGCGGGCCGTGCTCGATCCCGATGCTGAGCGGACAAGGCGGCTGCTTGCCTATCATTGGCCGGGTAATGTGCGCGAGCTGCGCAATGTCGCTGAGCGCTGCGTGCTGGGCATCGAGACCGGCTTTCCGCCTTTCGGCGGAGTGGCGGACGCGACCTCTCGCCCTCTGGCACAAACCGTGGAAGCTTTCGAGCGCGCGCTGATCGCCGAAGCCCTCAGCCGCAACGGCAATAGCCTCGCCCGCACCAGCGAGGAATTACTGACGCCAAAGGCGACCCTGCACGATAAAATCCGCAAGTACGGCTTGACGTGATGCCGATCTGTCGCTTGGCACTTGGCACTTGAATAGCGTCTTCCTCACTTCGTGGGAGGATGAGCTTGTTGAGCGGCAGCATGCGTGCTCTGAGGAGTTCCGAGCGTGCTTTGCCTACGGCATGTCTCCTTAAGTCAATCCGATTTGAGGAGACATGCAGCAAATCAAAGTGCTGCAGCGACCTTTGCGCGTCTGATGAGACGCGCGGCGCTGTAGAGAGCCGGTGCAGGTCCGCTGTTGCCTCGCACAATGTATCATCTGGAAACGACGTATCATCTGGAAACGACGGCGTACGAATTTCGTTAGCCGTCACGAACGGTGAGGAGGTTCCGTTCTCCGGAATACCCTTCGCCGCTACGAACATGCGACGGTTTGCATTGATGACGCCCCTTTCCCGCGCAAGTGCGTTGACGAGCTGATCGAGGGGAATGAACAGGTGAGCTTCGCCGAGATCGAGTAAAACGAGGGGTCGTACGGAAGCGGGCAAGCCCCGCAGCGATTTCATAGCCTAATCCAGGCACTAAAGCTTGTAGCCGATCTGCCGCAGCAGGTCTTTCCGCCACGCAATGTCTGAGTCCGTTTCGACACCCAGCGGTGAGGCGCCATCCACCACGCCGAGCACGCCGCGACCCAACTCCGTTTGCGCGACGATCACCTGTGTCGGGTTGGCCGTCGCACAGTAAATGCGGCAAACCTCCGGCACGACACGCACGGCGGCCAGCACATTCACGGGAAAGAATCCGTCACCCAAGAAGATCAGGAAGGTGTGGCCGGCGCCAATCGCCAATGCGTTGTCGCGTGCAAGGGCGAGCATGGGCTCGTCATTACCCGACCAGCGCACGAGCCGTTTACCGGAGGCCTCGCAGAAGGCCAGCCCAAAGCGGATGCCAGGAACCGCGCCCACCATCGCCTCGTGGAGGTCTTCCACAGTCTTGATGAAATGGGACTGGCCGAAAATGAAGTTGGCGGCGTCCGGCTTGACGATGGGCACCACGGTGAGTTCCATGGCTGCGCTCCTTCAAGGTAGGCAATGCAATGGTAGCTAGGCGCGCGCAAGGCGATTTCAAGCGGCCATGTTGCGCTGGGACCTAAAGCGACGGAGCCGCGGAACACCGCTTGCGGGCCGTTGCTACCTGAGCAAACGCTTTCTCCATTGGACTTACAATCGCGCAGGAACCGCGCGAAGATCCAGTCGGCTCGACGCGGACGGCCCCGAATCCGCCTTTGACGTTGAAGTGGATGGCGCCGCAGGCTTCAAGCATGTCGCCGCGGGATGAAAGTTCGGTAGCAGGTCGCACGCACGTCGAAGTCTACCTGACACGACCTTCACGCTACATCTTGCCCATAGTAATGATTCCGGAGCAACCACTGCCTGCTCCGGTTCCCCTGAACTTGCCGGTTCCTTTATCTCCTTTTATCGTCCCCGTCAGGATATTGCCTCCTTTCCTTCCCTTATGGACAAATGTGAGGGTAATAGTGACGGCTCCGTTGCTGGAGATTTTTCCCGAGAACCCAAAGCTGGACGACACTGTGCCGTGACTTACGAAAACGGTTGACGAGAGTTCGCGCCAAGCGCCGCAGTCCGTCTTTGCATGCCTTGTTATCCGCCATGTGCCGTCGAAGGCACTCAGGCCGGGCTCCACGCAACGATTGTCGCGGACTTCCGTCCCGTTACCGCAGACGAGCGGACAGACACGATTGCCAATCGCTTTCAGCCCATTCAAAAGCTCCTCGGTCGGAGCGAGTGATGCAAGCTTCAGTCCCTTGCGCCCGGCATATGCCTGCAGGGCCTTCCGGCTGCTGTCACCCCACTTGCCGTCGACTCGGCTGAGGCATCCGATGCGCGCCAGTTCCCTTTGGGTGGCGAACGCGAGTTCGCCGGCAGTCATGTTGGCGGCTGGCGAACCGGACACCTGTGCCTCTGAGTTGGTCTGTTCAAGCGCAGCGACGTCGGTTGGCCTGGCGTTGTCTTCCAGGTTTACGGCGCGTTTGGAATCGGCCGTTTCCTGCTCCGCCGCCTGCCTTTCCTTTTCGTGCGCTCCGATCGCCGCGATCTTCAACTTAGCAAGCGTTCCGAACGCGCCATCGGGGTATTCCCGGAGGTATGCTTCGAAGAAACTGCTTTCGGTCGAATCCTTAATGGAATTCCAGTAGGCAAGCTCCACGGTTCTGTCGGTATCGGCTGTCGCCGCGGGGCTCGTTGCCGGGTCCGGGACCGGCGATGGATTTAGAACAACGGGGCCTGTCAGGGATGAGCTGTCCCAAGGGATCTGCTTGCCGTCCGTGACCTGTAATACGGTGCGACGCACTGCAATAAGATCATCCGTTATGCTCTGCCCGGGTGTGCCGAGGTGTTTCAGCAAGGCCGTCGTGAACGGGGAGTTCCTGCCAGCCCCATCAAGGGCAACGTTTCCCGGCTGAGTTGCGAACGCAATCAGCGAGCCCACGCCGGTATCGAGTTTCGCCAATCCCCGCCCCACGACCATGGACCGCGTTCCCAGGGAGCGGGCCAATGTCACGGCAAGTGGATTGTCACGGCACGCGTCGAGGAACACCAAGTTGACCTTGGCGTTACGCTCCATGGCGGAGAGCACGAGCTCGATCGGCAACGCCTCGAAATCCAGATCGTTGTTTGAGCGAAGCTGCGCGTCGACTGGGATCATGTAGTTGACCCCGTTTACCTGCAGCCCGTGACCGGCATAGAAAAAGAGCGACACGTCAGCGCCTTCGACTTTGCCCACAAACTCTCGGATCGACCGACGCATTCCCGCCAGGTCGAGATCGCGGCCGGTCACCACCACGAATCCCAGTCCTGTCAACTTCGACGCCATGTCGCTGGCGTCATTCTGAGGGTTCGTAAGCTGTGGCGCGTGCTGATAGGCCGAGTTTCCTATGACCAGCGCGACGCGCTTTTCGGCCCAAGCGTAGGAGCTTAGAAAAAAGAACGAGAGCACAACGGCCGCACGAAGAAAATACATAGGAGCCAGCCCCGCCGACCATGCTCCCAAGTCGAAATCGACGTTTGGCAGGCACCCCCGATTGTCGTTGTCAGCGCATCGGACCAGCCTAAGGGATTGCAGTCGGGATGAATTGAGAATGATCCCAGACGCGGATGTCGTCAACCAAGGCCCGAACGCTGTCGAAGCTTAGGTGGCGTCGTCGGGTGTCGTCACATAATCGGTACGCAGTCGCTCGTCTCATCTTGGCTGGATCGGTCGGATCCCCCATCACCACATTTTGGAAGAGCCGCTCAGTGAAGATCGGAGTTCGATAGGCACGCGAGGGGCAGGGTTCAGCTCAATGGCTTGTTGCCGTGAGATCCCGGGCCGCCATGATGATAGTGGTTGGCAACCGCCGACGTCGCCATACCAGCCTCCAAGCACGCACCGATGAAGGCATCCCGGGCGACCGTTGCTGGAACAGAGCGGTTCAGCGCACAGCGGCACGTTATGACGGCTCGTTCATAGCCTTGTCCGTGCCGTATCGGCCATTCATGTTCTAGAAAGTCCAGCGCGTCGTAGACCGATGCAAAAATGCGGTTCGATCCTGACTGCAAACGAACAGATAGCGGGACCGCCCAAGGTATCTCGGGAAGGCGCATATTGTCCTCCTTCCGCAGGCTAACAGGATGAAAAAGAACACCAAAATGATACAGCGACGGCGCCCGCGGTTCAACGTCAACACGGCGGGTACCAAGGGGGCGGGGCTCGTCTGTTCGTCGTACGGATTTATGCGAATGACGTAGAAGTTGGCATCAAGGCCGCTTCGGTTTCGTCGATTGTTGCCGGTAGCATTCTTGGATCTCAAAGCCTTTTCGGCCTTCTTCCGGGGGCGGAAAGTCCATCGCGTCGCGACTGAGCCCGCCAGCATCACCTCTTCCCCGCAAGCATTCGTGGTTGCAGGATTAGGTGTGCCATTTTCGCTCATTCTTTCGGGCGCGAAGGATTTTAACTATGTTTACATTCTTTAAATTAGCAAATTGAAATATCTTGCTTGCTAATCCGCCAAATGTGTTATTAATTTATTAAGGATATAGGTTGCCGAAGCCCGGTGGGACAAAGAGCGGCTGAGGAAACCAACATAAATTTCAGGAAGTTAGTTTGGGAGCGGCTGTTTTTTCTGGCTGCCCCGATAGGAGTAGTCGTGCGCGAATTTTTCTCGCCCCGAGAGGGCGTGCCGACGGCAAGGACACCGGCTCAGACTGGCCAGTATTCTTGCCTCTGCTTGGCCAAGAATAGCAGGGTTGCTTCTTCTTCCAATGTTCGACCAATCGGGCGATCGCGAGCAGGTCGTCGCGGGCTCACACTCGGTCGCTCCACACACGACATCGATGCTTTGGCGCTCTCTGCGCCCTGCATGAAGGATTTCAATCAACGGTGGGATGAGATCGCCGACGGCGCAAAGGCACGCCATCGGACGGGCATCGCATAAAACCACAGTGCCTCGATAAGGGGTACGCATGGCGGGAGGGGTAATATCATGGCTACGCAGACCACGGGTGGTGGAAGCACTACATCTTTCAGCAACGCACCGCAGGCGCAGGGCGACGCCTATGCGTGGACCGAGGATCAGCTGAAGGCATCTAGCCTCTACAATTCCAGTACCAACACCATCACCCTGGACGTGATGGCCAACGATCTTGGCGGTAAAGCGAAGACTCTCTGGTCGATCGACGACGGCGGCTCGAATTTCATGACGGAGCTGTTGCAGAGCAATATCACAACCAGTTGGGAGAGGACCGCAGAAGGAAACTGGATGCGAATCTCCAACGGAAAGATCGAATATAGAATTGCTGACGGCTCCAACTCGCCCGACAATGCCCGGAGCGTCGACTCCCTGGCAGGCGGCGAACACATACAGGACTCGTTCTACTATTCGATCCGGCTCGGCAACGGCACGCTGAGCTACGCCAAGGTGACGCTGGACATAACGGGCCAGAACGACGGGCCGACGTTCGGCGGCAGTTACGAAGGGAGCGTCGTCGAAGCGGGAGGCACGAACAACAGCGATCCCGGTTCGCCGACAGCCACCGGTACGCTGCACGTTTATGATGCCGATTCCAACCAGAACCATTTCCAGGCACCGCTGGAGGCCGCGCTCGAGGGTACGTACGGCAAGTTCAGCTTCGACGCGTCCACAGGGGCTTGGACCTACGCACTCGACAATGCTCGCTTGGCGACCCAGGCGCTTCCCGCCGGACAGCATGTCACGGACAAGCTGACCGTGTGGTCCGCGGACGGGACCGCCAGCCAAGACATCGTAGTGACCGTTACCGGCACCAATGATGCGCCGACGACGTCGGCGGTGACGCTGACGGCGATTGCCGAGGACAGCGGTGCGCGGCTGATCACCCAGGCCGAGCTGCTCGCCCATGCCGCCGACGTCGACGGCGACAGCCTGACGGCGACGAACCTGCAGATTTCGGCGGGCGGGGGCTCGCTCACCAACAATGGCGACGGCACCTGGAGCTACACGCCGGCCGTCAACGACGACACCGGCGTGTCGTTCAGCTACACGGTCAGCGACGGCCAGGGCGGCAGCGTCGCCGGTTCGGCCAGCCTCGACATTACCCCGGTCAACGACGCGCCGACGACGTCGGCGGTGACGCTGACGGCGATTGCCGAGGACAGCGGTGCGCGGCTGATCACCCAGGCCGAGCTGCTCGCCCACGCCGCCGACGTCGACGGCGACAGCCTGACGGCGACGAACCTGCAGATTTCGGCGGGCGGGGGCTCGCTCACCAACAATGGCGACGGCACCTGGAGCTACACGCCGGCCGTCAACGACGACACCGGCGTGTCGTTCAGCTACACGGTCAGCGACGGCCAGGGCGGCAGCGTCGCCGGTTCGGCCAGCCTCGACATTACCCCGGTCAACGACGCGCCGACGACGTCGGCGGTGACGCTGACGGCGATTGCCGAGGATAGCGGTGCGCGGCTGATCACCCAGGCCGAGCTGCTCGCCCATGCCGCCGACGTCGACAGCCCGACGCTGACGGCGACGGGGCTGACGATCGACGGCGGCGGCAACGGCACGCTCGTCGACAATCTCAACGGCACCTGGAGCTACACGCCGGCCGCCAATGACGACACCGGGGTGTCGTTCAGCTACACGATCAGCGACGGCCAGGGCGGCAGCGTTGCCGGTTCGGCCAGCCTCGACATCACCGCGGTCAACGACGCGCCCGTCAATACAGTGCCAGGTACACAGACGGTCAATTCGAATACTGCAACCGTGATCGGCAGTGTTGCCGTGGTCGACGTAGACAGCGCCAATGTCACCACGACTGTCTCTGTCTCCCATGGCAAGCTGACAGCCGGAACGGGCGGTGGTGTGATCGTCGGCAACAACGGTTCCAACACCGTAACGATCAGTGGCACACTGGTCCAGGTCAATGCCGCACTGGCTGCGCTGAGCTATCTCAGCGACATTAATTACAGCGGCGCCGACACGCTGACGGTTGCAACATCGGACGGCTTCCTGAGCGACACCGATACGGTGGGGCTGACGGTCAATCCGCCGCCCAATCAAGCTCCGGCAGCGCCCACTTTCGCCTTCAATGCCGGCGCGGTGAGCGGAGACGACGGTAACAAGCTGCTGTCGGGCACACTCGTCGGTACATTCGCAGCGGTCGATCCGAATGGCGATTCCGTCACGTACAGTTTTGCCAGTGGGACGACCACCGGTTTGAGCCTGAATCCCACTACGGGCGCACTCACTCTTTCTGCCGACCTCAACAATGTGGACCAAACGTTCAGCGTGGTTGCGACTGACTCGGTCAGCAATCAGTCAACCTCGACAACGGTGAGGCTCTGGATTGGAACGTCCGGTGCGAACTCCCCTCCTACATTCACGAATAATAGCGAAACGATCGTTGCCTTCGGCCTGAACCAGAACGATACATTGATCATCACGGGGGGGTCTGGAAATGACATCCTCGTCGGCGGCGCTGGTAACGACACTCTCAGTGGCGGCGGCGGCAACGACTGGCTGATCGGCGGCGCGGGTGATGATGTCCTGAACGGCGGTACCGGAAGCAATACGCTCACCGGCGGGATCGGCAACGACACATTTGTCTTCGGGAAGTTCGCAAGCACGACCAATCATGTCACCGACTTCGACGCGGGCAGCAATTCGACGACCGTCGACACCTTGCGCTTCGACGTGGGGACAGGGGCAAGCGAGTTCTCGCTCGGCAACAACAACCTGACTGTGGAGAACTTCAAGTCTGGCAACAACGCAGCGATCAATTTCGCCGGCACGGAGGTTGCCGTCAAAACGGATGCCAGCGTCACCAATGCTTCCGTCCAGGGAACGATCAACGGCTACGGCAACATCACCACGGGTGCGTTCTTCGTCTTCCACAATACGGATCTAGGTCATGCCGCGGTCTACTACGACCCCAATCCGGCGGTGGCGGGCGGCGCGGTACTTGTCGCGGAACTCGACAATGTCACGCTCCTTGGCAATCTCGGCACCTTGAATGCCGGTGATTTCCAGTTCTCTTAGGAGCGACGATGAGCCGGGCACCCAACCAGTCCTCCCTCCAGGCGGTGATGGCCGAACTTCGGCGTGCCGCCTGGCCACTCGTAGCCTTCAGCGCGGCGATCAACATCCTGATGCTGACGGCGGCCCTCTACATGCTGCAGGTCTATAATCGAGTGCTATCGAGCCACAGCCTCGAAACGCTGACGGCGCTCACCGTCATGGCCGTCGTGGCGCTCCTGGCCCTGGCAATATTGGAAACCGTGCGATCGCAGCTGCTTATCGCAACCGGGATCTGGCTGAACGGTCGCCTGTCGCCGGTTCTTCTTGCCGCGTCGATCGAACAGGCGGCCGGAAAGAAGGGTAATGGCGGCGCTCGCACGCTGCGCGACCTCGAGCAATTCGGGAACTTCGTCACCGGCTCGGCAATTTTTCCGATCCTCGACGCGCCCTGGGCGCCGATCTTCTTCGCGGCGATTTTCCTCCTGCACCCGTGGCTCGGCTGGCTGGCATTGGGAGGCGGTATTGCGCTTTTCCTTCTGGCGGTGCTTACGGAGCTTGTCACGCGGCAGCCGGTTGCCCAGGCGAGCGGCGCTCAAAGCAAAGCCTATGCGCAAGCGGAGGCAGCGATCCGAAACGCCGAGGCCATACAGGCGATGGGGATGCTGCAGGCGATGATGTCCAGCTGGAAGGCGGTGCAGAAGGCTGCGGCGGAGGGGCAGGCTACCGCAAGCCTTCGTTCGGCCGCCCTTGCCGCGGCGGCGCGCTTTCTGCGGCTCGGCTTGCAGATCGGCGTTCTCGGGCTCGGAGCCTATCTCGTCGTGCACGCTGAAGCGTCTCCCGGCGCAATGGTGGCTGCCTCCATTCTGATGGGGCGGGCGCTTGCACCCGTCGAGCAGGCGATCGGTACGTGGAAGGCAATCTTAAGCGCGCGATCTGCCTATCACCGACTATCGGTCGTGGCCGGCGCTCGGCGCGACGAGGTTCCCATTCTGCCATTGCCGCGTCCCGAGGGGCGGCTTGTCGTCGAGAATGTCATCGTTGCACGCGAAGGCGGCGGCGAACCGATCCTGAAGGGCGTGAGCTTCCAGCTCGAGCCCGGCGAAGTGCTCGCCGTCATTGGTCCGTCCGCTGCGGGCAAGACGAGTCTGGCAAGGCTCATCGTGGGCGCTTCCACGGCCGGCCATGGCCGGGTGCTCCTTGGGGGCATGGATGTCGCGCAATGGGCAGCGGCCGATCGCGGCCAACATGTCGGCTACCTGCCACAGGACATCGAACTCTTCTCCGGGACCGTCGCCGAGAACATCGCTCGATTTCAGGAGCTCAACGAGCAGTCCTTCAGCGATGTCGTACGCGCTGCGTGCGAGGCCGGGGTACACGAACTCATCAAAGGGCTCCCGAAAGGCTACCACACTGAGATTGGCGAGGCGGGCGCGGTGCTCTCGGGCGGCCAGCGTCAGCGGATCGCGCTTGCCCGCGCGCTCTACCGGGATCCTGCGTTCTTGCTCCTGGACGAACCCAACTCCAACCTTGACGGAGACGGTGAGCAGGCGCTGAACAGTGCGCTTCAAAGGCTCAAGGCCGCCGGAAGAACGATAGTTCTGATCACCCATCGCTCAAATATGATGGAGAGCGTCGACAAGGTTCTCGTGCTTCAGCGCGGTCAGATCGATCTCTTCGGCCCGCGTAACGATGTGTTCCGTGCGATGGAAGAGCGAGCGCGAGCCGCGGCCACTGCCCCTCGATTGGGAGTCGTGAGCGCATGATTGCCAAGCTGCTAACCCCTCTTGGTGGCGATCCCACTGCATACATAGCCACCGACGACGCCCGGCTTCTGCCGCGATTAAGACCTGCTGTGACAACCGGGCTTGTGGTGATCCTCGCTTTTTTTGGCATCTTCGGTGGCTGGGCCGCTCTGGCGCCGCTCGACAGCGCGGCAGTCGCCCAGGGCGTCGTCAAGGTCGAGGGCGAGCGCAAGGTGATCCAGCATCTCGAAGGCGGCATCGTTTCGCAGCTCAAGGTTGCCGATGGCGAACACGTCAAAAGCGGCCAGGTTCTGATCAAGCTGGATGACACGCAGGCAGCCGCGCATCTGGAGCTCCTCAGGAACCGTGTCATATCTCGCAAGGCGTCGGCCGCCCGCCTACGGGCCGAGCGGGACGGAAAAGACGAGATTGCCTTCGAACAAGAGCTTCTGACGTTGTCGTCGTCCTCGGCCGCCGAAGCGGTCGCCGTACAGAACGAAGTTTTCCGGGCGCGGCGCCTGGCGCTCAGCAACGAAACCGGCATTCTGCATCAGCGCATCCTGCAAAGCGAAAATGAGATCAAAGGTCTCGAAGACATGGTCGCTGCCCAGGATCAAGTGATGGTGTCCATCGAAGCAGAAGCGGCTGATCTGGAAAAACTGTCAAAGAAGGGCCTCGCCACGCGCGAGCGGCACCTTCAGCTGCGCCGGCGCCAGGGGGAACTCAAAGGGGAGCGCGCGACGAACATCGCCGCAATCGCCCGCATTCGGGAATCGATGGCGGAGATCGAGCAGCAGATCATGAACCTGTCCACGACCCGTCTGAACGAGGCGGTGGCCGAGCTCAGCAAGGTCGAAGCCGAACTTTTCGATCTCCAGCAGCAGTTGCGCGCGGCCGAGGACGTGCTTGCGCGCGCCGACATCAGGGCGCCCGTCGACGGGGTTGTCATGGGATTGCAGGTCCACACAGCCGGTGGTGTCGTGCGCCCCGGCGAGCCGCTGATGTCGATCGTGCCCGTCGGCCAGAAGCTGGTGGTAGAGGCGATGGTCCGTCCGGAAGACGTTGACACCATCGCCGTCGGGCAGACCGCACATGTCCGGATATCGGCCTTTGCACGGTATGATATGCCGCCGCTCGATGGTCGCGTTGAGCTCGTATCGGCCGATCGCCTGACCGATGACAGAACCGGCGCCGGCTATTTCACGGCTATCATCGTGGTCGATGAGCAAGAGCTCGGCAAACTTGCCGGCCGCAAGCTGCTTCCCGGGATGACCAGCGAAGTGATGATCCGCACCGGCAGTCGAACGATGCTCGCCTATATCGGCGAGCCGCTGGCACGAACGTTTCGCAGGGCCATGCGGGAGAATTGAGGTCGCGATCGGCTGCCGGCCAACCACGCGCTTGTCGCGTGCACGTTCCGGCGGAGTGAGGTCGTCGTTTCGGACGTCGCATTTGTTGTGAGGAGCGGGTCGATCCGCGCCAGCATCCGCCTGGTGCAAGCGGCCAGCGGACGTTCATCGGAGCTTCCTGGCGCTGCCTGCTCATTCTCACCTTCATCCGGAGTGCGGGTTTCGCCTCGTCTACGGTCGCAGTTTGCCTGCGAGGAACGAGACGAAGCGTCGGACCTTTACCGCGATGTGGCGATTGGCCGGATAGACCGCTTGCAGCTGTATCGTGCTGACGTGCCAATCGGAGAGAAGACGTACCAACCGACCCTGCCTGAGATCTTCGCCAACGATAAAGTCGGGCAGGAGGACGATACCGACCCCCAGCAAGGCGGCGTCACGCAGGCCAAGGCTGTGATTGAGTTCCAGCCGGGGCACGATTGGAATCCGGAACTCCTCATCGTTCTTTCTGAACGGCCAGACCCGCCCCCATCTTAATTCGGCGAAGTGGAGGCACGAGTGGTGCGCGAGGTCGTGTGGCGTTTCCGGCGCACCGTATTCGGCTATGTAGGCGGGTGACGCGGAAATCACGAGTGACGATGTCGCCAGTTGCCGGGTGATGAGATTGATGTCGACTTCGAGGCGACCCCGAATGGCCAGGTCGAAGCCATCCTCGACCAGGTTTACCGCCCGATGCGACAGGTCCAGTTCGAGAGACACAGCCGGGTTGAGCTTGAGGAACTCCGAAACGGCCGGCACGATCACCAGATGCCCGAGATCGGGCGGAGCGGACACCCGCAAGCGCCCGACGGCTTCCTTCTGGAACGAGGTGGCCGCCCGTTCCGCCTCCTTTATCTGCGGCAGGATACCCGAAAGAGCTTCCCGATACGCCGCGCCCGCTTCGGTAAGGGCGATCTTGCGCGTCGACCTCTGAAAGAGGCGGATGCCGAGGCGATCCTCGAGCTGCCTGACCTGGGTTCCCACCGTCGCACGCGACATGCCCAGTTCGTCCGCCGCCTTGGTGAAGCTGAGATGCGCGGAAACCGTTAGAAATGCGGCAATCCCGTCAAGCGGATCCAGTGTTTTCATGAGGGCGATTATCCGTTCAATGATGTTAATTTATCGCTCTTATCATGAGACGGAGCACAAAGTAATCGATGGGTGTCCTCAAAGCAGAAGGAGACCCGAGATGAAGACATTCACCTATGCGGCGGTATCACTGCCAGGCCATGGAACGCTCGCAGCGGCGTTCGGAAAACACGTCATACGCATGATGGCCGCCAACACGGGCGGCGCGCTGGGCATGCTCGAGGCCATCGTGCCACCCGGAGAAGGTCCGCCGCTTCATGTGCATGAGCGCGAGGACGAGTTCTTTCGCGTCCTGTCCGGTTGCTTCGGCTTCTGGTGTGCCGGCGACTACGTCGAATTGACCGCAGGGGGCTGCATCGCGCTGCCGCGCGGCGTGCCGCATCGCTTCCGCAACATCGGAGATACCGAAGGCCATCTGATGGTCGTCGTGACGCCGGGCGGGTTCGAGAACTTCTTTCCGATCATCGAGCTCTGCAAGCCCGAAACGCCCGAGCAGATCGCCTCCGTCGCAAAGGATTTCGGCCTGACTTTCCTGCCCGACGACGAACGCAAGATCGCCTGACCCGGCGACGAACTGCCCTCAACTCCGGCACCGAGAACCTCAGCAACGGTCCATCGAAAGGAGACCGAAGGATGACACTCACGCCTTCAAACGAAAACGGAATGACCCTGACAGCCGGCCAGCTGGACGCCTATCTCGCAAAGACCGGTGTCGACCGGCCAGCTTCTCTCGATCTTCCCAGCCTGTCGAGGCTTCACCGCGCGCACCTCATGACCTTCACGTGGGAGGCGCTGGATGCCTTCATGGGATGGCCGTCCTCAATTACCCCGGCTTCCGCCTTCGCCAAGATGGTGGGGGGCAGGCGCGGCGGCTGGTGCTACGAGATGAACGGTCTCTTCGGCGCAGCTCTCGATGCGCTCGGTTTCCGGGTAACCCGTCTTTGCGGCGGCGTCGATCGCGAAAAACTGGGCGACGTTGCCATTGGCAATCACCTGACCCTGCGTGTCGATCTCGACCATCGCTCCTATCTCGCCGAGGTCGGCGTGGCCGATGCCATTATCGAACCCGTGCCGCTTGCCGTTGGACCGATCAGCCAGCGCGGTTTCGATTTTTCGATCGTACCGACGCAGGACGACTGGCTGCGCTTCAACAATCATGCGCATGGCATTGCGCGCAGCTTCGATTTCCGGGCCGACCACAGCGATGAGGCCGCCATGGCTGACACGCATGGCTGGCTGATGCGGGATCCCGGATCGCCGTTCACCAACGCGCTGGCGGTCCTGCGTCATACCGCGAACGGCTATGTCGCACTGCAGAACGACCGCTTGCGCACGGTCACGCCCATCAGCGTTAGCGAACACCGCATTACAAGCGCGGACCATCTCGCGGATACGTTTGAGACCATCTTCGACCTTGAGATTCCCCGGCCCGAACGCGTCTGGGACAAGATCCAGGCGATTGGCCGCGACGAGGCGGCCTGAACGGCGACACCCTTCAACAACGTGGAACTCGAGGAAACACCGATGCTTCACATAGCCGCATGGCTATATCAGGTTCGCACTGAGCAGGGCTCTCACGATTGCCCTAGGTTCGATGAGCAGGCTCCCGCCGGGGCTTCCGTCGAAGAATGCCCGCATTAAAGCTTCATAGCAGTCAATGAAGTCGCGTCCGCCACTCAGACCAGCACGAGTAACGGTCGTCTGGATTCAGCATTTAGTTTCGCTGATTGGCAGGGGGGTGTAGTGAAGCCCCCGCCTTTTCGGCCGCTGCCCGCAAACGCTTGTCTCTGGTCCACAAGGCCGCCCGCTGATCGAGGAGTACCGAGGCCACCAGGTGGGCATCTGTGTAGCCAATGCCCATGCTAAAAATGGCGTGGCGATCAATCATCGTCATGACTTCGTCATGCGTTGCGACGAACGCTTCCCGTTGAGCCGCCAGGAAGGCTATCACGCTACTACGATCCCGAAGGCTGCCCAGCGAGAGTTCTCCAATCACGGCCGGATGGCAGAGAAGACGATCGTCCTCAATAATCCTACGCAGCTCTGCATCGGCATGTCGGAAATGATCAATCCAGATGGAAGTGTCAGCAAGTATCACTTGGCAGCTGCGCTCCGGCGGCGTGGGGCTGCCTCCGCATCCGGCATAGTTCCCCCGAGCGCGATGAGGCGTTTTCCCGATTCCACACGAACAAGCGTCTCCAACGCTTGGCGAACCAGAGCGGAAGTTTCTTTCGTTCCGGTGAGGGACCTGGCCCTTTCCATGAGGGTGTCGTCAAGATTGATAGTCGAGCGCATCGTTTGGTTCCTGATTCCGGTGTTGAAAATAGCACCATTTGGTGACGAAATCTACGCCTGGCCTGCTCTCTTCGGGAAGCTGGCACCGCGTGAGCACTCGTCTTTGTCCGCGCATTGACGGTCGGTTCGATGCTTCGATCACGCCTACAGCATCCTTGCACAATCACACCTGGTCGCGCGCCGCGGATGACTTAGTCGCCCCCTTCCCCCGAAGTCCGCTGGCAAGTTTAAGGCCAGCTTGTGTCGCGACGCTCTTTAATGTTCCGATTGGGGATGTCCGAATGTCCCTTCAAAGACCCGTGCGTTGTCTCAGATAGGTGATTTCTTCCGCCGTGAGGGCACGGGTGGCGCCCTTGGGTAAGTCGCCAAGCGCGACCGTACCGATCGAAACCCGCAACAGACGCAACACCTCGAAGCCGAGCTTATCGAGCATGCGGCGGATCTGGCGGTTGCGTCCCTCTTCGAGCTCCACTTCGATCCATGTGTTCTTGTCGCCGCCTCTGAGATGGACGGCACGTGCGGCGCGCAGCACCTCGCCGCCTTCCTCGATGCCGGCAACCATCTGCCTGAGATGCCCGTCACCGATCTGCCCGGCGATCTGCACGTGGTAGACCTTGCCGAGATGGGTTTCAGGGTCGAGCAGGCGTTGGGCAAGCACCGTGTCGTTGGTGAAGAGCAGAAGGCCCTCGCTCGCCTTGTCGAGGCGGCCGACCGGAGACAGGAACGACGAGTCGGTTTCTGTCAGGCAATCGAACACCGTCGGCCGGCCCTCGGGGTCGTGCCGAGTGGTGACCAGTCCGCGCGGCTTGTTCAGCATCAGATAGATCTTTTCTTCGGCAAACACCGGCCTGCCATCGACCGTGATGCGATCCTTGTCGATGTCAACCCAGTGTGAAAGGTCCGTGATCTTGCGCCCGCCGACGCTCAGGCGTCCTTCCAGCACGAGCTTTTCGGCCTGCGTGCGCGAACAGTAGCCGAGCTTGGAAAGTGCGCGGGCAACGGTCACGCGCTTGCCTGCATCGGCTGCGGGGCGGCGGCCGTTGTCTCGCGCAGCTGTTGGTCGCTTCTGTTTCACACCGTGGTCTTCCGGTTCCTGGTCATGTCGCGGTCCGTTGCCGCGCCTCTGCTTAACATATCCGGCGCCTCGATCACGGCCTCAGCCGATCTTCGTGTAGTCGATCCGCCGGGCGAGCCAGCAGCCGACGGTGAGGCCTGCCACCTTGCCTTGCGCGTCGCGTCGCACAAGCACGGTCCAGTCTCCCGGTGCCGGTGCATCCATCGAGCGCTTGCAGCGAAGGAGCCAGACGTCTTCGGCCAGCGGTCGCATGGCATGCATTGCTCCGGTGCCGAGCGCGCCGTCGAAGCCGCCGTAGAAGACACCATTGGTGGAGACGATGTCGAGATGGGCGTCGAGTTCAGCCGAATGATAGCGGCCGGCGATATCGGTGATCGCCGTACCGAAAATGCGTTCGGCATTCACCGTCAAATTTTCGCGGGGCCGTTCCATCCGAAGCGCGGCGCCTTGCGATGTCAGGGTCACCGCCGCCGAGCGGGCGCTGCCGTCGGCACTGACGGAAAGCGTTTCGGGCGAGGTCGCGAACCGCAGTTCGATGCGGGACGATGCCGTCGGCCTGGCGACAAGGGCGAGGCCCGTTTCCGGATCCAAGTAGCTTCCGGTGCTCCGCGCGTCCCAGCTCCCGGACGTGGTCTCGGTATCCTCGTGGCCGAGAGCGATCTTCATCAGCGTCGTTGCAGCCGCATGGGCATCGCCTTCGTGATTGAACATCACCACGACCGAGAGACGCTCGGCGGGCGCGTAGAGCCTGCGGCAGCGGAAACCGCGGAGCGCGCCACCGTGGCCGCTGATCGCGACATCGCCGATCATTTCCTGTGCAAGGCCGAAGCCGTATGGTGCCGGGCGGCCATCCGCATAGGTCTGCGGTGCAGAAAGGCGGCGATAGAGCCCGTCCGCATCGTTACGCGTCCTGTCGATGAAGCACTCCCAGGCGAGCATGTCGTCGAGCGAGGCGGAAACACCGGCGTCGCCCGCCCAGTAGATGCGATTGAGCGCCTCGAAATAGCCGATCGCCTCGTTGCCCTCGTAGCCGACGATACCATCCGGCGGCAGGCTGGTATCCGGGGTCAGGGCGGCGGTCTGCATGGCCGCGGGACCAAAGACGGAGCGCTGATAGAGTTCCGCCATCGAGCGGCCGGTGTGCTCTTCGATCAGGTCGGCGAGAATGCGGAAATTGCCATTGGAGTAGGAATAGCGGGTGCCGGGCTCGAAGTGCGTCGAGCGTGCCTTGGACAGCAGCGGGCGTGCATCCTCACGGCGGAAGACACCATCGTGGCTGGCGCCCTCAAGCACCGTCAATGCCCAGTAGTCGCGAAGTCCGGACTGGTTGTGACAGAGATGGGCAGCGGTCGGGCGCTTGCCTTCGAGCAAGGGGAGGTAGGCGTCGAGCGCAGGGTCGAGCTTCTCCGGACGACCAACCGCATCGAGCAGCACCGCGCAGGTCAGCTGCTTGGTGATCGAGCAGATCGGAATCCGCGTCGCCATCGTCATCGGTTTGCGGGCTGTCAGGTCGGCATAGCCCCAGGTGTGGCGAAAGAGGACCTCGCCATCTCTCACCACACCGGCAACGCCGCCCGGTCCGGGATAGTGCTGCGGCAAGGCTGCTATGGCGCGTTCAAGGACGGAAAGATCGGGAGTGTTCATGGCGCTTAGGATCTGGCGGACGGAGGGGAGGGACATTTATGTTCCGTTCGTATCGCCCCCTCCATCCGCATGCAATGCCTACGCTGCCGCGGCCATCGTCAGACGGCAGCTGCCTGGGCGTGATAGAGGCGGCTATAGGCGCCTTTGGCAGCGAGCAGTGTCTCGTGGGGGCCCTGTTCGCGAATGCCGCTGCCGTCGACCACAACGATACGATCGGCATCGCGGATCGTTGCCAGCCGGTGCGCGATGATCAGTGTCGTCCTGCCCTTGGAAAGCTCGGCCAGCGACTGCTGGATCGCCCTTTCCGTTTCGGTGTCGAGCGCCGAGGTCGCCTCGTCGAGGATGAGGATTGCCGGGTTCTTCAGAAACATGCGGGCGATCGCCAGCCTCTGCTTCTGCCCGCCGGAAAGCTTGACGCCACGCTCGCCGATCACCGTGTCCATGCCGTCCGGCAAAGCCTGGATCGTGCCGTCGAGCTTGGCCCGCCGAGCGGCATCCAGGATATCGGCTTCACTGGCGCCGAGCCGGCCATAGGCGATGTTGTCGCGAATGGTGCCGGCGAAGAGGAAGACGTCCTGCTGGACGATACCGATCTGGCCGCGCAGCGAGGAAAGCGTGATGTCGCGGATATCCGTGCCGTCGATGGTGATCGAGCCTTCGCTGACCTCGTAGAAGCGTGGTAGCAGCGAGCAGATCGTCGTCTTGCCGGCGCCCGAGGGACCGACGAACGCGATCGTCTCGCCGGCATGGATCATCAGGTCGATGTTCTGGATGATCGGCTTCTCGGCGCTGTAGCCGAACGAGACGCCGCTATAGGTGATGTCACCCTTGAGGCCGGCGACGTCGGCAGCACCCGGCCGGTCCTCGATATCCGGTTCGGTCTCCATGAGTTCGAGGAAGCGTTTGAAGCCGGCAATACCCTTCGGATAGGTTTCGATGACTGAGTTGATCTTCTCGACGGGGCGGAAGAACACGCCGACCAGAAGCAGGAAGCTGACGAAGCCGCCATTCGTCAGCTCGCCGGTCAGCACGAAGTAGCAGCCGGTGATCATGACGATCAGCTGCGTCAGCCGCATGCTCATGTAGCTGAGCGACGTGCTGGCGGCCATGATGCGATAGGCTTCGAGCTTGGTGCGGCGATAGTTCTGGTTGTCGGTCTCGAAGAGGCTGCGCTCATGCTCTTCGTTGGCGAAGGCCTGCACCACCCGTATCCCTCCGACATTCTCCTCGATGCGGGCGTTGAAATCGCCCACCCGGCCGTAAAGGCTGCGGAAGTTCCGGGTCATCCGCCCGCCGTAGCGGCTGGTAACCCAGGCCGTCATCGGCACGACGGCAGCCGTGATCAGTGCGAGCTGCCAATGCACCATCAGCATCAGCAAGAGTGCGCCGATGAAGGTCATGATCGCAATGAACAGGTCTTCAGGCCCGTGGTGGGCGACTTCGCCGATCTCCTCGAGGTCCTTCGTCAGGCGCCCGACCAGATGTCCGGTCTTCTGGTTGTCAAAGAACGAGAAGGAGAGCTTCTGCAAATGGTCGAAGGCCATCCGTCGCATGTCCGTCTCGATGTTGATGCCGAGCATGTGGCCCCAATAGGTGACCGTCGCCATCAGGCCGGTGTTGAGCAGATAGACGAGCAGCAGTCCGGCCGAGGACAACAGGATCAGGGTCCATTCCTGGCTTGGCAAAAGCTGGTCGACGAACAGCTTCACTGCGATCGGGAAGCCGAGCTCGAGCAGGCCGGAAAGCACGGCACAGGAAAAGTCGAGCATGAACAAGCCGCGATAGGGGCGATAAAACGCGAAGAAACGCTTCAACATGCAGGTGCACTCACTGGGGGCAGCGACCGAGGGTGGTCGACAGAAATATGAATTCCAATGTCATGTTTAATGTCGGAAACCAACCCAGAAAAGCGGAAGACAGTGTCGCGGGTTTGACGAGGCCGACATCTTCGGTCTCGCAAACGGTCAATCCGCATCTGGCGGCGGCGGCGGGAAGGAAACGTTAACCATAAGTTTCGTAGAACAGGAATCACCAGAGTGCTTCGCCTGCGGTTGGGGACATCGCCGGCGCGTGAGGTGCTCGATATCGACAAGCGTAGGGCGTCTTCATGCGTTCGCGTTAACGCAGGAAGCTCCAGGGGGCAAATGAGAAGATGGCAGGCAAGCAATCAGTGAAAGCCACGGAATCCGATGCGAGCACGATCGTTCCGTTTCCGGTGGCAAGGAGATTGACCGCCATCCGCACCGCTGCCGTCGAACTTGAAGATCTGCATGGCGCCGAAGCTTTGCAATTCTGGCGCCGCCGGTGCCGCGCCCTTGCCGACGAACTTCTTGCCTGCGGCTGCTCGGAAGACGAAGCGCGCCGGCAGGTGATGGACTTCCAGGGTGAGGTTCAAGCCGAGCTGCAGTTCCGCCACCTATCGCGCGTCTCTCAGGGCGTGATGAGCCAGTAACGGCGCGCTTTTTCAGTTCGCCGGCAGTTCCGGATCCCAGGTGAACAGCTCCTTTGCCCGGGCGATGCCGCGCAGCGCGAAACGCCCCAGCGACACCGCATGGACCCGATGTTCCGGCGGGCAGGCCTCAACGAAATCAGAAGACATGATCATGTGCCGCTCGACCGAACGGCACATGGATGAAATGCGGCTCACTTCGTTGACGGCCGGACCGACGACGGTGAAATCGAGCCGGGTCTGGCTGCCGATATTGCCGTAGAACACCTCGCCGATATGGAGGCCGAGATAGACGTCGGTCGTCGGCTTGCCCTCCGCCTGCCGGCTCGTGTTGAGCTCGGCGAGCATGCGGCGGAGCTGCCGCTCGGCGGCGATTGCGTTGGCGCAGGCGGTTGCCGGATCGTCGGCATTGAAGATCGCAAGCACACCATCACCGATGAGCTTCAGCACGCAGCCGCCATGGTCGTGAATGGCCGTGATCACCGTCCCCGAATAATCGTTGAGCAGTGGGATGATCTGGTCGGGCGAGGAGGTGTCCGAGATGCGGGTGTAGCTCCTGAGGTCCGAAAACCACATGACCGTTTCGATGCGCACGGCCGAGCCTCGGGCGATGCTTCCCTCGACCACGCGTTTGCCGGCGTCGGCACCGAGATAGACGTCGGCAAGCGTGCTGATGATGCGCATGCAGGAGCCGGCCTTTACCGCGAGCGCCAGGGTCGGCAGCAGCACCCGGAGCGCGGCGAGCTCTTCCTCTGTGAAACCGGATGGCTTGCGGGTCGTCCAATAGGAATAGAAGCAGTCCATTCCGCCGACACGGCCCTGGTCGGTGAAATGGTGGATCATGCTGACGCAGTCGGTATGCCCCTGCTCCTTGAGGTCTCTCAGCATCGTGAAGCTGACGGTTTTTTCGGCCACGAGGCGGATACGCCGTTCGGACTCATGATCGTTGAGCATGTGGTAGAAGATGGAATTCTGCCAGTTCGTGAGAGCGTCGCCGCTGCTGGTCGAGCCGTACTGGATGACCTCCGGCGTCACGTCGCTTTCATCGTTCCATTGGAAGGCGCGGCCCTCGAACTCCGGATGTAGCGTATCGATCAGCCCGAGCGCGCGGGAAAGATCGACGCCGGCTGCGCGGCACTGTTCGCAGAAGCCGGCGAACAGCTCCGACTCATCCAGCCCTTTGAGGCCCTGCTCGGAAAGCCAGAGGACGATATCGCGGATCTGTTGATCGTTCATGCTGCATCCCGCTTGGCTGCTGATGAGACTCATCAATAGCCGATGCATGGCTTAGAGCGAAAGATGCAGCTTGCGTTCCTCGTCTTCCGCCGGAACGGCGCAGCAGATCAGCGCTTCGTCCTCTGCCACCGGGAAGGAGGGCTCGGACGGATATGTCACTTTCCCTTCAAGCACCGGCGTCCTGCAGGATCCGCAACTGCCGTTGCGGCAGCCGAATTCGGGCGTCAGCCCGCGCGCTTCGGCGAGATCGAGCAGGTTGCCGTCGCCCGGTTGCCAGCGGGCCTCCTTGGCGGATTTCGCAAAGACGACGTGGACGGGAACGCTTGCCGGCGGTGCGATGGTCGGCGCAGCACCGCCATCCGGCCGCCGTGTCAGCGACGACAGCCCAAAGGCTTCCGCATGGATGCGGGCGTCGGCCACATTGAGCGCGCGCAGACCATCATAGAGGGACTGCGTGAAGGCCGCCGGGCCGCAAAGATAGAAGTCGTAGTCGTCGAAGGGCAGGGTGGCTTTCAAATGAGTGAGATCGATCCGGCCACTAACGTCATAGTCCTGGCCTTCAGTCGCACCCGCCGGTTGGCTGAGGGCGCGCACGAGGCGAATGTTGCCTTGGCCTTCCTCGACGAGAGCGGCGATTTCCCGGTCGAAGGCACGTTCCTCCAAGGAGCGGGCGGCCTGGAAAAGCCAGGTCGGACGTGTGCGGCGCTTGCGGCGACCCTCGTGGACGATGTGCTGGAGCATAGCCACCATCGGCGTGATGCCGACGCCGGCGCCTATCAGCACCGCCGGCCGCCGCTCCGTGCCATCGATCGTGAAACTGCCGGCTGGCGCACGCGCTTCGATCCGGTCGCCGGGTTTCAGCCCATGCAGCTGCTGTGAAACGGTGCCGTCCTTCTTGACGCTGATGCGATAGAGCGCATCGGTCGGGGCGGAGGAGAGCGTGTAGCTTCGCACTAGAGCCTTGTCGTTCGCGCCTGTCCGCACCCGGATCGGCAGGTGCTGGCCGGCCTGGTGGGCCATGAGGCCGACGCCATCGTCCGGTGCGAGGTAGAGCGAGCGGATCGTCGTGCTTTCCTCTTCGACGCGCGCCACGCGGAACGGCCGCCACTTTTCGGCCAGGGCTGCGGCCTGCAGGCGTGCCTTCGCTTGTTCCCAGTCGCCTGTCGTCAACAGGCTGGGCGACCAACCACCATCCTCGAAAGCCCAGCGAAGCGGCAGGCCATCCTGGCGATAGACGACCTGTTCGGGCCGGAACCGCCACAGGCGTTCGGCACCCTGGAAGGCGGCGACCTCGGGCGAGGACAGGATGACCTCGGCGCTGCCGCTCAGCTGCAGCATGTCGCCGGTCGCAAAGTCGACGAACAGCAGACCGGCGCGCGGATTGACCATGAAGTTGCCGAGCGTGTTGAAGAACAGATTGCCGGAGAAGTCGGGGATCGTCAGAACGTCATCGTTGCCGATCTCAACGAAACCGGCCTTTCCGCCGCGATGGGAGACATCGACCTGCCGCTCGCCGGTATCGCGGTCGACATAAGAGGCGACGAAAAAGGTATCGGCATTGGCGATGATCGCCCGGGCGCGCTCGTCGAGTGCCGTGTAGCTGACCGGCCGCTTCGATGCCGGTTCGTGCGGGGCACGGGAAAAGGAGAACTGCCGGAGCTGGATATATTGCGGGCAGTTGCCGAAACTCTGGCGCACACGAATGGTGAACCCGTCGTCGCCCTCACGCAGGATCGCGCCGTTCAGCCGGTTGCGGCGCCGGGTTTCGAGCTGGATGCCGAGCATGCCGATCGAATGGGCGTCATCCATGCCGGCGTCGGCAGGATCATCGGGTTCGCGCGGCAACCGCACATCGAGGTTCCAGGCGTCGGGAGCCTGCATGAAGCCGGGGGCTGCGGCGCGCATCGTCGCCCAGACGTCACCTTTTGCGTCGACCGCGCCGAAGACGGCGAATGGCAGCATGGAGAAGAACTGCTGGTGCTGCGCGGGCATGAAGCTGCGCACGAAGTTCCGCCCCGTTGCGTCCATGCGCTCAACGACGCCAAGGCTGCGCTGGATGGCAAGTTCGCCTTCGTGCCAGGGAGAGTCCGGCCGCTTCTGTTGTGCATTGTCCGGCATGATCTGAAACCTCGTTGGGGTGAGGCCCGGGGCAAGGTGGCTGCCCCGGCCCGGTTCGTCAGGCGGCGAGGCCGACAGCCGTCTTCTGGAAGCCGACGAAGCCGGGCAGACGCTCGATGCGGGCAAGCCAGGCCCGGACCTGGGCGTAGTCGGAGAGGTCGACATTGCCCTCGGGCGCGGCGGAAACGTAGCTATAGAGCGAGACGTCGGCGATGGTCGGCCGGGCGCCGAGCAGAAAGTCGCGGCCGGTCAGTTCAGCATCAATCTGTGCCAGCACGCGATGCGCCCGGGCAATCGCCTCTTCCGCCCGCAGATTGGCGCCGAACACGGTGACGAGCCGGGCTGCCGCCGGACCGAAGGCGATATCGCCTGCGGCAACCGAAAGCCACTTCTGCACCTTGGCGGCCAAAGCTGGATCTTCCGGGAGCCAGTCGATGCGGCCGAGCTTCTTGGCGAGATAGACGAGGATGGCGTTGGAGTCCGCAACGACGGTGCCGTCGTCATCGAGGACCGGAACCTGTCCGAACGGGTTGAGCTTCAGGAACTCCGGCTCCTTGTGCGCCCGGGCCTTGAGATCGACGTCGATCAGTTCGTGCGGTACGCCGAGCAGCGACAGAAAGAGCTGCGCACGGTGAGAATGGCCGGACAGCGGATGGCGGTAGAGTTTCATGGGAGATGTCCTCGAAGAGCGTGAGAACCGTCGCGGCCCTCCGGCGGTTCGGGATGAACCGCCTTCGACAGCAATCTATGACTTTCCAATTTTTGGCAGTAGAATGGATACTCGGTAGTCCGATTCTCATTTTTTGGAAGGAAAGAATGGACCGTCTCGACGCCATGGGCGTTCTGCTTGCCGTCATCGAGAACGGCAGCTTGTCGGCCGCCTCGCGGCAGCTCAAGGTGCCGCTTGCCACCGTCAGCCGGAAAGTTTCGGAACTCGAGGCGCATCTTGGCGCCCAGCTCATCACCCGGACGAACCGCAAAGTCCTTCTGACGGAAACCGGCCGCTCCTATGTGGAAGCGGCCAAGGAGATCCTGGCGCGCGTCGAAGAGGCGGAAAGAGTGGCCGCCGGCGAATACAGCGCGGTCAAGGGCGACCTGACGATCTCTGCTCCGATCGTCTTCGGCCGCCTGCACGTCCTTCCGGTCGTCGTGGACTTCCTGAAGGCTCATCCCCAGATCGACACGCGGCTGGCGCTGAGTGATCGGTTTGCCAATCTCGTTGACGACCACATCGACGTGGCGCTTCGGATCGGCAATCTTCCCGACAGCAACCTGGTTGCGACCAAGCTCGGTACAGTCCGCCGCGTGGTCTATGCGAGCCCCGACTATGTCGCGCGGCTCGGCGCGCCCGGGCATCCGAACGAACTCGCCGAGCATGACTGCATCACCTTCGAAAACGTCACCGCCGCCCATGTCTGGCGCTTTCTCGACGATGGGCGCGAACTGGCGGCGCCGATCCGGTCGCGGTTGATCGTCAACACGGCGGAATCGGCCGTCGATGCCGCCATCGCCGGCCTCGGCCTGACGCGGGTGCTTTCCTATCAGGTGGCGCGTCCCGTCGCTGAGGGGTTGCTTGTTCCCTTGCTGGAGGTGTTCGAACATCCGCCGCTTCCGGTCCAGCTGGTCTATCTGCCGCAGGGCCTGGTGCCGATGAAGCTCAGGGCCTTCGTGGATTTTGCGGTGCCACGGCTGCGCGGTGTCTTGCGCTAAGCGCGTCGCGATCCTTCCGCTCGCGGCGCTTCAAGCGGTTGGTATTTCGTATGTCCAGCGCCCTGGCCTCGGCCGTCAGCCCGCTTGTGGGCGCTCGGCGGTGGTCGGCCGGATGTGGCGCGCATAGGTTCGCCCGACGCGGATTTCGCTGCCATCGGAGAGCAGGGCGATAAGGGCGGCAAAGGGGGCCTGCTTGAGCCCCACGATGCAGTCGCGGCGCACGATCGAACTGCGGTGCAGCCTCAGAAACTCGGCCGGGTCGAGCCGGCGCTCGAGCGATGCGAGGCTTTCGTGATGCAGATACGACCGGCCTTCGATATGAATGCGGACATAGTCGCGCTCCGCCTGGAAACGCACGACCCGGTCAAGCGCGATACGAACGAATTCTCCGCGGGACTTGATCCAGAGATCGGACGACTGGGTTTCGTGTTTGCGCAGGGCTTGGCGCAGCGCCTGCACGGTTTCGTTGAGTTCCAACATACGTTCGGTGCTCGTTCGTGCCGCAATCGCGACGCGCGCCCGCTCGATTGCGGTGCGCAGGCGGTTCGCCTCGATCGGCTTGGTGACATAGTCGACGGCGGCCGCCTCGAAGGCGCGAAGCGCATAGTGATCGAAGGCGGTCACGAAGACGACTGCGGGCGCATTGCTGCCCAGCTTCTCCAGGATGTCGAAGCCGGTGCCGCCAGGCATCTGGATATCAAGCAAGATCACGTCCGGCTGCAGCTCGGCGATGAGGTCACAGGCCTGCTGAACATTGCCGGCCATTCCCAACACGTCGACGCCAGGCATCGCGCCGAGCAGGCGCAGCAGGCGGCGTCTGGCGAGCGGCTCATCGTCGACGATGAGGATCGAAAGGGAGACTGTGTGGATTTCGTTCATGCAAGCCTCAGGGGCATTGTAATTGCGGCTCTGAAACGCCTGGGCGTCACGAACCCGGATACACAGGCGCCGACACCCGGAAAACGCGCCTGGACCCGGTCGGCGACATTCTTGAGGCCGATCCCGGTGCCGGTGGTCTGGCGCCGCCCGTTGTCGGTCTCTGCGGCAATGTCGTTTTCGACGGTGATTTCGAGCGCCTGGCCGACCTTGACCGCACTGATGACGATCTCGACCTGTTCTGGCGAGCGGCCGACGCCGTGTTTGACCGCGTTCTCGATCAGGGGCTGCAGGATCAGGCTCGGCACCAGCGCCTCTTCCAGGCCGCTGGCAATGTCCATCCTGAGTTTCATCCGGTCGGAATAACGCTCGCCTTCGATGTGGAGATAACCGGTCTGCAGGGCCAATTCATCCGCCAGCCGCACGTCGTGCAGGGGATCGAGCTCCAGGGTCGTGCGCAGAAAGTTTGAAAGCGACATCACCATGCGCGTCGCGGCAACGGTCTGCCCTTCCTCGATCAGGCCGGTGATGGAGTTCAGCGTGTTGAACAGGAAGTGCGGATTGACCTGGTAGCGGAGCGCCCGCATTTGCGCCGCGAGCGCCTCCTCGCGCGTGATCGCGAGGCGCCGCTCGCGTTCGCGCAGCTCGAAGCTGTAGAGCAGCGCGACGAAGAAGAACGACCAGCCGACGAAGGTCGCCATGCTGTAGACGAGCGTATATCCGATGCTGGTCCAGTCGGGCGTGATCGGATCGGGACGCACGATGACAAGGTAGAGCATGAAGTCGACGCCGGTATTGGCAAAGGCGGCCACGAGCGAGGTGGCGAAGCCGACGACGATCTTGATTGCGATGTGGTGATGCCGCACGCCGAACATCGCCGCAGCGATGCCATAGGAAAAGGTCATGCCGCAGATCATCAGGAGCAGCTTTCCCGGCGCCGACATGATCGGATCAATGCCGAGTATGCCCCACAGGATGCTGCTGATGATGAATTCAACAAACCAGTAGAGAAACCCGAGCCAGAGCGTCGCGCGCCGCACGCTTTCGATATAGGCGCCGTTGTCCACTGATTTGGTCTCATCCTCTGGTTTCATGCCATTTTTATGGTTCAAGCGGGCGCCGATGTCGATTGCCGTTCGTCGGCGAATTCAAGCCGTTTGCAGAAAGCCACAGCCCTTCAGCGTTGCAATTTGCCGTTTGCAGAAAGCCGAATTCTCCTCCTTCGCGGCCTTGCTATAGCCGCCCATGACCCGCGCTTTCCCGGCGAGCCCGCTCGCCTGGGAGTTGTGCGCTACCTATGCAAATGAAAAAGGGGCAGACATTGAATACCTGTGCGAAGGCGGACGTTTCGAGGATCAACCTTCTGAGTTCGACAGCGCTTGGCCGCGCCGGTCTTGTCTCGATGATGTTGGCGGCGATGCCGCTCGTGCCGTCGCCGGCAAAGGCGGCCGGACTGCTTGTGCCAAACGATGAGACCTGGTCCAGCGACCATACGATCAACGGCAATCTCGTGATCCGCGGCGGTACGGGCGGCGCCACCCTGACGATCAAGGACGGCGCCAAGGTTGAAAGCACCAACGGCTACATCGCCGACAGCCGCGGTTCCGTCGGAACGGTCGTTGTCTCCGGTCCCGGCTCGGCCTGGGACATTGTCGATGCCAATCCGAACGGCTATCGCGCGCTCTTCGTCGGCGGCTTCGAGAACGGCATCTACGGTGGCAAGGGTACGCTGATCGTCGAGAACGGCGGCAAGGTCTCTGCCAAGGAGACCTATGTCGGTTCCCTGCAGGAGGGCGACGGAACGCTCGTGGTGCGCGGTGCCGGCTCCATGCTTTCCACCGATTACCTGGGTGTCGCCGATGGTGCGCTGACGCTCAACACCGCCGCGGTCAGGATCGAGAACGGCGGTCTCGTCAACTCCAGGACGGCATACTTCGAGAACGGCACGGTTCTGGTGACCGGCGAGAATGCGCGTTGGGTCAATACGGGCGAACTCACGATCGGCGACAGCCTCACGATCGAAAAGGGCGCCGTCGTCTCGACCAACACCGCGGTGCTCGAGGAGAATGAGAGCACGGACACGATCCAGGCTGTTATCGATGGCGCCGGCAGCGAGCTCAAGGTCGCCGACAAGCTGACGATCGGCGATAGCGGCAGGGTCAACCTTTCCGTCGCAAACGGCGGCAAGCTTTCGGCGGGCGGCGGCATCGTGCTGTCCGGCATTGGTGGCACCAACAACGAAGGCATGGGCAGCCTGACGATCGGTGGCAAGGTCGACCTCAACAATATCGCCGAACCCGTTGCTCGGCAGGCACAGGCGGCGGGCACGGTCGATCCGGCGGCGAAGATCGATTTCGGCCCACGAAGGGGTTACGTCAATTTCAACCACACGAACGCCGGCTACGAGTTTGCCAACACAATCGGCGGCAAGGGCACGATCACCAATTTCTCCGGCGAAACCATCGTCGGCGGCGATCTCAGCAAATTCCACGGCAAGGTGAACGTCTCCGGCGGCAAGCTGGTGCTGAAGAGCAATCTTGACACGGTCGACAACGACCCGCGCACTGCTCCCTTCTACTACAGCGAGACCCGCTTCGAAGTGAGCGATGGCACGCTCATCGTCGATGGCACGACAGGACGGGTCGAGGGCGATCGTTTCTATACCAATGAGGTGAACGTATTCGGCGAGATGAACCGCGTCCGCAATCCGAACTCGACCGCCTTTGGACGCCTCGGCGGTTCCGGCACAGTCGGCAACACCTATATCGACTCGAAGGCGGTCATCTCGCCCGGCAACAATTCCACCGGCACGCTGACCATCATGGGCCGGCTGGATATGGCGACCGGTTCGGTCTACGAGGCCGATATTGCCGGTGACGGCCGCTCCGACCGGATCGTCGTCAAGAGCATCGGCACCAACGAAAACACCGGTATCGCCAAGATCGGCAGCGGTACGAATGTGCAGGTCACTGCACTCGACGCCAACACGAGCTACAAGACCGGGCAGACCTATACGATCCTGACTGCGGACCGGGCGATCGATGGGCAATTCGCCGAAGCGATCTCCAAATCCGCCTTCCTCGAAGTGTCGCTCGACCAGAAGGAAAAGCAGGTCGACCTGAAGATCAAGGTGAAGAACGGGAGCACGGAACCCAAGCCAGGCGAACCGAAGCCCGGGGAACCAAAGCCGGGGGAACCAAAGCCTGGTGAACCCAAGCCTGGTGAGCCGAAACCGGGCGAGCCCAAGCCCGGCGAACCCGAGCCCGGTGTCTTTGAAGGCGAAGCTGCCACGGGCAACCAGCGACGGACGGCGCTCGCCCTCAACACGCTCGGCCAGAGCGGCCCTTCGCTCGGGCTCTACAATGCCCTGATCCTGCTGGACGGCGATGCAGCACGTCGCGCCTTCGACCTTTTGTCGGGCGAAGTCCATGCTTCCGCGCAGACGGCGCTGATCAACGACAGCAGTCTGTTGCGCAACGCTGCGAACGACCGCATTCGCGCAGCCTTCGACGACGTGGCAGCGGCGAATGTCCCGGTTCTGGCCTATGGTCCGGAAGACAAGATCACGACCGGCGCCGTCGGGGCGATCAACGCGGCGTCCGTTGCACCGCCTGCGATGGTCGGCTGGGGCCAGGTGTTCGGCTCCTGGACCAACACCGACGGCAACGGCAACGCTGGCGCGCTTGACCAGTCGACGGGCGGTTTCGTCACTGGCTTTGATGCCGCGGTCTCGGACAACGCGTTGATCGGCATCATGGCCGGCTACAGCCGGACGAACTTCGATGTCGACAGCCGGGCCTCCAGCGGCGACAGCGACAACTACCACCTCGGTGTCTATGGTGGCGGCCGCTGGGGCGATGTCGCGCTGCGATCGGGCCTTGCCTACACCTGGCATTCGATCAATACGGCGCGCTCCGTTGCCTTCCCCGGTTTCACCGATCAGTTGAAGGCCGATTACGATGCCGGAACGTTCCAGGCGTTCGGTGAAGTCGGCTACCGCATCGATCTGCCGAGCGTCGCGCTCGAGCCCTTTGCGAACCTCGCTTATGTCAGCCTGCACACCGACGGATTCACCGAGCGCGGAGCCGCGGCGGCGCTTTCGAGCAGGAGCAACACGACCGACACGACCTTCACGACGCTTGGTCTGCGTGCTTCTGCGCCGCTCAGCCTTGGCGCGACCGATGCGAAGGTTCGCGGCATGCTCGGCTGGCAGCACGCCTTCGGCGACACGACGCCATTTTCAACCATGGCCTTTGGCACGGGCAGTGCCTTCTCGGTGGCCGGTACGCCGATCGCCGAAGATGCGGCGATTATCGAGGCCGGCATCGATTTCGCACTGACGGGCAATGCCAGCCTCGGCATCACCTACACCGGCCAGTTCGGTTCCGGCACGACGCAGAATGCGGTCGATGCCAAGCTTGACGTGCGCTTCTGATGCGCCGGTTCGTCTGGCTCTCGACAATGCTGGTGGCGACTTTTGTCGCCACCACGCCGCTCCTTGGCGAGGACGCGGCGGCTGGCAGAGCCTCCGCGCCCTCGAAGCTTGCCGAAACCTACGAGGACTGGAGCGTGGCCTGCGCCGAGGTCGCGGGTAAGAGGCGCTGCATCCTGTCACAGCGGCAGTTTCACAAGAGTGGCCAGCATGTGCTGACACTCGAGCTTCGGCCGGCCGAAAAGGACGGTCTGGAGGGGAGCCTCGCGCTTCCTTTCGGCCTCTATCTGGAAAAGGGCGTCACGCTTGGCGTCGATGAGGCGACCGGCAGCAAGCCGACGCCATTCCGGACCTGCCTGCCCATCGGCTGCATCGTATCGTTGACCTTTACCGAGGGCACGGTCGCCTTGCTGCGCAGTGGAACGACGCTGAAAATCGGTGCCTTTGCGAGCGATACGGAAAAGGACGTCGCGTTCTCGGTGTCGCTCAAAGGCTTTGCGGCGGCGTTGGACCGCGTGCTTGCGCTCTCCGGCAAGGCGTAGGCCGGTTCCGGCCCGCATCGGCGGAACACACCCGGCCCGAGGCGTGGTCGCTGGCTTGCGCAATCCTGCGGGCAGCTCTCAATGGGCGCCACCCGCACCCGCGCCGCCGAGCCGGATCTTCCGGGTGAAAAGCAGGGTGATGGCGGCGAGCGCCAGCACGGTGCCGATCACCGCGAACGTGTCGCTGAACCCCAGGATAAGCGCCTGCCGGCGAACCGTCGCGCCAATCACGGCGATCGCCTTGTGTTGCGCAACCGCGGCGTCGGATACGCCATGCGTCATGAAGTGATGGGTCAGATCGCTGATCCGGTCACGGACCTCATCGCGCGACAGCGTGACGGACTGGCCGATGATGTTGGAATGGAACTGCTCCCGTTTGGTCAACACGGTCGCTAGCGTGGCCGTTCCAACCGCACCGCCGAGATTGCGCAGCATGTTCGACAGACCGGAGGCGGCGGCGGCCTCGCCGGGCGCTATGCCGGCGGTCGTGATTACCGTGATCGGCGTCAGCACCAGGGCCTGGCCGATGGCACGCACGATGTTGGGCACGAAGAACTGGTCGCCGGCGCTGTCGAGCGAGAGCGTCGTGTTCATGAAACAACTGGCTGCAAAAATGCTGATGCCAACGAAGCCGACATAGCGCGCGTCGAACCGCTTCATCAGCGCCGGCACGAGCGGAATGATGAGGAGCTGCGGCAAGCCGGTCCAGGCGAGCACGAAGCCGATCTGTTCGGCATTGTAGCGCTGCACCTGACCCAGATACTGCGGCAGGATATAGACGGTGCCGAACAGCGCGACGCCGACCAGCACGTTGACGAGGACGCCGACACCAAAATTGCGCTGCCGGAGCAGGCGAAGCTGGACCAGCGGCTTGCCGACCCTGAACTCGATGATGACGAAGGCGGTCAGAAACACAGCCGCGGTGAGGGCGAGCTTGACGATGAAGGGCGACTGGAACCAGTCGTCCTTGTTGCCCTCCTCGAGCACGGTCTGCAGCGCCGAGAGCCCGATCGCCATGGTGACGATGCCGGCCCAGTCGCCCTCCTTGAGCAGTGACAATTGCATCGGCTTCTTCTCGAGCGTGAAATAGAGCGCAACCACCATGACGATGCTTGGGGGCGTGTTGACGAAGAAGATCGACTGCCAGCCGTAGTTCTCGGTGAGGTAGCCGCCGATCGTCGGGCCGATCGCCGGCGCAAAGGTGACGGACAGGGCGAAGAGCGCCAGCCCGAACGGCTGCTGCGCCTTGGGCAAACGGGTCAGGATCATGGTGAAAGCCATGGGGATGAGCACGCCGCCGGCAAAGCCCTGCAGACCGCGCAGAACGATCATCGAGCCGAGGTCATGGGCGAAGGCGCAAGCCGCGGAAAAGATCGGGAATAGGATGGCATTTGCCAGGATATAGCGCCGGAACGAGAAGACGCGGCTCAAGTAGTCGGTAAGCGGGATCACCACGATCTCGCCGATCAGGTAGGACGTCGATATCCAGGCGCCGTTATCGACGCCCGTGCCGATGCCGCCCTCGATATCGAGCAAGGAGGCATTGGTGATCTGGATGTTCAGGATCGCCATGAAGGCGCCGATCAGGCCGGCGAGCACCGCGATCCATGCCCTCGTGCTCGCTTTTTCCGATGCAGCGGCTGGCAGCGCGCCGGGCGCAACCGTTTCAGCAATGGTGGACATAACAGCCTCCTGCCTTCTGCCTTGTCTGGCTGGTGAGATGGGCGCCTAATCGCCCCTCGAGCATCCCGCTTTCAAGTGCGAGCACTTGAAAGCGAAAAGAGATTCAAAATGTTAGAGTAACCTGAGCGCGTTCGCGCTGAACGCACGGGCGCTTTAGTGAACCGTTGCCGACGTTGACGCGATTTCCCTCGCCGCGGGGTTGGTGTCGATGGTCGGGTAAACCGACATGCCCGGTCGCAGCGTCACCGATAGTGGGCTCCCGTGATCCAGTACGATCTTCACCGGGATGCGCTGCACCACTTTCGTGAAGTTGCCGGTCGCATTGTCCGGCGGCAGCAGTGCAAATTCCTGACCACTCGCCGGCGAGATGCTGTCGACGTGACCATCGAAGACCTTTCCCGGAAAAGTGTCCACTTCCACCGTCACCTTCTGGCCCGGATAAACGTCGGTGAGTTGGGTTTCCTTGTAGTTGGCGACGATATAGGCCGCGTCCGTCGGCACCACCGCCATGAGCTGCGTGCCTGCCTGCACGTATTGTCCGACCCGCAGGGTGCGGTTCCCGATCACGCCGTCGATGGGAGCGGTTAGCGCGGTATAGGAAAGGTTCAGACGGGCTTGGTCCTCGGCGGCCTTGGCGCTGTCGAGTGCGGCCTTCGCCTGCTGAACCTCAGCCTTGATCACGTCAAGCTGCTTGGTCGCACTGGCAAGCGTCGCCGTGTCGCGCGTTACGGCGGCCCGGGCGGCTGTGATGCGCGAAGCGGCCTGCTGGGCATTCTGGATGGTGCCGAAGCCTTGGCGGGCAAGCTCGGAGTATCGCTTGTCGTCCTGCTCGGCGAAGGTCTGGTCGGCCTTGTCCGCTTCGACGGTCGCCCTTGCCGCGTCGATGGCGGACTGCTGAGCCACCAGGGCCGACTGCTTGTTGGCAATGTTCGCTTCGGCAGCCTCGACCTGAGCCCTGGCCTGTTCGAGGCTGACCTTGAAATCGCGATCATCGATCCGGGCGAGGATCTGTCCCGCCTTTACCGGCTCATTGTCGGCCACGAGCACGTCGGCGATGTGGCCGGAAACCTTAGGCGCAATCGTCGTGCTGTCGGCCTTCACATAGGCGTCGTCGGTCGACACCTGGAAGCGGCCAGTCGTCCAGTACCCCCACCCGTAATCGGCGGCGGTGGCGAGGGCGGCAACGGCCACGGAGGCAAGGAGCAGCCCACGCAACAACCGCTTTCCGCGCATGCTCGCTGCCGGCGTCACCGCAGGCGGGTTCGCAGGCAGTTCCTGCGGGAGCCGGATGGTCGGCATCGCTTCCGCGGTCGGCGAGGGGCTGTCGATAATGGCAAGTGGCGTATGCTGGTTCATGGCCGGTTCCTTTCCCCGGTGTGGCGGGGCGAAACGCGTCCTGCCAAATTAGGAAAACTATTGCTTTCTAAAATGCGCGCGAAAAATCGGACTGTCAACAGAATTTGGAAAGCAGGCGTATTCCTTAATTATTCTTGCTGAAGTCGCACATGGGAGTCCCGATAATGCCGGCGACAGGGCTGGCTCCAAAGCTGGATCGGCGCCGGGTTTTGAGGACGCGTGAATGCGCACTGAACGGAAAGGCCGACCCCTGAGGACCGGCCTTGTCTTCTTCTGCGACGATTGCGGGTATGTGCCGGCGTTCACCCAGGCACGCTTGGGGATCACTTCGCCGGGTTCGGGCCGATCGTCTTGCCATGCGCGACGCGTTCGGCTGCCTTGTGGACCATGGTATAGGCATAGTCGATGCCCATGCCGTAGGCGCCGGAATGCTCCTTCACGATTGCAATGACCGCGTCGTAGGTTTCCCGGTGCGCCCAGTCACGCTGCCATTCCAGGAGGACCTGCTGCCAGGTGACCGGAACGACGCCGGCCTGAACCATCCGGTCCATGGCGTATTTGTGCGCATCGGCCGACGTGCCGCCGGATGCATCGGCAACCATGTAGATCTCATAGTCGGTGTCATGCATGCAGGACAGCGCGAAGGTGGTGTTGCAGACCTCCGTCCAGAGCCCGGAAACAATCACTTTCTTTCGGCCGTTCGCGGCATTCTTTGCCAGCGCGTCGCGGACGTTCTGATCGTCCCATGAATTCATCGAGGTGCGCTCAAGGATGTCGTTTTCCGGGAAGACGCTCAGAAGCTCAGGGTAGGTGTGGCCGGAGAAGGAACCGGTTTCGACAGTCGTGATCGTCGTCGGGATGTTGAAGACCTTGGCTGCCTTGGCCAGGCCGACGACGTTGTTCTTCAGAACCTGCCGATCGATCGACTGAACGCCGAAAGCCATTTGCGGTTGCTGGTCGATGAAGATCAACTGGCTGTTGGCGGGGGTCAGGACTTCGAGCTTGCTGGACATGTCTTCTCTCCTCAGTGGTGGCCGCCGGCGGGCGGGGGCTGGAATTCATTGGCTATTCTGGCCCGTCGGTTGCTGCCGATGAAGAGAGATTAGCGCAGCTGATTGCACCGAAGAATAGAAATAATATATATAATTTAATTGCGGAAAATGAAATAATTGAATGGCTTTGGCTTTCCACTGACCACCACCACCAGACGCGGCGGCCAAACGCAGTGCTTTGGCGCCATTTCCGATGTATAATTGGATCACACAGGGGAAAATGGAGGTGAGCCGATGAACAGGCTAACGATCATTGCCTTGTCCATGGCGTCGGCGCTGACGAGCGTTCCGCCGGCCATGGCATTTCCCACAGCAGCGGACGTCCCGAAGGTCGAGACGACGCAAGCGCAACTGGTACAGTACCGGCGATACGGTGGCGGCTACTATCACGGTGGCGGCTACCACGATGGCGGCTACCACGGGGGCTACTATCACGGGCACCACCACCATGGCGGCGACGATTGGGCCTGGGCGCTCGGCGGACTGGCCGTCGGCACGATCCTCGGTGGAGCGCTGGCGCAGCCCTACTATGGCCCGGGTTACTACGACCAGGGCTATTATGACCAAGGCTACTACGGCCCGACCTACTATCGTCCGCGCTACTATGCGCCACGCTACTATGCGCCGCACTATTACCGGCAGACCTATTATAGCGGCAATGCGCATACGCGCTGGTGCTATGCCCGTTACCGATCCTACAGGGCTTACGATGACACCTTCCAGCCCTATTACGGTGCGCGGCAGGTGTGCGTCTCGCCCTACTGACGGGTCGTAGATTTCGTGAGAATGTCACCGCTCGACGAGTGACCACCGCCTTGCGATCAGCCGGCAGCACCTGCCGGCGAGGCGCTTTTGATCCGGCTGCTGCTCAACAGTCCGGCTGCCTGAACCAATGGGTAGCCGGCGGCGGCGATGTCGGAATTGATCCTGTGCAGATCGCGAACGAGGTCGATGAAGAGCGCGTTGCCTTTCGCGTCAGTTGTCGCTTCGATGCGTTCAAGGCCGAGATGCCGGCTGACGACATCGTCCTCCAACGCGCGAAAGCAATCCTTCTGGGCGGCAAGGCGGGCTGAGGCGGAAACGTCGCGCGACAATAGCGCCGCGGGAAGCAACCTCAGCGAAGCGGCGATCACCTCCGAGAGGGCGTCGAGCGCCTCGCGCTGGCTCGCACCAAGGGAAATGTTCTGCTTGACCTTGGCTCGGATGCGGTCTGCGAGGCTGAGCTTGATGACGTCGCCGGCATGTTCGAGGTTACTCGCGAACAGCATGATCTCGTGGGCTCTTACGGTGTCCCCCGCCGAAAGTTCGTCCTGCGTCAGCTGTCCGAGATAGGCGTGGACCGAGACCATGTAGTTTCCAAGCCTCGCATCGATCGAAGGCAGTTCCTTCAGGCTTTCCATCCGGCCGGATTGCAGCGCCGCCAGCGATATCAGGAACATGCGTTCCAGCAATTCGCTCATGCGTATCGTTTCCGTCGTCGCATTGCTGAGCGCGATTGCCGGTGTCTCCAGCGACCTTCGATCGAGGTAGCGCGGGGATGCCAGCGGGTCGTCGGCGGCGGGGCGCGCCGGGACAAGTCGCTCCACCAGGCGGATGACGTTGGGTGACAGCGGCAGGAACACGGCTGCGACCAGCAGGTTGAAGGCAGCGTGGAGGCCGACGGCCACATGGAGCGGTTCGGCGGGCAGGCGCCCGGCGACCTCCACGATCTCTCGCGTGAAGGGCAGCAGCGCGAGTGCCAGCAGGCCGCGGCAAAAGAGGTTGGCGAGCGGCAGTTTGCGGGCCACGGGTGGCTGGTCGAGCGTCGCGCTGACGGCCGGAAGGCCGCCGCCGAAATTGACGCCAAGGATCACGGGTACGGCTCCGGCAATTTCGAGACTGCCATTCATCAGAAGCGAAGCCACAAGCAGGATGACCGCAAGCGTTGAGTGACAGAGCCAGGCCAGCAGCGCGCCAACGAGGAAGCCGAGCGCCGGCTCGCCGGCCACTGCCCCGAGCACATCGTGGAAGAGCGTCGCCTGACGCAGGGGCGCGGTTGCCGAAACGATCACCTTCAACGCCATCAGCATCAGGCCGAGGCCCATTAGGATGCGACCGGCGTTTCGCGGTCGAAACTCGCTGGATGCGCTGAATGCGACATAGCCGGCGAACAGGAACAGCGGAGCGAGCGTTGCCGCCAGGGAGGAGCCGGAGGCAAAGAGGCCCGAGACGAGCGCCGAGCCGATATCCGCCCCGAGCAGGACGGCAAGGCCGGTCGGTGCCGAGATCGCCCCGGCGCCCGCAAGCCCGGCAATGATCAGCGCCATGGCGGTGGCGCTGCCGAGCACGGCGGTTGCGAGGACGCCGCCGCCGAAGGCGGTGAGCCGGTTCGACAGGCGTTCCTCGACGAAGCGCTGCAGCCGGTCGCCCCAGCCACGCATGACGCCGGTGCGCACCATGCGCACGCCCCACAGAAGCAGCGCCACGCCGCCAAGGAGTTCCAGGATAACCAAAGTACCAGAGTTCATCTCACGGCCTCGTCGCAAGCATCAGTCGGCGACGGATTCGTCGGGGGCGACAGAGCCGATATTGTAGCCTTCGAGCTGCGCGGCCATGCTGCCGCGTCGCGGGAAATGCAGGATGGTCGCCGTCCCGGGCGTCACCGGAACGACACGCGACGGTGGAAGGTCGAGGAATTCGTGGCAGGCGGCACGAACGACGCCGCCATGGGCGACGATCAGCAGGTCCCCCTCGGTGCGCGACATCCAGTCGTGCACGCCTTCGGCCACGCGCCCGCGAAAGGCGCCCCAGGTCTCGCCCTTGGCCGGCGTGAAGGTTCCGGCGCGCCAGGCGGCATAGTCCTCCGGACGCTCGGCGATCAGATCCGGCTTGCGCCGCCCGGTCCACTCGCCCATGTCCAGCTCGCGAAAACGCTCGTCGGTCGGTGCGTCCGGGTGACCGATGAGCGCGACCGTCTGGCGGGTGCGGCCGAGATCGGAGGCGATGATGCGAACCGGCTTCAGCGCCTTGGCATAGGGGCGAAACCGCCTCACTTGCGCGACCCCGCGCTCGGACAGGAGCGAATTGTCCTGGCCCTGCAGGCGTTGTTCGGCGTTCCACTCGGTCTCGCCGTGACGCATGAGGATGAGCCTCATTGATGGATCCTTTCTCCGGTGGCGGCAAAGACCGCATCGGGGGTGCGAATGAAGGAAAGAGGGATCATCTCCCCCGGTGTCGCGGTGAAATAGCCGTCGGCCATGGCGGTGACACGCAGGTCGCCGACCATCGCCGTCACCATGGTGCGTCCGGCAATCGGCGCCGCTTCGGCAAAGCGGGCGGCAAGCGATGGCGCACCGGCGACCGAGCCGACGCTGACATCCTCGGCGCGGTAAAGGAGCTGCACAGTGTCACGACCGGCCGAAAGCGCTGCCGGCGCAAGTGCCGTTTCGCCGAAGAGCAGCCGTTCATCCACGCGATGAACCGGGATCAGGTTTGCCGGCGGCGTGCCGAGGAAGGTCGCGACGAAAGTGGTTTGCGGGTTGCGCAGAAGATCGATCGGTTTGCCGAACTGCTCGATGCGGCCATGGTTGAGCACGGCCACGTGGGTCGCCATGGTCATGGCCTCGACCTGATCATGCGTGACATAGACCGAGGTTGCGCCGGTCGCCCGATGGATGCGCATCAGTTCGCTGCGCATCTCGATGCGCAGCTTGGCATCGAGGTTCGACAGCGGCTCGTCGAACAAGAGGATGCTCGGCTCCGGCGCGATGGTTCGGGCGATCGCCACGCGCTGCTGCTGGCCGCCGGAGATTTCTGCCGGATAGCGTTCGGCAAGCGCATCGATGCCGAGAAGCGCAAGCACTTCCCTGACACGCTTTTCACGTTTTTCCCGAGGCCATCTGGCGACCTTCAGCGGCCAGGCGATGTTGCCGGCGACGGTCATGTGCGGCCAGAGCGCGTAGCTCTGGAAGACGAGGCCGGCATTGCGCCGGCCGGCGTCGGCAATGACGCCGCCGGCGCCGCTGGAGACGGTCTGCCCGACGAAGGCGATTTCCCCTTCGCTCGGGCTTTCAAGCCCGGCCAGCATGCGAAGAAGGGTCGACTTGCCGCAGCCGGAGGGGCCGACGAGAACCAGGAAGGAGCCAGCAGGCACGGAGATATTGACGTCCTTGACGGCGGTGAAGGCACCGAACCGCTTGACGAGGTTGCGGATCTTGATGGCGTCCGCGGCGCCGGTTGCAATCGCATTCATGGCTGTTTCCATTTCTGGACACGGTTCTGCAGGGCATGAGCCAGGAACGAGGCTGCCAGGCAGACGACGAGGATGACGAGGGTGATGGCGTTGGCGAACTGCATGAAGCCTTCGGCCGCATAGCGGTAGGCGACCATACTGAGCACTGGCGAGGTCGCGGTGAACAGCAGCACGACCAGCGAGAGGTCGCGTACCATTTTCACGAAGACGAGGATCGCCCCGGCAAAGAGGCCGCGGATGGCGAGCGGGAAGATGATCGCGAACAGACGACGGATCAGCCCCGCACCCGTCAGCCGGGCGCTTTCCTCGATGTCGGCGGAGATCTGGCCGAGCACGGAGCGGCCGGACTGCACGGCAAAGGGCAGGTTATGGGCCGACGCCGCGATGACCAGCAGAGCGAAGGTGCCGTAGAGCGAGGGCAACGGGCCGATCGGTGCGCCAAAGAGCGCAATATAGGCCGCGGCGAAGGCGATGCTCGGCATCAGCAACGGCAGGAAGGCGAGCTGGCTGAGCACGCTGGCAAGCAGGCTGCCCTTGCGCTGGACAATGGTGTAGGCGAGCGCAAGGCCGAGCAGCATCGTCGTGAAGGCAACGACGAGGCCGAGGCGGATCGTATTCCAGATCGCATCGATCAGAACCGGATTGCGGAAGATGCCGGCCTGTCCCTGCGCCATCTCGCCGCCGCCCTCGCCGATCCAGAAATGCAGCGTCCAGTTGGAAAAGAGTGCCCCGCTTTGCGGCGCAAGGCTCGATGCGGCAAGCACGAGCACCGGCAGCGCCGTGGTCAGAAGCCCGATCACCACGGCGATGGCGAAGAGTGGCCAGCGCCAGGCGCCAAGCGGGAAGCGCTTGGTTCGTCCGCCCTTGCCCGTCACGGTGATGAAGGCCTTGCGGCCTGAGACGATGCGATCGGACAGCCAGAGAAAGAGCGCCGACACGGCGATCAGCAGCAGCGCGAGCACGAAACCACGTTCGTTCTGCCCCGTCTCGATCATGCCGAAGAGGCGGGTGGAAAGCGTCTGCATGCGCACCGGTAGGCCGAGCAAGGCTGGTGCGGCGAAATTGGCGACGGCGCCGGCGAAGGTCAGCGACGTGGCGGCGATGAGCGCCGGCGTCACGACCGGCAGGATGATGCCGAAGAAGATGCGCGGACGTTTCGCGCCAGCCATCTGTCCGGCCTCGACCAGATCGGCACCCACCGAGCTCAGCGCAGCAGCGATGATCGTGTAGGCAAGCGAATAGTAGTGTGCAATCAGCACGATCGCCGTCGGGATCAGGCCCCAGGCCAGCCAGTCGGGAATGGCAAGGCCACTGGTTTCGAAGAAACCGGCCGAGCCGCCGAGACGGGAATTGCGAAACAGCGTTCCCCAGGCAAGTGCGGCGGCAAAGCTCGGGATCATGTAGGGCAGCGATGCCATCAGCCCGAGAAAGCGGCGCCCCGGCACGTCGGTGAGCACGACCAGCCAGGCGAGGAAACCGCCGATCAGCAGGCAGCCGCCGCCGACACTGAAGCCGAGGATCATGGTGTTGAGGAGCGGCCGCCACCAGAGATTGGCGGAGAGCGGGCTGGCGAGCACGGCCTTCCAGGCCGCAATGCCTTCTGGCGTCAGCGTGGTGACGAGGATGCGCAGTAGCGGTGCGACGACCAGGATCGCGACGATGGCAACGAGAAGGGCCGGCAGGAGGAAACCCGATCGGAGCAGCCGGCTGCCCGATGGTGCTGATATCAATAGGGATGTCATGTGCGAGCCTCGGCGTCTGTCGGCACGCATGCCGTGCCGACAGACGGTTTTCTGTTACTGGAGCGTGATGATCAGATCGGCGATGCGTCCGCGCGCGGCGGCCGTCTTTGCCGGATCGATTGTCCAGGCTTTCAGTTCGCTGAGTTTGACCGAGTCTGGATGGTCGGCGATGGTCTTGCGGGTTGCGTAGTCGCCGGGAACGTTGAACGGTTCGAAACCGGCTCCGCCCGTCGGCGTGTCGTCGCCGAACATGAAGTCGATCAGCAACCGGGCGGCAGCCGGATGGGGTGCCTTGTCCGCAACCGTCAGCACCGCCGGGAATAAGATGCCATTGGCGGGCTCGACATTGTTGGCGACCTGCAGTGCCCAGCCTTCCTTCTCGTTGTCGCGCCGGTCGGAATAAGTGCCGAAACCGACGGGCGGGTTCTTGGCATTGACGTCGCCGACCGACTTGTTGAGCACGTCGCTGTTCGGAACGAGGATCAGGTCATTGGCGAAGAGGTTCTTGATGAACTGTTCGCCCGCGCCCTGAAGATCGGGCTCCACTTCGATGTCCTTGCCGAAATGCGCCTGGTAGGCGGCCGCCATCTCGTCCGGATGAAGCGCGATCTCGGTCAAGAGATCGAGCAGTTCTCCGCGTTGGCTCGGGTCGACCATCAGCACCCGGCCCTGCCATTCCGGCTCCGTGAGCTGCCAAAGGTTGGTGATGGGCGAACCGTCAGGAAACGCCTTTTCGTTGTACATCAGCACCTTGGTCGAAAGACGTTGGGTCAGCAGTGGTGCCTTGTAGCGGTCCTCCAGTTCATTCGATACGCGCGGCGGCACGTAGTTGACGATCCGCTTGCCCTCCAGAAGCTTGGTGAACACAACAGGCGTATCGGCGATGTAAAGCACGTCGACGGCATAAACGCCGGCCTGCTGCTCCGCCTCGACGCGCGCGATCTGCTTGGTTGAGCTCATGTCGAGGCCGATCAGGTCGATACCCGGGTAAGCTTCCTCAAAGGCCTTCTCGATCTTGGCGATGCGGCTCGACAGCGAGAAGACGGTGACGCTTCCCTCCTTCTGTGCGAGTGGCAGCAATTGCTGCGGCGTCAATCCGTCGAGATCGGACGCCATCGCGATCGACGGCATCACGAAACATGCGGCAAGTGCGGCATTGCTCAGTCTTTTCAACATTTCCTGCTCCTCCCTTTCAATTCCCCATCAGTCGAAGTCGTTGAACAACTCCGACAGCTTCTCCAGCCTGCCGATGACCTGCCCCTGGTGGCGCCCGGCGATCGTCAGGACAATGGCGTTGACGATCGCGAACGGGATCGTCGGTGTCTGGAATTCGCTTCGCGAGCGGCCCCGGGGTGCTGCGAGCATCAGATCGGCGGCGGGCTCCATCAGCGGCCCGGCCAGATCCGAAACGAGGATCGATCGCGCGCCGACGCGAGCTGCATGGCGAACCAGCGGGCCATAGCTTCGCGGCTGCTTGCGGAAGGCAAGCGCCACGACCAGGTCGCCGGCCTCCATGCTGACCAGGCGCTCGGCAATGTCCCGGCCGCGGCCCGTCAGTTGGATCGTGGTCATGCCGAAGCGGTCGAGTCGGCGCTGCAGGAAGCCGGCGACCGATTGCGCGTGGCCCTGCCCGAAGATGAAGACCCGGCGCGCGGAAAAGATCAGATCGGCAGCCCTGTCGATATCCGCCTGTTCCACCGATCGGGCGAGCGTTTCGAGCGCGGTGATCTCGGCTGCGATCAGATCGGTGAGATAATCCCCATGCTCGACCTTCGAGACCGAGCGTCGCATGCGGTTGGCGGCGTCCTGGTCGTCCAGCACCTCGCGCTGCAATTGCGCGCGAAGGTCCGGAAAGCCCTTGTAGCCCAGCTTCTGAGCAAGCCGCGTGGCGGTGGCTTCATGCACAGAAGCGCGCTGGGAAAGCTGCGGGCCGGACAGGAATGCAGCTTCCGCCCGGTTCTCGAGCATGGTCGTGATCAATTTCTGATCTGCATCGGTCAGACGCTTGGAATGGGTCTTGATGCGATCGAGTATCGTCATGACGTCCCCGCAAGTTCATTTGCAGGTTCTATGGTTTCTGCAATTTTTCGTGCCGTCAACAAGATGAGTGCAAGAATCTTTGCAAAGTCCTGCAAGGCAATCCAGGCGCGCAAGTTCGGCTGTTCTCGATCGAGATGCCCGGAGTGTAAAAACCGATCCCTGACGACTACCTTTACGTTTGTCTTGCGCGCGCAAACGCAACTTCGGATTTCGTCCGGAAAAATCTCTGCAAGGCGGCGCAAACCGTCTTTGTCGCGCTATAGCCGGTCTTCCGCCGCTTCGAGGGCGCTATTCAAGCTCGATTTGCCGACGTAGTGTCCGCGCATTGATTTGCAGGGCAGGACGCAATGACGACGATCACGATGAACGAAGCGCTCGAGCGTGCCGGTACGGGATCCTATCAATATCGCTTGATCGGCATCTTCGGGTTGGTCTGGGCCGCCGATGCCATGCAGGTTCTTGCCGTGGGCTTCACCGCGGCCTCCATCGCCGCAACGTTCGGATTGGCGGTTCCGCAGGCGCTCCAGACCGGTACGCTGTTTTTCCTCGGCATGCTGATCGGCGCCGTCGGCTTCGGCCGGCTGGCCGATCGGATCGGCCGCCGGCGGGTGCTGATTGTCACCGTTGCCTGCGATGCGGTCTTCGGCATGCTGTCGATTTTTGCGCCCAGCTTCGGCGTCCTGCTGCTGCTGCGGTTCCTCACGGGCGCTGCAGTCGGCGGTACCCTGCCGGTCGACTATGCCATGATGTCGGAGTTCCTGCCTGCCCGTAGCCGTGGACGATGGCTCGTCATGCTCGAGGGGTTCTGGGCGGTCGGAACGCTGGTCGTCGCCGTGGCGGCATGGCTCGTTACGCGCGCGGAACTCACGGACGCATGGCGCTACATTTTCGCGGTCACCGCCATCCCCGCGGTGTTCGGCCTCGGGCTTCGTTTTCTCGTTCCGGAGTCTCCGCTCTATCTGCTTCGTGCGGGCAAGGCCGCCGAAGCAAAAGCCATCGTCAACCGGATGCTCGTCGCCAACCGCCACGCTCAACTTGAAACAGCGGTGTCGATCACGCTTCCTGCGGCCTCACCGGATGCCGGCATCTTCTCGGGGGATCTGCGCCGCCGCAGTCTTCTGATCTTGGCCGTGTGGTTCCTGGTCTCGGTCTCCTACTATGGCGTCTTCACCTGGTTGCCGCCGCGGCTCGCGGGTGAAGGCTTCGGCTTCGTCCGCGGTTATGGTTTTCTCGTTCTCATCGCATTGGCGCAAATTCCAGGCTATGCGCTCGCCGCCTACGGCGTCGAGGCATGGGGGCGCCGGCCGACGTTGATCGGCTTTTGTCTTCTCTCCGCCTTGAGTTGCCTGCTTTTTGTCGTGGCAAATGGCGCCACAATCATCGCAGCGTCGCTGCTCATCATGAGTTTTGCGCTGCTCGGCACCTGGGGCGCGCTCTATGCCTATACGCCGGAACTCTATCCGACAGCGGCGCGGGCAACCGGAATGGGCGCGGCGGGCGGCATGGCGCGGCTCGGCGGTCTGTTCGCCCCGTCCTTGATCGGCCTTCTGGTGGCCCAGAGTTTCGGGCTTGCGATCGGCACCTTTGCGGGCCTGTTGCTCGTGGCTGCGATAGCCGCCTGCCTGATCGATGCGGAAACCCGCCAGACGTCGCTGGCGTGAGGTTCGCAGACGAATCCGCCCAGCGCTCCCGCTGAAGAAAGCGCAGATCACAGAGCCGAAAATATGGGAGCTCTGCCAAGATGTTGCGGCAAGATCGGCCTGTGCACAACCGGTGGATAGAATGCTGACAACTCGGGCAGTTCTGGAGCCGGGCTTTCGGATCGAGCAGAGCGCCCTAGCATGCAGATGCGGCCGATCCCACGGTCGCTAGTGTAGCAGCTATATCATCGGGACCGGTGTTCGCGCCGGTCCCGATCCTCTTCCAGATCTTTCTTCGGCCGTAGATGCCGTTCCGCCATCGTTCTGCAACCGCCGCATTGGCCAGGCGTGGGCGCGAGGTGGATCGCGTGGGTCTGCTCCTGTGCGGCACGCGCATAGCTGCATTGCACAATAATTGTTTTCCATATGGTCAAAAATCAGGCATAAAGCACATAGCTGATGCACATGGCGGTTCTCCTCCCAATGCCGCCGCAGCAGCTGTTCCCCTCTGGAGGTTAATTGACCTTCACACCTTATGGGCCGCGGTTTTCCGTCGGCCCTTTTTTCTTTCTGGCCGTGCATCCTTTCTCCGCTCCGCGATCGGCCTTGCCGCCAACCCAGCCTCACAAACGATAGCCGCAGGCGCTGTTGATGGGCCGCGCCAATTGCGTTTCGGCAAAACGCGTTCTGTAATGCCGTCGTCCTGGAGGGTGGAGGCCAAGAGCGTGGAACCGACACATCTGTTCGAGCTGGTGATCGGCATGTTTGTGGCCATCATCGCCCTGCACTATGTCGCGGGCAGGTTCGGTCTACCGCCTTCCGTGGCGCTTCTGGCCGGCGGCGCGCTGCTCGCCTTCGTGCCGGGCCTGCCGACGATCGAGGTGGATCCCGATCTGGTGCTCGTCATCTTCCTGCCGCCGCTGCTTCTCGACGGCGCATGGACCATCGCCGTCGGCCGCCTGCGCCGTCATTTGATCGGCATCGCCTCGCTGGCGATCGGCGCGGTATTCTTCACCTGTGCCGTCGTCGCCGTGGTTACGCATCTGCTTTTCCCCTCGCTTCCCTGGGCCGCCTGCGCGGCGCTTGGGGCGATCGCGTCGCCGCCTGACGCGGTCTCGGCTCGCGCTGTGCTCCAGCGCGTGCGGCTGCCCCGGCGGCTGCAGATACTGCTCGAAGGGGAAAGTCTGCTCAACGACGCGAGTGGCCTCGTACTTTTCCGCTTCGCGATTGCCGTCGGTGTCACCGGGGCCTTCAGCGCGAGTGAGGCGGTCGGCAGCTTTTTCGTGCTGTCGATCGGCGGCGCCCTCGTCGGTACCGCCATCGGCACGGCCTGGGTTCTGCTCGCGCGCCGCCTTGGCGACGAATATCTGATCATCGCTGCCACGGCCCTGCTTTCCTGGACGTCTTACCTGCTCGGCGAGTTCCTGCATGTTTCAGGCGTCATCGCCACGGTCACGACCGGCCTGATCGCAAGCTGGCACCAGCACACCGTGCTCTCGGCGGCAACACGCATGCGCGGTTCGTCGTTCTGGACCGTCATCGTCTTCCTGATGGAGGCTGCCGTCTTCATTCTGATCGGCCTGTCGCTGCGTGGTGTGGTCGAGCGCGGAGGCGGCTTCGATGTCGTTGCCGCAACCATGTGGTGGCCAATCCTTGCAATTCTCGTCGCGCTCGCCGTCGCACGGTTTGCCTGGGTGTTCGGGTCGGATGTCGTCATCCGCCTCGGCAATGTCTTGGGGATGGAGGGCTATCGGCCACTTGGAGCGCGCGGCGCAACGGTGGTCTCCTGGGCGGGCGTGCGCGGCGTCGTCACGCTCGCCCTGGCCCTCAGTATACCGGAGGGTTTTCCCGGTCGCGATTTCATCCTCGTGACGTCCTTTGCCGTGATCCTCGGGACGGTACTCGTCCAGGGCACGACGCTCGGGCGGGTGATCGCGTGGGCGGGGCTCGTTGAACCACCGTCGGAAAAGGCGCGCCTCAGCATGAGTCAGGCCGAAGCGGCCATGGCGCAAGCACAGCTCGTAACCATTCAGAGCCGGGCCTATGACGACGAAGGCAAGCTCATTCATCCGCAACTGCTCGACAGGTATCAGCGCCGTGCGGTGTCGATCGTCGACTATGCCCAGCGCACGGAGCACTACATGCCCATTCTTCATGCCCATTTCGACGTCGTGCTCGAAGCGGTCGCCACGGGACGGCGCGAACTCATCCGGCTTCATCGCGCGGGTGACATCGACGACGAGACATTGCACGAATTGGAACGGGACCTCGACCTTGAAGAATTGAGTGCGCTTGCCGCCAAGGCATGAGGCTGCGTTGTCTCAGGCGAAGCGGATCGCGTTCCTGGCGCGGGCCCTGGCGGCTTCTTCGTCGCGGTTGCGCGGCGGCTGCGACGTTTCGAGTGAATCGAGCAATTCCCGGGCGCAGGCCGCGATCGAATTGACCGCGTGCTCGAACGCCGCCTCGTTGCGCTTGGACGGTTTGGTCGTTCCGCTCAGTTTGCGAACGAATTGCAGCGCGGCGTCATGGATTTCCGCGTCCGTCGCCGGCGGTTCGAAATTGAACAGGGGTTTTATGTTTCGGCACATGACGGCTCCCGGTCCTTTCGTTCTCGCTCAAGGCCCGGATCTTAATGCCCGTTCCTCCTTGGCGGAAGACCTTTACCGTCCTTCTCCTGCAATCCGACTGTCGGGCGGCTCCTGTCAGGAGCTCCTGCCGTTCTGTGCCAGGCGCATGCCGGCCGCGCGTCCGCCGCTCGGCACCACGACGATCTGCTTGACCTTGCCTTGCTTGAAGGCGGTCAGGAAACGCGGATAGTCGGCGAAGGCGACGCAGCCATGCGATTCCGCGCGCTTGCCGCGCAGCAGGTAGCTGTGGGTCAGGAAGCCGTCGCGGCCGTGCTTGTTCTTTCCGTCGATCGGCAGCATGCGGATCGCCTCTACCCCATGGAAGCGTGTCTCGCGCATCTTGAGATTGTAGGTGTGCGGTGGGGTCGGGCCGGTCATCTTGACATCCACGTAGCGCGGATTGTCGGCCATCTTGCCGATGCCGGAATGGGCCTCGAGCACGCTGCCGTCGGGCATGTAGACCTTGGCGGCGGTTATGTCGTAGACGGCGACGCCATTTCCGGCCTTGGCTCCACCGCCGAACATGTTGCGCAGCGCCTGGCCGAAGCCGGTGCCGGAGCTATTTTCCGTCGGATCTTCCGGCCGCGCATAAGCGACCTTCGGCTTTACTGGCATTTCGCGGTCGGCCGGCTTCCCCGTCTCTTCGGCCTTTATCGCCGCCTCGACTTCGGCCTGTTTCGTCGCAGGTCTCTCGGGTTCGCCAGCGGGCTTCTCAGCTTGTTCGCTGCGCGGCCGAAATTGCGGCATGGGACCGACGGACGGCGTGTCTTCATGGCTCGGCAGCGCGGCCGTATCATCCGTCGTGTCCGGATCCGGCTGTTCGGAGAGATCGTCCTCGGGAGGCGCGGTCAGCACGGCGGAGAACGCACTGCCTTCCGCGTGGCTCTGAGACGGAGTGGCATAGGCGAGCTGGATCGCCGGCTTGTCGGCGAAACCGGTCGTCGCCGGAGCGAAGCGGGCCGGCGCGGCTACGCCGGCCATCGCGGTCACGTGGCGAGATTGGGCGGAAACCGCGGGAGCGGAGGTGCTGGCGAGCTGTTCGGACGCCAATACGGCTTTCTTCACGGCCGTTGCGAGACGCGCGCTCTTGCCGAGCAATTCGGCATCTCTCGGGAATTCGAGATCGCTCGCAAATCGCGTTGCGGAGACGAATGGCTGCGCCGCGGCGGCCGCGACGAGCCGCGTCGCCTGGTTGACCCTGGCGTGCTTGTCCCAGGCGCGCTCTTTCGTTTTTTCAGCCAAGTGGAGCTGCGGTTTGGGCAGCAGGCGGCCCGAACCATGCGCAAAGGAACCGCCCACCGCGACCATGCCGACGAGTGACCACGCAGCCGCGCCGACAAGAGCGGTGCCGCAGCAAGTGATCAGCAATGGACGCAACAGACGATTCAAAGACTGTGGGCGAATGATCTTACTCAACAACGCAAATCAAGCCAGAAATTCACGCAAAAGGCCCTCAGGCCGGCGAGCGACCATCGCTACGCGACTTTCCGGATTGTCCCCTTCTTGACGACTGATGGACAAAAGATGGAGAAGTATGGTTAAATTTTGCTTTCCAGCCGGCGAAAAGCAGCATTTTTATCAGCGACCATCCGAAATTCTGAAAGGGTCTGCTCGCGGCGCGCGCTGTCGGCCGACGAATGCGCTTCAGGATTGTCCATCGCCTGCGATAGGACCGAAAAGGCTGCGCGCAGGCGGCGTCCATTGTCCGTCACTGCGGAGGCATATCGACAGCCGGCGCACGGCCCATTTCTCCCGAAGGTGAATGGCAGCGATCTGAGCGGCTCGGCGGTATCGGCGGGCCGCTTATCCCGCTTTGGTCGGCAGCCGGAAAATCTCCGTCTGTTCCGTCCGACCGGAAAGGCAGTGTTTGCCAAGTGATGTGAGGTCGGAGCGGTCTTCGGTCAGGAAACCGACTGTTTCACCGCTCAGGAGCACGACGATCTCCTCATTCGGCGCCACCGACTTGCCGAACTGCTCCAGGCGATTGCACACGTTCACCGCATCGCCGACGATCGTATAGGCGGACCGCCCGCTCATGCCGATATTGCCCGAAATGACCGGACCGGAATGGACGCCGACGCGCACGCGGAGGGCAGACAACCCCTGCCGGCGCCGGTCCGCATTGTCCTCCGCGACCGCGAGGGCAATGGCGCGGGCCGCGCGCATGGCGCGATCGGCGTGATCCGGCTGGTCATCCGGGGCGCCCCAAAATGCCATCACGCAATCGCCGATGAACTTGTCGATCGTGCCGCCTTCATCCTCGATGCAACGGCCGAGCAAGTCGAAATGTCTGTTCAGGAGCGTGGCGACTTCGGCAGCGGTGGTCTTTTCGGCCGTGGCGGTGAAATCGACCACGTCGGTAAACATGATCGTCACCGTTCGCTGCGTCGAGACGAGATCGCCGCTTCCAAGGAGGTGGCGCACCAGTTTCTTCGGCACGTAAGTTTCGAGCCAACGCAGCCCGGTCAACATCGTGTTGTAGGCCCGCGCCTGCTCGTTCAACTCCGTGAACAGGCTGCCGGGCAGGGGGTGAAGAGCCGCAAAGTCGAGCATGCCGACGGCACGGACCTCATGCGCCATGCTGGCGACCGGGCGAACGATCAGGCGGCTGACGACCCAGGCAATGACGATTGCTGCGAGCAGGACCACGAGCCCGGCTATGCCGGCGCGCAGCAGGTCCCATATCGGTTTTTCCAGGGATTCGATTGGTATCTCTACGCCGACGATAAGAGGGGCCGGTGCATAGCCGCTGATCTCGCGGGTGAGAATGACACGGTCGTCCTGGCCCGCTTCCACAAAGCGCGCCTCCAGTGCGGAATCGTGGAAGGTCTGAGGTTCCCCCTCCCACAGTGCGGCAAGGAACGGATCGCCAAGTTCGTTAAGCTTCGGCAACCGGTGCGCCGCGGATAACAATGGATGGCCCGACGCCATCAGGGGATGGGCGAGTACCTGATCGCGGCCATAAAGGACAAAGGGTGTCGTCCCGGGATTCGAGACGGCGATCTGGCGCAGGAAGTCCGAAATGGCATCGACCGTGATCGTTGCCCTGAAGACGCCGGCAAACTGGCCTCCTGTGCTTGTCGGTTGCTGTCGGTTTGTGACCGATGTGCGTATCGCCGGGTCCGGCACGAAGTAAACCGGTCCCCATTGGGCTTTGCCGCTGCGGCGCGCCTGGTCGATCTCCGTGCGCTCGTTGTCGGTCTTGATGGTGTCGGCGAAGGAAAAGACGCCCTTGGGGCCCTGGGTCACACCGAAGATTTCGCCATTTGGCCTGACGAAGGAGAGCACGCGAACCTGCGGGGTCGCCGCCAGGGCACCAGTCATTACACGCTCCAGGGCCAACGTGTCTTTCGGATCGAGGCGGCCGGCCCCGACTTCCTTCGCGAGGAACGCCAGCTGGTCCTCAACCGGGGCGAACCGGCTTCCGATTTTCGTCTGGACGGCATCGAGGCCGAGATGGGCCGACTGGGCGAGCAATTCGCGGGTTGCACCGGCCGACATATACCAGACGACGGAGAGGATGACGGCGGCGGTCAGCGCCACCAACGCCGCCATCACGATCGCCAGCGTGCGTGACAGGGAAATGGTTCGCTTACGTGTGTCGGCGTCGGCCGCCCCGGTCGTCTCCACAGACATGCCTCAAGTTTCAAACGGCACCACGGACGTCGCGGCGCTTGCAAGGTTAAAAGTTGTTCTAACGATTCTTGCCCTTTTTCCAAGCGGATCGGGTCCGGTTGGTCGGGCGAAGGCCGAGACGCGATGGGCATCGCAATGGAGCGCTTTGTGACGGTTCGACCACCGGTACAGCCCGATTCCAAGCGCTCCGGCAATACTGATCACGGATCATTGGCAAGGCGCCTGCTGATGGGCGCAAACTCCGGCGTCGACTTGCGCGGCGTCATGTCGCGCTCGCTGGCTTCCATCTGCTGCCAATATTTCCAGCCCACGGTCTTCGAGCCGAGCTCGTAGTCCATGCCATCCCAGGCATCTTCGCGGAAGCTGTAGAAGGCCCAGTGCAGATCGTCCTTGTCGAGCGCGGTCAACACGTCCTCGAGATAGGTCTTGCAGCCGGACCAGCGCCGCATGCAGCCAAATTCACCGGCAACGAGACGATTGAGCGGGATGCCGCTGTCCTTGGCCCATTGCACCGGCTTTGCCAGATAGCCGGCCATTCGCGCCTTGTCCCAGGTCTCTTCGCCTTCGCCAAAGGGCACCTTGCCCGGATAGGCATAGGGCTTGTCGCGCTTGATGTTGGGCGCGCTCGTCGCCGCATAGGGCTCATACATGTGAAAGCTGTAGAGCACCTTCTGGTCCGTGAGTCCCGATGGCCAGTAGGAAAACGCGTCAGCTGCACCATACCAGCCGGCATCTGCCATGATGGGTGTTGTCGGATCGACCGCGCGGATGGCCGTGATGATGGTCTCGTAGAAGGCTCTCAGATCCGCAGCGCTGCCTTTTTTGCTGGCGTACCAGGCCCGCATCGCCTGCGGATCGGCGTGCTCGGCAAGGCCGTTGTTCTTTTCCGGCGCCGGTTCGTTGATGATGTTGTAGGCGGCGAGCGCCGGATGGTCCTTCAATTCGCGCGCCAGATCCCGCCAGAAATTCGCCGCCTGGTCCCACCAGGCCTTGTCCCGCCAAAGCCGACCGTCGAATGTGTTGCCGTTGTTCTGGGCCCAGCGCATGCCTGGCAGCGATAGTGGAGCGATCACGACCTTGAGGCCGGCCTTGTCGGCGCGGTCGAGCGTCGCCTTCAACGTTTCGAGATCGGCGGCCGGAATGCCCGCATATCTGTCGGCGTCGCCGATCAGGTAGTCGCGTTTTGCCGGCTTCCACTTGTCGTAGGAAAGGCGGACCCAGGTGGCGCCATAGCCCGCCAACGCCTTGAAGTAGGCCTCGTCCGGCGGCAGCCGATTGAAGCTGTTGCCGCCATGCTGCGGCTTGTCCCAGAACGCCATGAGATCAGCCGCATTGGCCGGGCCGGCAAGGCTGAAAGCGAAGAGGGTGGCGGCAAGCAAGCGCATGAGGTCATCCTTGGAGCACTGGTTCGAGTGCCGGTAACCTGGCGCATCGCATCGCCGATGTTCCCCAGGGAACAGGGGCAGACTTTGTCGCGGCCTGATCGCTGCAAGCGGGCGCGCAATTACGGGCGGCTGAATGTTTCGGCGAGAAAATCGAGAAACGCCCGGATCTTTGGGGCGACGTGCTGTCGCGAGGGGTAGATGGCGTAGAGCGTGGTTTCGACCGTATCCCAGTCGGAGAGTACGCGTTGCAGTCGACCGTTCCTCAGGTCGTCTTCCACATAAGGACGGGGTATCAGGCTGATTCCGAAGCCGGCGCGCAGTGCGTCGCGAACGGCAAGGCTTGACGTCACGGAATAGCGGGGTTTCACGGTCACTTTCTCCGTTCGACCGCCCTTGCGAAACTCCCATAAGTCCGCATGGCCCGAAAGACTGAAGCGGATACAATTGTGCGATTTCAGGTCCGCGGGATCGGTAGGTTCGCCATGCGCCTCGAAATAGGCGGGTGCCGCACAGACGACATGCGGCATGACTGCGAGTTTTCTCGCAATCAGGCTCGAATCCTCCAGTTTGTCGCTGCCGCGAATGGCGAGATCGAACCCCTCTCGCACGATATCGACACGCCTGTCGTCGAGATGCAGATCGAGCTTGAGGTCCGGGTAGCGGGAGAGGAACGCGGGGATGACGGAGGAAAGCCGCATCAGCGTCACCGTCATCGGGGCGGCGACGCGCAACGTCCCGCCCGGCGTCCGCCGGACGGGCGAGAGCGCCGCGTCGGCATCCTTCAATGCATCCAGTCCGCGCACGACGTGCTCGAGATAGAGTGTGCCCTCGTCCGTCAGCGCCATGCGTCGCGTGGTCCGGTTGATGAGCCGCGCGCCGACGCTGGCTTCGAGCTCGGCAACATTCTTGCTGATCGCAGCAGGAGACAGGCCGAGCTTGCGCCCGGCTTCGGCAAAGCTGCCGAGTTCGGCCACATGGCGGAAGACCTGGAGGGCAGTATAACGGTCCATGATAATTTCCCAATGGTCAATAATATCTTATAAGATGGCGATATTATCAATCTCTGGTAATTTCAATACGGTCGATCCGAATGACCTTCCATCATCGGACCGAAAGAATGACACATCCCATGATCGCCCTCATCGAACAGCGCGCGTCCGCCAATCGGTTCGACGCGACCCATGCGTTGGCGGACGCGGAAATCGAGGAACTGGTGCGCCTCGCGACCCGCGCGCCAACGGCCTACAATCTTCAGAACTGGCGGTTCATTGCCGTGCGCACGCCGGGAGGCAAAGCCAGGCTGCGTGATGTGGCGCACGGGCAATCCAAGATCTCGGAAGCCGCCGTGACCTTCATCATCTGCGGCCTGTTGCCCGATCACGCGGCGCTCGCTGCCAGGCTGCGCCCCTTCGTCGAGACCGGACACATGCAAACCGAGATGGTCTCCGGCTGGCAGGAAGCCGTGCGCGCGCAATATGCCGATGCAAAGGTTGCCCGCGACGAAGCGGTGCGTTCGGCGACGCTCGGTGCCGCGACCCTGATCTACGCCGCCGAAGCGTTGGGACTGTCGTCCGGCGCAATGGGGGGATTCGATGCTGAAGGCGTGGCGCAGGAATTCAATCTGGGGCCGAATGAACTGCCGGCAATGCTTGTCGCGGTTGGCCGCGCGGCACCCGGAAACTGGCCGCAAAAACCACGCCGGCCGCTTGACGAGGTTCTTCACTTCTCATGAAAGCCGACCTTTCCGATATCACCATCACGGCAATCGCCCCCGTCATTTGGGGCAGCACCTATATCGTCGCCACCGAGTTCCTGCAGGGGTTCTCCCCGCTGACGGTCGCGCTGTTGCGCGCGTTGCCAGCCGGATTGCTCCTGCTGCTGATCGTCCGGCGACTGCCGACCGGCATCTGGTGGTTCCGCGCCTTTGCGCTCGGCGCGCTCAACATTTCGATCTTTCTGAGCATGCTGTTCGTCGCCGCCTATCGGCTTCCAGGCGGCGTCGCAGCAACCGTTGCGGCAGTCCAGCCCTTGATCGTCGTCTTCATTGCGGCGCTTCTCCTGAAGGCGCCGATCCGTCCCTTATCAGTTGTCGCGGCCATGGTCGGAATTGTCGGTGTGGCTCTTTTGGTGCTGACACCGCAGGCCGCACTCGACGAGGTCGGGATCGCAGCCGGTCTTGCCGGGGCAGTTTCCATGGCCTTCGGCAACGTCCTGGCCCGAAGATGGAAGTCGCCGGAATCGCTGCTCACGTCCACGGCCTGGCAGCTTACGGCCGGTGGTTTGCTCCTCGTTCCCGTCGCTCTTGCCTTCGAGCCGGCGGTGCCGTTCCCGACCGTTCCCAATCTGCTTGCGCTCGCCTGGCTGAGCCTGATCGGCGCGGCGCTGACCTATGTTCTCTGGTTTCGCGGCATCGGCCGGCTGGAATCGGCGGCGGTCTCGGCACTTCTCTTCCTGAGCCCGCTAACAGCCGTCCTGCTCGGATGGGTATTCCTCGGCCAGTCCTTGAGTGCCTTTCAGATTGTCGGCGTCCTGTCGGTCGTCGGCAGCATCTGGCTCAGTCAACGCGTTTCCGCTCGATCGTGAACGACGAGTTGGAAAGCGATGATGCCGGCCTATACTCCCAGGCATGCGGGGAGGACGGGTGTCGTGAAGATCGGAGTGTTCGGCGCCGGCGCGGTCGGCGGTTTTGTCGGCGGGTGCCTTTTGGCTGGTGGTGCGGAGGTCATTTTCGTCGGCCGCTCGGCCCGCGGTGCGGCCTGGCAGAAAAACGGATTGCGCCTTACCGATCTGGACGGACGTGACGATTTCGTCGCGCCCGAACGGGTCGTCTACTTCGAGTCTGTTTCTTGCCTGGCGGCTTGCGATCTCATCCTCCTGACGGTCAAATCCGGGCAGACCGCGATTGCTGCGAAAGAGCTCTGCGCGATGCTACGCTCCGGCATTCCCGTCCTCAGCCTCCAGAATGGGGTGAGCAACACAGCGATCCTGCAGCAACTGCTGCCGTCTGCCAAAATCCTGCGCGGCATGGTTCCGTTCAACGTGACCGCACCCGACCCGGCTCATCTGCATCGTGCAACGGAAGGGAGCATTGCTGTCGAGGACGACCCGGTGACGGCCGCGGCCGCACCGCTCTTCAGGGCCGCGGGACTGGCACTCGACCTGCGCGGGGACATGGAAGCGGTGCAATGGGCGAAGCTGCTGATGAACCTCAACAACGCAATCAACGCGCTTTCCGGCTTGCCGTTGCGTGAAGAGCTCCAGATGCGGGGGTTTCGCCTTTGCCTGGCGCTTGCCCAGCGGGAAGCACTTTCGCTTCTGGCCGCTGAGGAACGCCTTCAGCCGGCACGTCTGACACCGCTGCCACCAGATTGGCTGCCGCCCGTCCTGAGCCTGCCGGATGCCCTGTTCCGGATCATTGCCGGCCGCATGCTGAAGATCGACGCCACGGCGCGTTCGTCGATGGCCGACGACCTTGCCGCCGGCCGCTTCCCCGAAGTGGATTGGATCAATGGCGCAGTCGTCGCGCTTGCGGCAAGGCTTGGTCGTCGGGCACCGGTCAACGCGCGGCTGTGCACGCTGGTCAAGGAAGCAGCCGCCTCCAGGCCGAAGGCGTGGGAGGCCGATGCGTTGCTTGCCGATCTCAGGCAGAGTGCGCGCCCAGGATAGAAAGAGGGGTCCTGTTTTCGCAGACAGGCGCTCGGCACCGCAGACAGTCCTGCATAATGCCCGACGCTCGAAGCCAGGATGGCGCACCCGTGTCGCTACTTCGGCGATCCCGCCAGTCGCAGCCGCTGGGTCGTTCAGAGCTCGAGTTGATCGACCCGCAACGTGACGGTGCCTTTCAGGGCTTCTCCCGGTGCCAGCCTGACGAGACCACCGCGTTCTGCCTGGTGGTGGGCGTTCGGTCGGTGGCTCATCGGCTCGAAGCAGAAGAAGTCGGCATCGATGGAGGGCGAATAGAGGACGAAGAAGCGAAAGGCCTCGTCCGCATCAAGCGAAAGCGCAAGGCCGGTTTCCGGCCACTCGATGCGCATCTTGCCATCCCAGCCCTCGAAGGCATTGTTCAGCCAGCCCGGTGGCAGAGCCGCACCGGCCGTGAAGTCCAAATCTTGCGGAACTGGCTGCATTGCATCCGGCAGGTGGTTCTCCCGTTCCGTCCAGTAACGATCGGCGTGGGCAAAGAGGCGCATTCCCCGCGTGCGCGGAAAATAGGGATGGAGGCCCAGTCCATAGGGCAGCGCCTGTGCGGCGCGGTTGGTGACGGCGAGCGAAAGCGTCAGGTTCGAACCATCAATCGTCACCGTTTGCACCACCTCATAGGCGAAGGGCGTGGCGGCGCTCACCTCCTGTAGGTAGGCAAGCGCAAGCGAATGTCCGTCCCGGCGAAGGATCGACCAGCGCCCAAGCCAGGCATCGCCGTGCAGAACGAGGAGGTCTGCCGTGTTGGGCGCCAGCGTGTAATCGCGACCTTCGAAGTGGAAGCGATTGTCCTTAATGCGGTTGCCGAAGGGCATGAGTGGGAAGCAGGCTTCGGCGCCGAAGATCTGCGAGGCGAGCCCCGGAGCCGGCGTCGGCGCGAGCACGGGAGTGCCGCGCCAGCGGACGGAGAGGAGGGCACCGCCGAACGGGCTCACTTCGACGGTGAGCCCGGCGTCATTCTCGAGAAGGACGGTGTCTTCCGCCATGCGTTAGCTGCGACGGCCGGCGGCGGCCGAGCGCAGATTGTCGAGCAGCACGGCCAGCAGAAGGATCAGTCCGCGTACGACATATTGGTAGAAGGCCTGAATGTTAAGCAGGTTCATGACGTTCTCGGCGATGCCCATGATCAGGACGCCGACGATCACGCCGGTCATTGCCGCGCGGCCGCCGGCGAGCGAGACGCCGCCGAGCACGCAGGCCGAAATGACCGAGAGTTCGAGGCCCGTCGCCGCATTCGGCTGGCCCGAGGTGATGCGTGAGGCAAGGAGAACGCCGGCAACGGCGCAGACGAGGCCCTGCAGTGCAAAGACCCAGATGCGCATGTTGGAGACGTTAACGCCGGCGAGGCGCGAGGCTTCGGGATTGCCGCCGATCGCCAGCGTGTTCTTGCCGAAGACGGTGCGGTTGAGCACGAAGCCGAAGACGACGAAAAAGATGCCCATAACCCAGATCGGCGTCGGGACGCCGAGAAACTTCGACAGCGCAAGCTGGTAGAACGCCGGATCATTGATGCCAACGGCGCGACCGTCGGAGGCAATCAGTGCGAAGCCGCGCACGATCTGCATCGTGGCAAGCGTCGTGATCAGCGCGTTGATGCGGAAGTGCGCAATGACCACGCCGTTGACGAGGCCGACGATGCCGCCGCAGATCAGCGCCGCGATGAGGCCGACGAGAATCGAGCCCGAGGCGTTCGAGGCCATGACGGCGGCCATGCCGGAAAAGGCAACGGTGGAGCCGACGGAGAGATCGAAGTCACGCGAGGCGAGGCAGAACATCATCGTACAGGCGACGATGCCGATGGTGACGACCGACTGCAGGAGGCCGAGCATGTTGCGCTCGGTCAGGAAGTTCGGAACCGTCAAAGCCACGATGGCGAAGGCGACGGCAAAGATGACGACGAGACCCTGTTCGCCGAGAAGAAGTTTTTTCAGTGAAGTCATGACGGCTGAACCTGCTCGGTTGGACGTTCGCTGGCGTTTGCCAGATCGGGAAGGGCGGCGGCGAGGATGCGGCGTTCGTCGAAATCGGCGCGCGCGATTTCGGCTGCGATCCGGCCCTGGCACATGACGAGAATGCGGTCCGTGATACCCATCACCTCCGGCAGCTCGCTGGAGATGACGACGATCGCCATGCCCTCGGAGGCGAGCTCGTAAAGGATTTCATAGATCTCCGACTTAGCGCCCACGTCGATGCCGCGCGTCGGCTCGTCGATCACGAGCACCTTCACGCCCTGTTCGGAAAGCCAGCGACCGAGGATGACCTTCTGCTGGTTGCCACCGGACAGGTTGATGATGTCCTGCTTGCGCGAGGGCGTGCGCACCCGAAGCTTGGTGATGAAGCGGTCGGCAAGCTCCGCTTCCTTCTTGAGATCGAGAATGCCGAAGGGCGAAAAGTGCCGGCGCGACGAAATCGCCATGTTCTCCTCGATGCTGCGCCCCTGAACGATGCCGTCGAACTTGCGGTCCTCCGGGCACAGCACCATGCCGGCGCGGATCGATTGCGGCGGGCTGTCGGCCGGTACCTTCTCACCGTCGATCTCGACCGTTCCCTGGTAGCGCGTGTCCGCGCCATAGACGAGCCGCGCCATCTCGCTGCGGCCTGCACCGATCAGGCCGAAGAAGCCGAGGATTTCGCCGCGCCGGACGGAGAAGCTTAAAGGCGTATTCAGTTTCGGCCCGGCGATCGCCTCGACGCGCAGACGCTCGGGCCCGAGATCGCGATCCCGCCAGCCCCAGATGTCGGAGATCTCGCGCCCGACCATCTCGGCGATGATCTGGTCGCGCGTCACCTTGGAAATGTCAGGATGGTGGGCGGCAAGCTTGCCGTCGCGCAACACCGTCAGGCTGTCGCAGAGGCGGAAAATCTCGTCGAGGCGGTGGGATACGTAGAGGATCACGGTGCCGTTCGAACGCAGGCGCTCGATGAGTGCAAACAGGATCTCGCTTTCGCGTGAAGACAGCGACGACGTCGGCTCGTCGAGCGCGATGACACGTGCATCGAGCATGACGGCCTTGGCGATCTCGACCATCTGGCGCTCGCCGATCGAGAGCGAAGCGATCTTGGCGGACGGATCGACGTCGATGCCGATTTCCGCGAGTTTCTCGCCGACGACACGGATCAACTGCCGGCGATCAATGACTCCACCTTTGCCAGGGAAGTGGCCGAGCCAGAGATTTTCGGCCACCGTCAGTTCCGGAACGAGTTGCAGTTCCTGATGGATGACGATGACGCCGGCCCGAAAGGCATCGCGCACGGAGCGATAGCCTTGCGCCTCGCCTTCAATACGGATCTCACCCTCGTCGGCTGCCTGGTCACCGGACAGCAGGCGGATCAGCGTCGACTTGCCCGCGCCGTTCTCGCCCATGAGGCCGTGAACGGCACCCTTGCGCACGGCAAACGAGACGTCCGACAGCGCCTGGACGCCGGGATAGCCTTTGGAGATGGACCGGAATTCGAGGAAATCTTGCATGCGCGGCTCCGAGGCGGATTGCCCGGCGGACGGGCCGCCGGGTCGATAGAGCGGGATGAGGAAACGTGTGCGCGGCTTTCCGCCTGCATCCCGCTCTAGATTACGAGAATCGAACACCTTTATTGTTTTGGGTCGGTCTGGCCCAAAACAATCGTGATCTCGTGTCGCAAACTGCGATCACTCGATGCCGAGGTCCTTGCGTACGGCTTCGTAGTTGTCGCGTAGCGCAAGCTGGCCGGCGGTCAATGTCAGCTTTTCCGGCTCCTTGCCGTTGGCGATCCACTCATACATGTTGAGTGCGGTTTCGTAGCCGTGACGCTTCGGCGAGATGATGACTGTGCCGAAGAAGCCGGTAGCCGTAGGCTTCTTGAACTCGTTGATCGCCGAATCCGCGCCGCCGATGCCGACGCCGATCATGCTGTCGGCGGGAATGCCAACCGTCTCGGTCGCGCGCACGGCGCCGAGCACCGCTTCGTCATTGAGTCCGATAGCAACCCACTTCTTGATGCCAGCATTCTTGTTGAGCACGATCGTCGAGGCGTTGAGCGCTGCCTCCGTATCGGTCTTGGCCTGGGGCGCATCGAAGATGTTGGCTTCCGGGAAGCCGTTGGCCTTGAGCACCGAGAGCGCGCCTTCGACACGGTCGACCGCCGTCGGGAGCTGGTCGTAGGAAACGCGGATGGCGCCGACGTCCTTCATGTCCCAGCCGCGCTTCTTGACCTCGTCGACGATCGCCTGGCCGACGGCCTCGCCGATCTTCGTCGCGGATATGCCCATATGCGGAACGTCTTCGATCGGGCTGCCATCGGCGTTGACTAGCCGGTCGTCGACAGTCATCAGCTTGAGTTCGTTGGCGGCGGCCTTGGCGACGATGCCGGGGCCGAGCTTGACATCTGGTGTGCAGACGATGAAGCCCTGCGCGCCCTGGGCGCCGAGGTTGTCGATCGCCGATTGCACCTTCTCGCCGTCTTCGGCGCCAATCTTGACGAGGGTGAAGCCCTTTTCCTTGGCGGCGACGTCGGCGAACTTCCATTCGTCCTGGAACCACGGCTCTTCCGGCTGCTTGACGATGAAGCCGATCTTGACGTCGGCAGCAAAGGCCGAGGTAGCCGTAAGCACGGCGACGGTACCAGCCAGAATGGCTGCCTTGATAAAGCGCATGATGTCTCTCCCTGGTGAACTGCCTCCTGCAGTGAGCATTTGTGTATGATGAATCATCATATTCGTCAATTGCCTTTGTATGATGAATAAGCTAGGGGTGTATAACGATAGCAGCGTGCTCCGGCGCGTTGTCGCGTTCCGGCGTCTGCGCTATTCAGCGACGAGGAGATGCGAGGGAGAGGAAAAGTGGCGGTGGAAGAGCAGCAGGACCAGAGTGCCATTGAGGAGCGCGGCCAGCGCCGCCCACGCGTTCAAAAGACTGTGACGCGCGCCATCGCTTCGGACATTTGCGCCGATATCTTCCCGGTCGGCTCGTTCCTTCCACGCGAAAACGATCTATGCGATCGCTACGGCGTCAGCCGGACCGTGATCCGCGAGACCCTGAAGGTGCTGGAATCGAAGGGAATGGTGCGCGGCCGTTCCCGGGTCGGCACGATCGTCTGCAACAAGGACGAATGGAACATCCTCGATTCCCAGGTGCTCGAATGGATCGGGGAGCGCATCTTCGAGTTCGATCTGTTGAACTGCATTTTGGAGGCGCGCCGGGCGATCGAGCCGGCAGCGGCGGAATTTGCAGCCGAGCGCGCGACCGTGCAGGAGATCGCCGATCTCGAGCGCGCCTGGCAGGGGATGCGTGACGGCGAGCGCGATCTGATCGGTTTCACCGACGCCGACGTCGCCTTTCATACCTGCCTGCTCAAAGCCAGCCACAACCAGGTTTTTCTGCAACTGGTCGGCATCATCCAGGCAGCGTTGAAGTTCTCGCTGCATGCTTCCAACGAAGTAGCCGATCGCCGTGACGAAGCCGTCGATATTCACGGAGAGCTGGTCGAGGCGCTGCGCCTGCGCGACAAGGCCCGGGCGCGCGACTGTTCGATGCGCATGCTCGACCTTGCAGCCCGCGACCTCAAGCTTGCCGTCGAACGTCACCGGCCCGCCCCTTCGGCGCGCTGAACCCTTTCCCTGGCGGCCGTCGCCGCCTCGTTGCACCCAGCGGATATCGCACCATGAAAATCACCAAGCTCACGACCTACATCGTCCCGCCGCGCTGGCTGTTCCTGAAGATCGAGACCGACGAGGGCATCGTCGGCTGGGGCGAGCCGGTCGTCGAAGGGCGCGCGCTGACCGTGGAAGCGGCGGTCAACGAGCTCTCGGACTACCTGATTGGCAAGGATCCGCTGCTGATCGAAGATCATTGGCAGGTCATGTATCGCGGCGGCTTCTACCGTGGCGGCGCGGTACATATGTCCGCGCTTGCCGGCATCGACCAGGCGCTTTGGGACATCAAGGGCAAGGCCTATGGCCAGCCGATCCATGCGTTGCTTGGTGGTCAGGTGCGTGACCGTATCAAGGTCTATTCCTGGATCGGCGGCGACCGTCCGTCCGACGTTGCCAACAATGCCCGCGACGTCGTCGCGCGCGGCTTCAAGGCGATCAAGCTCAATGGCTGCGAGGAAATGCAAATCGTCGACACCTGGGAGAAGGTGGAAAAGGCGGTCGAAACCGTCGCGACGATCCGCGAGGCGATCGGCCCGCATATCGGCATTGGCGTCGATTTCCACGGTCGCGTGCACCGGCCGATGGCCAAGGTGCTGGCGAAGGAACTGCAGCCCTTCAACCTGATGTTCATCGAGGAGCCGGTGCTTTCGGAAAACCGCGAGGCGCTGAAGGAAATCGCCAACCATTGCTCGACCCCGATCGCGCTTGGCGAGAGGCTTTATTCGCGCTGGGACTTCAAGTCGGTGCTGTCAGACGGTTATGTCGACATCCTGCAGCCTGACCTTTCGCATGCCGGCGGGATCACCGAGTGCCGCAAGATCGCGGCGATGGCGGAAGCCTATGACGTGGCGCTGGCGCCGCATTGCCCGCTCGGCCCGATCGCGCTGGCTGCCTGCCTTCAGGTCGACGCCGTCAGCTACAACGCCTTCATCCAGGAGCAGAGCCTCGGCATCCACTACAACGAGGCCAACGATATCCTCGACTACGTCTCGAATAAGGAAGTGTTCCACTACGCGGATGGTTTCGTGTCGATCCCGCAAGGCCCCGGTCTCGGCATCGAGGTGGATGAACAATATGTCATCGAGCGGGCGAAGGAAGGCCATCGCTGGCGTAATCCGATCTGGCGTCATGCCGACGGCAGCGTCGCCGAGTGGTGAGGAACGCGGACATGGCGGGTCGTCTTGAGGGCAAGTGCGTCGTCATCACCGGTGCGGCACAGGGCATCGGCCTCGCCATCGCCGAGACCTTCCTTGCGGAAGGCGCGAGCCTCTTTCTCATTGACCGCGACGGCGATCTGCTGGCGAACGAGGCCGCGCGGCTTCGCGCGACGGGCGAAAAGGTCGGCTACACCGCGGCCGATATCACCGATGCGCATGCTATCGAGCAGGCGATTGCTGCCGCTGCCCGTGAGATCGGCCAGCCGAATGCACTCGTCAACAATGCCGGCGTCAACGTGTTCTTCGAGCCGCTGAAGCTCTCCGATGCCGATTGGCAGCGTTGCTTCGACATCAACGTCAAGGGCGCGTGGACCTGCAGCAAGGCCGTGCTGCCGGGCATGATCGCGGCCGGCGGCGGTGTCATCCTCAACATCGCCTCCACCCACGCCTTCACCATCATTCCGCACACCTTTCCCTATCCGGTCGCCAAGCATGCGCTTCTCGGCATGACCAAGGCGCTGGGGCTGGAATATGCCGGCCAGGGCGTGCGGGTGAATGCACTGGCGCCGGGATATGTCAGGACCCAGAAGGTCGTGGATTACTGGAACAGCTTTCCGGACCCGGTCGCGGCAGAGGCGGAAACGATGAAGCTCCATCCCGGCGGCCGCATCGCCACGCCGGAGGAAATCGCCAAGGCGGCGCTCTTCATGATTTCGGACGAGTGCCCGTTCATGAACGCCACCTGCCTCACGGTCGATGGCGGAATGAGCGTGCTGCATCATCAGTGAGACGCCGAACACACTGAAATACGTGCCGCATTTCTGCGTATTGCGGTCGCGAGCCCAGCCTCACTTCCACATGGAGCGCATCCGGGCTCCGACATCGATGCGGATCTGCTTGGCGCTGCGTTCGCCGGCGGCGGCCGAGATCTTCGGCCAGTTCGTCGTCTCGAAGAACTGCAGCAGCGTTGCGGGAATGAAGCGGGTCCGCGACGCGTAGACATGCCGGTCGCCCTGGCTGTTCTGGCCGTATGTGAAAAATCTCTGCGGTGTGACCAGCGCGAGGTGGTCGCGCGCCCGCGTCATGCCGACATAAAGCAGCCGCCGCTCCTCTTCGAGTTCGGCCGTCGTGCCGACGCCCAAGTCGGATGGGATGCAGCCGTCGACGACATTGAGCATGAAGACCGAGCGCCATTCCTGCCCTTTGGCCGAATGAATGGTCGAAAGGATCAGGTAGTCCTCGTCGAGCAGGGGCACGCCCGCCTGGTCGCTGGTGGCGTCCGGCGGATCGAGCGTCAATTCGGTCAGGAATCGTTCCCGGTTCTGGTAGCCGCCGGCAATCTGCTCAAGTTGCAGGAGATCGGCCTTGCGCGTTTCGGCGTCTTCGTGGATGCGGTCGAGGTGGGGTTCGTACCAGGTCCGTGCCGTCGCGATTTCTCCCGGCCATCCGGTGTCGGCTTTGCGTAGGGCGGAAACGAGATCGACGAAGCTCACCCAATCTTCTCCGGTCTTCGGTGGCGCCGGGATTTCCGCAAGTGCTGCGAGCGGCTCCGGATCGGTGGCGATCGCGTCGAGGATCTTGCCCGCGGTCTGCGGGCCGATCCCGGGCAGCATCTGCAACAGCCGGAAGCCGGCGACCCGGTCACGCGGGTTCTGCGCGAACCGCAAAGTTGCCAGCAGATCCTTGACATGGGCGCTGTCGAGGAACTTGAGGCCGCCGAACTTCACGAAGGGAATGTTGCGGCGGGTGAGCTCGACTTCGAGCGTGCCGCTGTGGTTGGCGGAGCGAAACAGCACCGCCTGCTGCTTCAGCGCCATACCGACCTCACGATTGGCGAGAACCTGCTCGACGATATAGGCGGCCTGATCCGCCTCATCCTTGACGGTGACAAGCAGCGGGCGTTGCTCTGACTCTCTGTCCGTCCAGAGGTTCTTGGTGAACCGCTCCCGCGCAAGCCCGATGACGCCATTGGCGGCCGCAAGAATCGGTTGGGTCGAGCGATAATTGCGATCGAGCGTAATGACGTCTGCCGGCTGCGGCGAAAACGCGCTCGGGAAGTCAAGAATGTTGCGGACCGTCGCGGCCCGGAAGGAATAGATCGACTGGGCGTCGTCGCCGACGACCGTCAGGCCATGGCCTTCGGGCTTGAGCGACAGCAGGATCGAGGCCTGAAGGCGGTTCGTATCCTGATATTCGTCGACCAGGATATGATCGAAACGGCTGCTGATGTCCTGCGCCAGTTCCGCATCGGAAACCATCTGCGCCCAGTAGAGAAGCAGATCGTCGTAATCCAGCACGTTCTGCGCCTGCTTGGCCTCCACGTAGCCGGCGAACAATTCTTTCAGTTGCTGTTCCCAGCTCATCACCCAGGGATAAGCCGTCTTCAACACGTCGATGATCGAGCTTTCCGAGTTCACGACGCGCGAATAAATCGCAAGGCACGTGCCCTTCGTCGGAAAGCGGCTTTCCATCTTGGAGAAGCCGAGCTCGTGGCGGACGAGGTTCATGAGATCGGCGCTGTCTTCGCGATCATGGATGGTGAAATCCTGACCGAGGCCGATCTGTTCGGCATAGATCCTGAGGAGCCGCGCTCCAATCCCGTGGAACGTGCCGGCCCAGGAAAGCGCATCGGTCATGACGGCGGCATTGTCGCCAAGTACCTGGCGGCAGATGCGCCCGACCCGGCGCGTCATTTCCGCCGCAGCGCGGCGGGAAAAGGTCATCAGCAGGATGCGGCGCGGGTCCGCGCCATTGACGATCAGATGTCCCACTCGGTGGGCGAGCGTGTTCGTCTTGCCCGAACCGGCGCCGGCGATGATCAGCAGAGGGCCGCCGACCTCGCCTTGCGGCAATCCCACACCATGCACCACCGCCTCGCGCTGGCGGTCGTTCAGTTTTTCGAGATAGGCGGCGCTCATTCGTGTCCAGGCGTTGTCAGCAAGAATCCCCAATTCCTCGCGCCGTTTCATCCCTTTGAAAGACTAAACGGATTCCGCTTCGTAGCCGCAGACTCGCCGCGCGAAGCAGATCACTCGGAACAAAAATGGAACGTATCAGCTTCGTTCGCCGCTGCAAACCCAGTGCGCCGGGCTTTCACCAGGTTGCGATGCAGGAGCCGAGCCGTGGACGGCCGGAATTTCGTTCTCAAGAACGAGACCCGAGATTGTTGGTATCGGCGTTCGGAACGTTCTGCCCTTCGGTGCGCCGAGCAAGCCTATCTGTTGCCACTCAGATCGCCCGGGTCACGACCTGTGCCGCGACCGATACCAAAAGGGCAGCCAAAGCGAAGGCCGTGCCAAATCGTGCGATCTTCATGCGGCGCCCGCGTGCGCCATCCCAATCATAGCCCATCATTGCTCTCCCCTCGGCATCATGCCTGTCAGGATGGTGGCTGGATTTGGTAACGAGGGCGTAAACTTATGGTCGCTACTTCTACGGGGCGAGCACGCGGCTCTATGCGAGGCGCCGGCCGTGGAGCGTATCTCCCGCCCGCGCAATCAGGCGCGAACGGGAGGCAGCGAATGCGGCTGTCACACGCTCTTGCGTGTGACGAAGCGGGTTTCCAGATAGGCTTCGATCGCCTCGGAGCCGCCTTCGGTGCCGTAGCCCGAATCCTTGATGCCGCCGAAGGGCACCTCGGGGAGCGCCAGGCCGAGATGGTTGATTGAGATCATTCCGCTCTCGACTTCGCTGGCGAGACGATGGGCGCTTCGCTCGGAGCCGGTGAAGGCATAGGCCGCAAGCCCGAACGGCAGGCGGTTCGCCTCGTTGATCGCCTCATCCAGTTCGTTGAAGCGATTGATGATCGAGACGGGACCGAAGGGTTCGTCGTTCATGATGCGGGCGCTGAGCGGCACGTCGGCAAGCACCGTCGGCTCGAAGAAATAGCCGCGGTTGCCGATGCGATGGCCGCCGGTTGCCAATCGCGCGCCGTGCTCCACGGCGTCGGCGACCAGGTTTTCGATCGCCGGGATGCGGCGCTCATTGGCCAGCGGCCCCATGTCGATACCGGTTTCCAGGCCGTTTCCGACCTTGATCTTGCGCGATGCCGCGACGAAACCTTCAAGAAACTGGTCCGCCACCCGTTCCTGCACCAGGAAGCGGGTCGGCGACACGCAGACCTGCCCGGCGTTACGATACTTGCTGCCGGACATGATCGCGACGGCCTGATCGATGTCGGCGTCGTCGGTGACGATGACCGGGGCGTGGCCGCCGAGTTCCATCGTCGCGCGCTTCATGTGCTGGCCGGCAAGTGCAGCCAGCATCTTGCCGACCGGGGTCGAGCCTGTGAACGACATCTTGCGGATCACCGGATGCGAGATCAGATACTCCGAGATCACCGCCGGAACGCCATAGACGAGATTGACGACGCCGGCGGGAATGCCCGCATCGACGAAGCAGCGGATCAGTTCGGCGGGCGAAGCCGGCGTCTCCTCCGGTGCCTTGACGATGATCGAGCAGCCGGTCGTCAGCGCCGCCGACAGCTTGCGCACCACCTGATTGATCGGGAAATTCCACGGCGTGAAAGCCGCGACCGGCCCGACAGGCAGCTTGACGGTCATCTGGGTGACATCAGGCGCGCGCGGTGGAATGATCTGGCCATAGGCCCGCTTTCCTTCCTCGGCAAACCATTCGATGATCTCGGCAGCGCTGAGGATTTCACCCTTGGACTGGGCAATCGGCTTGCCCTGCTCCCGCGTCATCAGCCAGGCAATGTCGCCGGCGCGCTCGCGAAGGAGACCTGCTGCCGTCCGCATGAGCTTCGCCCGCTCGAAGGCTGATGTCGCCCGCCAGGTCTGGAAGCCTTTCTGGGCGGCGCTCAGTGCTTCGTCGAGATCCGCGACTTCCGCCCAGGCCACCTGGCCAATCGTTTCCTCCGTGGCCGGGTCGACGACGGGAATGGTCTTGCCCGCTCGAGCCGGCCGCCAGGTGCCGTCGATATGAAGGAGGATGTCCGGATACTGGGTCATGGGGGAACCTTTGGAGATTGACGTCGGTTGCTTCAAGCGCAGGACGCGTCGCTGAGGAAATTGAAAAGGAGCGATACGGATCAGTTGGGCGCTTCCCCCGACAATATCAAGACGTGATTTGTCAGAGACTCGCGCGCCGGCCGAATGCCTGATGCCGTCAGCTATTCGGCCGATCGAGGACCAGGCCGCCCGGCGGTCGGGTCGGTCGTTGGACGTCGATGTTCCGGGCAGCGGGCGTCACGGCCGCGTCAACAGCATCGAGATGCCCTGTCCGACGCCGATGCACATGGTGGCGATCGCACGCTTCGCATCTTGTACCTCGAGCTCCAATGCCGCCGTCAGCGCCAGGCGCGCGCCTGACATGCCCAGCGGATGACCGAGCGCGATGGCGCCGCCATTCGGATTGACGTGGGGCGCATCGTCGGCAAGCCCCAGTTGACGCATGCAGGCAAGAGCCTGCGCCGCGAAGGCCTCGTTCACTTCGACGATATCGATGTCGCCGATGCCAAGGCCAAAGCGCTCCAGGAGCTTGCGCGTGGACAGCACCGGGCCGATGCCCATGATGCGCGGCGCAACACCCGCGGTTGCCATCCCGTCGACCCGTGCGAGCGGCTCAAGCCCGTAGCGTTGAGCCGCGCGGGCGGAAGCAACGATGAGCGCGGCCGCACCATCGTTGACGCCAGAGGCGTTGCCGGCGGTCACCGAGCCATTGACGCGGAACGGCGTCGGCAGGCCGGCAAGCTTTTCGATCGTCGTCTCGCGCGGATGCTCGTCTCCTTCGACGAGTGTCGTCTCACCCTTGCGTCCCTTGATGGCGTAGGGAGCGATTTCGCGGCCGAACCGGCCGCTCTTTTGCGCGGCCGCGGCGCGCGCCTGGCTGCGCAGCGCAAAGCCATCCTGGTCGGCCCGCGAGATTGAAAACTCGGCGGCGACGTTCTCCGCCGTCTCCGGCATGGAGTCGATGCCGTAGAGGTCCTTCATGACGGGATTGACGAAGCGCCAGCCGATGGTCGTATCGTGGATCTCGGTGCTGCGCTGGAACGGGCCTTCGGCCTTCGGCATGACGAAGGGTGCTCGCGACATGCTCTCGACGCCGCCGGCGACAACGATCTCCGCCTCGCCAAGCCGGATCGCGCGGGCGGCATAACCGACGGCATCCAGCCCCGAGCCGCAGAGCCTATTGATCGTCGTTCCGGCAACCGTATCCGGCAATCCGGCAAGCAAGGCGGCCATGCGCGCGACGTTGCGGTTGTCTTCCCCCGCCTGGTTGGCACAGCCGAGCACGACCTCGTCGACCGCTTCGGCCGGAACGGACGCAACACGCACCAGCGCCTCGCGGATCACGTGGGCCGCAAGATCGTCCGGGCGCGCGCTCGCGAGCGCGCCGCCATAACGGCCGATGGGCGTGCGGACGCCGCCGACGATATAGGGTTCACCCATGGGATTTGTCCTTGCTTTGCTCTGCGGCGAACATCGGTCCGCCCTTGTGCGCGGGAAAGCCGTAGCCGTTGATCAGCACCAGATCGATGTCACCGGGACGCGCGGCAATGCCTTCTGCCAGCAGGGCCGTTCCCTCGTCGGCCATCGCCTTCAAAAGTCGGCTCATGATCTCGTCCGCGGTGAAGTCGCGTGGCGTGATGTTCTTCACCGCTCGCGCCGCTTCGATCACCGCCGTAACCTCGGGATCGACGGTGCGCTCGCCATCGGGATAGGCGTACCAGCCGCGCCCGCTCTTGCGGCCAAGACGTCCCGCCTCGCAGATCCTGTCAGCGATCTCGACATAACGCGCGGCGGGGTTGCGTGTCGCCGCCTGGCGCTTGCGGCGCGCCCAGGCGATCTCCAGCCCGGCCATATCGTTGACGGCGAAGATCCCCATCGGAAAACCATAGGCCTCGAGCGCGGCATCGATCTCCTGCGGGAGCGCCCCATCCTCCAGCATGAACTCCGCCTCGCGGCGATAGGCGGAGAAGATGCGATTGCCGATGAAACCTTCGGTCACACCGCAAACGATCGGCACCTTGCCGAGGCGTTTGACGAAGGCAAGGGCCGTCGCCAGCACGTCGGGCGCCGTCTTGGCGCAATCGACGACTTCGACGAGCCGCATGACGTTGGCGGGAGAGAAGAAGTGCAGCCCGACAACGCGCGAGGGATCGACTGTCGCCGCGGCAATCGCATCAGGGTCGAGGTAGCTTGTGTTGGTTGCGAGAATGGCGCTAGGGGCGACGATGCCGTCGAGCTTCTGAAACAGCTCCGTCTTGACCTTGATATCGTCGAACACCGCTTCGATGACGAGGTCGGCATTGCCGAGGTCTCTCGCTTCTGTGGTTGTCTTCAGCCGCGCGAGGCAGTCGTCGCGGCCAACCGCCGTCAGCCGTCCGGAGCGCACGGTCCTGTCGAGGGTCTCGGAAACGCGTGCCCACCCGCTGGCGGCGGCCTCTTCCGTCTGCTCGAGTGCCACCACGCGATAGCCGAACACCAGGGCGGAGACGGCGATGCCGGATCCCATCAGTCCCGAGCCAACCACGCCGACCGTCTCGATCGGCCGAGGCGATACCTTGTCGAGCCCCTCGACTTTGCCGGCGGCGCGCTCGGCAAAGAACACGTGCCGGAGCGCCGCGGACTCGCTGGAATCGCGCAGACGCAGGAAGGTGGAACGTTCTTCCGCTAGTCCCTGCTTCAGGTCGAGTTCGGCTGCCGCCTTGATGAGGCGAACCGCCTCGGCGGGAGCCGCTTGGCCCCGGGCTTTTGCCAGGATCTTTGCCTGCGCTGCGCTGATCGCGGCGGCGTCCGCCGAGGGAACGGCGGCCATGCCGGTCCGACGGAGCAGCTTGCCGACAAGTTCCTGCGCAAAAGCCAGGGCAGCATCTACCGGATCGGCGGCAATGCTGTCGGCAAGGCCAAGCGCCACGGCTTCGGCGGCCTTGACGGCCCGTCCGGTACCAATGAGATCGATCGCCGCGATCATGCCGATCAGACGCGGCAGGCGCTGCGTGCCGCCGGCGCCCGGAACAAGGCCGAGTTTGACTTCGGGCAGACCGAACGATGCCTTCCCGCCGGCAACGCGGCCATGGCAGGCGAGCGCCACCTCGCAGCCGCCGCCAAGGGCCGCACCATTGACGGCCGAGACGACCGACTTGTCGAATGTCTCGATACGCTCGATCACCTCCGGAAGCGTTGGCTCGATCGGTGGTTTGCCGAACTCCCTGATATCGGCGCCACCGATGAAGGTGTTGCCGGCGCCCGTGATCACGATGCCTGCGACCGCTGAAAGTTCGGCCGCATGATCGAGCGCCGCCATCAGGCCGGAGCGGACATGCGATGAGAGCGCATTGACGGGCGGGTTGTCGATGGCGACGACGAGGACACCCTCTTCAAGGCGGGCGGAAACGCTCTCTGAAAATCGGATCTCGGCCATGTCGGCAAGCCTCAATCAGGAACGACGGCGGTGGCCTGGATCTCGATCTTGGCGCGATCTTCGACGAGCGCGACCACCTGCATCGCGGCCATGGCCGGGAAATGCCGGCCGATGATCTCCCGATAGGCCTGGCCGATGCCGCGAAGGTTGCCGAGATATTCCTGCTTGTCGGTGAAGTACCAGGTCATCGTGGTGATGTGATGCGGCTCGGCGCCGCCGGCGGCGAGCACCGCGACGACGTTCTTCAGCGTTTGGCGCACCTGCTCGACGAAATCGTCGGTCTCGAACTCGGACTGCGCGTTCCAGCCAATCTGGCCGCCGACGAAAACGGTGCGGCCCGTTGCAGCCACGCCGTTGGCATAGCCGATGGGCTTTGCCCAGCCTTCAGGTTGCAGGATGGTGTGCATCGGTCGTCTCCAGATGTTGTGTCAGCGCAGCGCGGATGTCGTCCGGCCATGCAAAAGAAGCGTGATTGTCGAGCGAGGTGGCAACGACCCGCTGTTTCGCCGTCCAAAGCACCGTGTCTCTCGCCGAGACCCTATGCTCCATATCGAGCGACGATCGGCCGATACCGCGGACCGCCAGCGCAAAATCGAGCTCGTCGCCCTGGAAGCCAGGGCGAACGAAAGTAAGATCGAGGCGCACCGTCGGCACGCCGATCCGCCGCTCGTCATTCATCGCCTTCCAGGGAAAGCCGAGCGACGCGAAGAAGTCCTCCGTCACCCCGACAAGGATGTCGAGGTAGGAGGGGAAATAGGCGATCCCCGAAGGATCGCAGTCTCCGAAACGCAGCGGTCTCTTGGTCCTGAACATGGATCCGACCTCAGTTCGCGAAAGCGGCGATGCCGGTGATGGCGCGACCGAGGATCAGTGCGTGGATGTCGTGCGTGCCCTCATAGGTGTTGACCACTTCGAGATTGACGAGATGGCGGGCCACCGGAAACTCGTCCGAAATGCCGTTGCCCCCGAGCATGTCGCGCGCGGTCCTGGCGATCTCCAGCGCTTTGCCGCAGGAGTTCCGCTTGAGGATCGACGTCAGCTCGACCGGCGGATTTCCCTCGTCCTTCATCCGTCCGAGGCGCAAACACCCCTGGAGACCAAGAGCAATCTCCGTCGCCATGTCGGCGAGCTTCTTCTGGATGAGTTGATTGGCGGCAAGCGGCCGGCCGAACTGCTTGCGATCTATGACATATTGGCGTGCCGTCTCGTAGCAGGACTCCGCTGCACCAAGGGCACCCCAGGCGATGCCGAAACGGGCGGAGTTGAGACAGGTGAAGGGGCCCTTCAAACCGGTTACGCCAAGCAGCATGTTTTCGTCCGGAACGAAGACCTCGTCCATGACGATCTGGCCGGTGATCGATGCCCGCAGACCCACCTTGCCGTGGATCGCTGGTGCGCTCAGACCCTTCCATCCCCTTTCGAGGATGAAGCCACGGATCGCGCCATCGGCGGTTTTTGCCCAGACGACGAAGACGTCGGCGATCGGGGCGTTGGAGATCCAGGTCTTGGAGCCGGAGAGCAGATAACCGCCGTCGACCTTGGCCGCTTTGGTGATCATCGATCCGGGATCGGAGCCATGGTCGGGTTCGGTCAGGCCGAAGCAGCCGATTTTGGTGCCGGCAATCAGCCCTGGCAGATAGTTGCGCTTCTGGTCTTCGCTGCCGAAGGTGTAGATCGGCACGATCACCAGGGAGGACTGCACGCTCATCATCGAGCGGTAGCCGCTGTCGATGCGCTCGATTTCGCGGGCGATCAGGCCGTAGGAGACATAGTTGAGGCCGGCCCCGCCATACTCCTCTGACACCATCGGCCCCAGCAGGCCGAGTTCGCCCATCTCGGCGAAGATCGACGGGTCGGTCTTTTCGTGGCGGAAGGCCTCCTGCACGCGCGGCGCCAGCCGATCTTCGGCATAGCTTTTCGCGGTGCGCTGCACCATGCGTTCTTCTTCGGTCAACTGTGCATCCAGGTTGAATGGATCCTGCCAGTCGAATGACGCCTTCGAACCATGCATGTTCGACATCCCCTTCATGATCGTCCCGTGCCCTTCATCAGCTCGCGGCCGATGATGAGCTTTTGAACCTCGGTCGCGCCCTCGTAGATCCTGAGCGCGCGGATCTCGCGATAGAGCCGTTCGGTGATCTCGCCGACGCGCACGCCGCGGCCGCCGAAGAGCTGCAGCGCCTGGTCGATGACCCACTGCGCGTTCTCGGTCGCGGTCATCTTCGCCATCGCTGCCTCGCGCGTCGTCGGCCGCTTCCGCACGTCGCGTTGCCACGCTGTGCGGCAGGTGAGAAGTGCCGCAGCATCGATTGCGGTCGCCATCTCGCCGAGCGTGCTCTGCGCTGTCGGCAGATCAGCAAGGGTCGCGCCAAACATCTTGCGCTTCTTTGCATGCGCCACCGCCTCATCGAGCGCGCGGCGGGCAAAACCGATCGCCGCCGCCGCGACGGACGGGCGGAAGATGTCGAGCGTGCGCATGGCGATCTTGAAGCCTTCACCGGGGGACCCGAGAAGCTGTGAGGCCGGGATGCGGCAGTTGTCGAAGCGGAGTCGGGCGAGCGGATGCGGCGCGATCGTCTCGATGCGTTCAGCGATCGTGAGGCCGGGCGTGTCGGCGAAAACCACGAAGGCGGAAATGCCGCGCGTGCCTGGCGCTTCGCCGGTGCGGGCAAAGACGGTGTAGACGTCGGCAATGCCGCCGTTGGAGATCCAGGTTTTCTCGCCATCGAGCACGAAGTGATCACCGTCGCGGCGCGCTGCACAGGCCATGGCCGCCACATCCGATCCCGCCTCGGGTTCGGAAAGCGCGAAGGCGGAAATCCACTCGCCGCGGGCAACTTTGGGCAGAACCGTCCGCTTCAGCGCCTCGGAGCCGGAAAGGCTGATCGCACCGGTGCCGAGCCCCTGCATGGCGAAGGCGAAGTCGGCAAGGCCGTCGGCATAGGCAAGGGTCTCGCGGATGAGGCAGAGCACGCGGCTGTCGATCTCTTCGCTCACGCCGCCGAAGGCTTTCGGCACGCAATGGCGAAGCACGCCTGCGCTGCCCAGCGCTGTGACCAGATGTTTGCAGGCGGCATCGGCATCTGCATGATCGACTTCGCCGAGGCCGCCACCGGCTATGAAGTCATCCAGCTCGGCGGCAAGCGCGCGATGGTTTTCATCGTAGAAGGGCCAGTCGAGGTGATCGCGGGTTGGTGGGTGCAAAGCCGTGTCATGGGAACGCATGCTCAATTCCCTTTGAATTCCGGCTTCGCCTTGGCGGCAAAGGCCTCGAAGGCGCGGCGGAAGTCGCCGGTCGCCATGCAGATCGCCTGAGCCTGGGCTTCCGATTCAATCAGTTGGTCGATGCCCATCGCCCATTCCTGGTCGAGCATCTTTTTCGTCATCGCATGGGCGAACCAGGGGCCATCGGCGATGCTGCGCGCGAACTTCTGCGCCTCGCCAAGCAACGACGGGCGATCGTGCAGTACGTTGTAGAAGCCCCACGCATGTCCCTCTGTCGCGGTCATCACCCGCCCGGTGAAAAGCAGTTCTGCCGCACGGCCCTGGCCGATGATGCGGGGAAGAATGCCGCAGGCGCCCATGTCGGCACCCGCCAGCCCGACACGGGTGAAGAGAAAGGCCGTCTTCGCCTCCGGCGTCGCCACGCGGAAATCGGAAGCCATCGCCAAGATCGCCCCGGCGCCGGCGCAGATTCCGTCGACCGCTGCGATGACCGGCTGCGGGCAGGCGCGGATCTGGCGGACCAATTCGCCGGTCATGCGGGTGAAATCCAGGAGATCGGGCATCGACATGCGCGTCAGCGGCTCGATGATCTCGAAGACATCACCGCCCGAAGAGAAGTTGTCTTTGGCGCCGGTCAGCACCACGGCGCGTACGTCGCTGGCGCGGGCGAGTGACCGGAAGAGATCGCAAAGCTCCTCGTAGCTCTCGAAGGTCAGCGGGTTCTTCTTTTCCGGGCGGTTGAGCGTGATCGTCGCAACCCGGCCGTCCGTATCCGTTTCGAACAGGAAGTGCCTGGCCTTGTGGTCCTTGAAGGCGCGCTTCTTGGCCTGCATCGGGTTCGTCATCTCTATCCTCCGAGAACTTCGCCGCCGGCGACGGCGATCGCCTGGCCGGTAATCGCGGTTGCCTTTTCCGATACGAGCCAGGAGACGGTGTCGGCCACTTCATCCGGCGTCACCAGGCGCCCTTGCGGGTTGGAACGGGCAAGGCTGGCGCGCGCTTCCTCGCGCGAACGACCGGTCTTTTCGCTGATCGTATCGAGCGCGCCGTCGATCAGCGGCGTGTCGGTAAACCCGGGGCAAACGGCATTGACGGTCACGTCGGTGCGGGCAAGCTCGAGCGCGAGTGCGCGCGTCAGGCCGATTACGCCATGCTTCGATGCGCAATAGGCGGAAACATAGGCGTAGCCGGTGAGGCCCGCGGTGCTTGCGACATTGACGATCCGGCCGTTGCCGGCGCGGCGAACCGAGGCAAGGGCTGCCTGCGTCACGAGAAAGACCCCCGTCAGGTTGATCGAGAGCACCTGCTGCCAGAGTGCGAGATCGGTCTTCTCGAACGGCGCCGAGGGTGCCTCGCCAGCGCAGTTGACGAGAACGGCGATGTCCCCGGTTTCCGCGATCGCGGCTGCAACGCCTTGCTCGACGGCCTCCGGGTTGGTCACATCGAAGCCGTCGCGGACAAAGGCTTGTCCGCCCGCAGCAACGATTTCGTCCCGTACGGCTTTGAGCGGCATGGTGCGGCGTCCGGCGAGGCTGACGACATGGCCTTCGGCGGCGAGCGCCAGCGCGATCGCCTTGCCGATACCGCTTCCCGCACCTGTGACGAAGGCGTGCCTTTTGCTCATGGCTTGCCCGCCGACGTCGCCGCACGTGCCAGATTGTTCACATATTGCGCCCGGGCGGAGTGGTACTGCTTCGGCCAGGGCTGGCCGTCATAGCCGATCCTTGCCGCCTCATGCATGACGAAGGAGGGGTCAGCCAGATGCGGCCGCGCAATCGCGCAGAGATCGGCGCGCCCGGCCGCGATGATCGAATTGGCGTGGTCGGCTTCGGAGATCGCCCCGACGGCGATGGTCGGGACCTGGATCTCGTTGCGGATCTTGTCGGAAAACGGCGTCTGGAACAGCCGGCCATAAACCGGCTTTTCTTCCTTCACCACTTGACCGGACGAGCAGTCGATCATGTCGGCGCCGGCCTCCTTGAACAGACGGGCGAAGATCGCCGCGTCCTCCGGTGTGTTGCCGCCCTCGTGCCAGTCGTGGGTCGAGAGGCGCACCGACATCGGCCTGTCGTCTGGCCACGCTTTGCGAACCGCGCGGAAGACTTCGAGCGGGAAGCGGGCGCGCGCCGCGTGATCGCCGCCATATTCGTCGGTGCGCATATTGGTGAGCGGTGACAGGAAACTCGACAGCAGGTAACCGTGCGCCACGTGCAGTTCGAGGATGTCGAAACCGAGATCGCGAGCACGCTCGGTGGCCTGCACGAAGTCGGCGACGACGCGATCCATATCGGCACGGGTCATTTCGCGCGGCGTGTCGGAATGCTTGAGATAGGGCAGGGCGGACGCGGAAATGAGCGGCCAGCCGCCCTCGCTCAAGGGCTGGTCGATCCCCTCCCATGGCACCCTGGTAGCGCCCTTGCGCCCGGCGTGGCCGAGCTGGATGCCGATCTTGCCGGGTGTCTGCTGGTGCACGAAGTCGACGATGCGCTTGAAGGCTTGCGCCTGCTCGTCGTTCCAGAGCCCCAGGCATCCGGGCGTGATGCGGGCATCGGCCGAGACGCAGGTCATTTCCGGGAAGACGAGGGCAGCCCCTCCCATGGCGCGCGCGCCGAGATGCACCAGGTGGAAATCGTTCGGCACGCCGTCGGTCGCCGAATACATCGCCATTGGCGAAACCACGATGCGGTTCTTGAGCGTCAGGCCGCGGAGACGGAATGGCGTGAACATCGGGGGCGGGACCGCCCCGTTTGCGGCCGGCTCGACGCCGGCGCGTTCGGCGAACCAGCGCTCGAAGCTTTCGAGCCAGTGCTTGTCGCGCAGACGAAGATTCTCGTGGCTGATGCGCTGCGAGCGGGTCAGCATCGAATACATGAACTGTTCGGGCTCCAGCGTGTCGGCGTAGCGCGTGCCGACCACCTCGAACCATTCCATCGCGTTGCGGGCCGCATTCTGGATGCGGGCGACATCGACGCGGCGCACCTCCTCGTAAGCAGCAAGCACCGCGGGGATATTGGCCTTGTCGTGGCCGAGGATGTCGAACTGGCGGGTAAGCTCGATCGCGTCGTCGATGGCAAGCTTGGTGCCCGAGCCGATGGCGAAGTGGGCGGTGTGGGCGCTGTCGCCCATCAAAACGACGTGGCTGCGGCCGTTGAAATGGCTCCACTTCTCGCAGATCAGCCGGCCAAAGTTTAACCAGGCGGAACCGCGAAGGTGCCGCGCATTGGTCATCAGCTTGTGGCCGTCGAGGGTTTCGGCAAAGAGCTTCTCGCAGAACGCGATCGACTGCTCCTGGTCCATCCGGTCGAGGCCGTGGGCCCGGAAGACGTCGTCGGTCGTTTCGACGATAAAGGTCGAGGTGTTCTCGTCGAAGCGATAGATATGCGCCTGGAACCAGCCATGTTCGGTGCGCTGGAAGTCGAAGGTGAAGGCGTCGAACTTTTTGTTCGTGCCGAGCCAGACATAGCGGTTCGGCCGAACGACCATGTCTGGTCGGAAGACGTCTGCATACTTGTTGCGAATCCGCGAGTTGACACCATCGGAAGCAATGATCAGGTCCGCATCGGAAAACTGCTCGTCGCTTTCGACGTCCTGCTCGAACAGAAGCTCGACGCCGAGTTCGAGGCAGCGGTCCTGGAGGATGTTGAGCATCTTCTTGCGGCCGATCCCGACAAAGCCGTGGCCGGTCGTCCTGATCTTGCGGCCCTTGAAGACCAGCTCGATATCGTCCCAGTGGTTGAACGAGACCTCGATCGCCTCGGCCGTCTCCGGATCCCATTGCCGCATCGACTGCATGGTCGCATCGGAGAAGACGACGCCCCAGCCGAAGGTGTCGAAGGCGCGGTTCCGCTCGACGACTGTGACGTGATGCTCCGGGTGCTGGCGCTTCATCAGTAGCGCAAAATACAGGCCCGCGGGCCCGCCACCGATACAGACGATCCGCATATGGTTCTCCTCCCGAGCTCCGGCTGCGCGTGTCGCCGTCGAGATGCCCTCGACCGTCATCCCGGACTGCTTGGAACAGGTTGGACTCGTTCGGGAGAAATTTCAAGCTTAAAATTGTTTTGGGCAAATGCGACGCCAGCGCACGCGTCGAAAGACGACGCGGAGACGTTGTGCCGTTTCGCAAGTTCTCGAGAGAGAAGGAAAAGCGAGCGCCTCAGCTATTGCGCGCCAGTGCGGCGATAATGGACCGCTTGAGCTTGGCAAGCTCGTCCATCAGCACGCTGCTGTCCTGCGGTGAAACACCCGCAAACAGTTCGGAGATCCAATCGGCATGCGTTGCTGCCATCTTCTCGAATTCGGCACGGCCGAAGGGTGTCAGCGCGATGACTTGCACGCGCCGATCCGTCGGAAGCGTCGTGCGGCTGATATGGCCGCTCTCGGTCAAGCGCTCGACCAGAACCGTGATGTTGCCGGGCGAAACCATCATGCGCTTCGAGACTTCGCCAAGCACCATGCCGTCGGGCGCGCGTTCGAGCTGGGCCATCAGGTCGAAGCGTGGCAGGGTCGAGTCGAATTCTTCCCGGAGCCTGCGACGGATCTCGCTCTCGACCAGCGTCGAGCAGGTCAGCAGGCGCAGCCAGAGTCTCAGCTCGGCGCGGTGATCGCCCGGAGCCTCGAGCGCCTTGGTCTCGCCATCCACCCATTCCGGCGAAGTGTCGAACTTGTCTTCACCCATCATTCCCAATGTCCGCTTCTAACTCTGCGCAAATCGGCAGGCTCTTCCTGCTTTCGCTTTTTAAAGGCGTTTGCGGCTCTTGGACAGGCTGTCATTGGTCGTCATTTGGACGCAAGCCCCGGCGCCGTCTGTCGCGTGGAAGCCGAGGCGCTCCCGCCATCTTCGGATTGAACATAGACATTGACGGTAAAGCCAATGTGGTCGGCCATCAGCGCCTTGGCGCGCTCGATGTCGCGATCGAGTGCCGCCTCCATGAGCTCGGTGTGATGCGTGATCGCCATGGCGTCCTGCAAGGCTGCGACGGCCTCCTCATAGCCTTCGCTCATGCCGGCGGCAGCCCTCATCGTCGGGGCAAGGCTTAAGAAACGATGGTGGCGCCGAAGCTGGTCGGAGATCGTCGCCTGAAAGCGCGCGAGCCAGTTCGATCGCGCCGCGCTGATCAGCGCCGCATGGAAACCGGCGTGCTTTTCGTCCCACTCGTCGACCTCCCTTTCGGAGAAGTGCTCGACGGAGACCTTGCAGCGGGACAGCCGATAGTGCGCCGTGACGACGGCGGATTCCCATGCGCTGTCACCGTTCTCGATCGACTCGATCAACAGCGGCATTTCCACCGCGAGGCGCGCGCGGGTGAGATCATCCAGTTCCTCGCGTGACACCGGTGCGACGGCGAAGCCGCGATTGCTGATCGCCGTGACAAGGCCCTCTGCCTCCAAACGCGACAGCGCCTCGCGCAGAGGCGTCCAGCCGATCCCATAGCTCTCGCGCAGCGCGCTCAACTTCATCGGCGCACCGGGCTTCAGCCGTGTCGCCAGAATGTCGCGGCGTAGCAACCGGTAGGCCGATTCGGTTTTGGTCGACTGTTCGTGCTCCTGCATCCCGTTCCCTTAGCGCCCGCATCGGATCGACACAAATATATATAGTTCTGCTTCGATCGTGAAAATATATATATTTGTTTGACAAGACCTCCGACCCTCGCCATCATCCACGCACGCCGCCCAGGAGGGCGGTAACGCTCGTCAAATTCTGGGAGGGATGTATGAGCAAGAGCACTTGGCTTTCGGGGTTGGTCGTCGCCGGCGCAATGGCATGGGGAATGGGCGTCGCCGCCGCCGATCCGATCCGCATCGGTATCGCCAATTTCGGTGAACATCCGCAATTGAACGCGTCGATCGCCGGCTTCAAGAAGGCGCTGGCCGAGAACGGCTTCGTCGAAGGCAAGGATGTGGTCTATACCGAGAGCCACACCAACTTCGACGCTTCGCTCGTGCCGCAAATGATTGCCAAGCTGCAGGCCGAACAACCGAAGCTGGTCTATACGATCACCACGCCCGTCTCGCAGATCGCCAAGAAGGCGCTTGCCGGCTCCGGTATTCCGGTCGTCTTTTCGGCCGTTACCGATCCGGTTGCCGCGAAGCTCGTTCCATCCTGGGAGGCGGGTGACGAAGGCATGACCGGCGCGACGGACCTTCAGGACGTGGCCGCCGTGATGGCCTTTACCCGTAAGCTCCTGCCGGACGCCAAGCGCTTCGGCGTGCCATACAACCCGGGTGAAGCGAACGACACCGCGCTGCTCGACAAGATCAAGGAAGCAGCCCCTGCCGCCGGCTTCGAGGTCGTGGAGGTCGGCGTCGACAACGTCAATGACATCCAGCAGCGCATCGCCTCCTTCGCCGGCAAGGCTGATGTGATCTACACGCCTGCATCGAACCTGCTGCAACCGGCGATCGGCGCCGTCTCGGCGGCCGCACGCCAGGCGCAGATCCCGATCGTCAATTCCGATGACGGCGCCGTCCGCGATGGCGTCGTGCCGGCAAGCTTTGCGGTCAATTACGAGCAGGTCGGCGTCAACGCCGGCAAGATTGCCGCCCAGATCCTCAAGGGCACGGACCCGAAGACGATCGCGCCGTCGCGTCCGGCCTATGAAGATCACGCACCGCTGATCTCGAAGAAGGCGGCGGCGGCCTTCGGCATCGAGGTGCCGGCGGCGCTCGCCACCGAGTGCAACTGCGTCGTCGACTGATTTCCGGTTGGTCTCAACAGTGACGGCGCCAAGGGCGCCGTCGCGCGATCATTAGGGGGAGCCAATGCTGGAAATCAGATCGGCCCGCAAGGTTTTCTACAAGGGGCAGGCGGACGAAAAGGTCGCGCTGGACGGCCTGGACCTGCGTCTCAAGACAGGCGAATTCGGTGTCGTCATCGGCTCGAACGGCGCCGGCAAGAGCAGCATGCTCAATGCCATCTCGGGCGCTCTTGTGCTCGATTCGGGCAAGGTCGTCATCAACGGGGACGACGTGACGGCCATGCCCGTCCACAAGCGTGCCATGCGGCTTGCCCGCGTCTTCCAGGATCCGATGCGCGGCACCGCCGCCAGCATGACGGTCGCGGAAAACATGCTGCTTGCCGAACTGCGCAGCAACAAGCGGACCCTGCGCCGCGGGCTGAATCCCACGCGGCTTGCGACTTACAAGGAGCGCCTGTCGCTGCTCGGGCTCGGCCTCGAAAGCCGTCTCGACACGCGGGTGGAGTTGCTCTCCGGCGGCCAGCGGCAATCGCTGTCGCTGATCATGGCGGTCGGCGGTGAGCCAGAGTTGCTGCTGCTCGACGAGCACACCGCGGCCCTTGATCCGCGCACCGCCGATATCGTCATGCAGGCGACGATCCGTGCGGTCGAGGCCTTGAAGCTGACGACGCTGATGGTGACGCACAACATGCAGCACGCGGTGGACTTTGGCCACAAGGTCATCATGCTCGATGCCGGGCGCGTGCGTCTCGAAATCGACGGCAAGGACAAGGCCCAGACGACGGTGCCGGACCTGATCGGCCATTTCTCCGTCAAAACCGACCGCATGTTCCTGGCGAGCTGACGATCATGGATATTCTTCAAAACACCCTCGCGAGCTTCATCTCGCTCGTTCCCGTGACGCTGGCGCAGAGCCTGATCCTCGCTTTCGTCGTGCTCGGGATCATGATCCCGTTCCGCATGCTGAGCTTTCCTGATCTCACCAGCGAAGGCGCGTTCCCGCTCGGCGGCTGCGTCTGCGGCGTGCTGATGGCGGCCGGCATGTCGCCGCTTGCCGCAATCGCCATCGCGCTCGTCGCCGGCTTCGTCGCCGGCTGCTGCACGGCCTTCATTCATCTCCGGTTCCGGATCCATACGCTGCTTGCCGGCATCTTGATGATGACGATGCTCTATTCGATCAATCTCAGGATCATGGGCCGATCGAACCTTTCGGTCTTCGGCGCGTCGACGGTGTTCGACTGGGCGCCGGGGCTGCAGCCGGGCTTCCCGGCAAGCAAGATCGTCGTCGCCGGGCTGATCGCGCTCATCGTCTTGTTCCTGCTTTATCACTTCTTCCGGACGGAGAAGGGCACGGCCGTTCGCGCCGTCGGCGCCAATCCCGACATGGCGGAAGCGCAAGGCATCAATGTCTGGCTGGCGACGATCGGCGGTGTCGGCCTTGCAGGCGCGTTTTCGGCGGGCAGTGGCGCGCTGATGGTGCAGTCGCAGGGCTTTGCCGACGTCAACATGGGGCTCGGCATTCTGATCAACGGCCTTGCGGCGCTCATGATCGGCGAGGCGATCGTCGGCAAGCAAAATGTGCTGCGCCAGCTCGCAGCCCCCTTTGTCGGCGCGATCGTCTACTATCAGCTCGTCTCCTTCTGCCTGGCGGCCGGCATGCCGCCGCCAGATCTGAAACTGGCGACCGGCCTCTTCGTTCTGGCCATGCTGGCTCTTCCGAGTCTCAAGCGAAGCCGCGGGCCAGCACCCGCCCGCGAAACCGTTCGCGAATAAACAAGGACTACCTTCATGAATGCAGTTCCTGATCTTGCAACGATCGAAGCCATGGATGCAGCCGATGTGCTGCATCCGATGCGAGACCGTTTCGTCCTGCCTGCAGGCCTCATCTATCTCGACGGCAACTCGCTCGGGGTGGCCTCGACCGCTGCCTTCGCCGAACTGCACAAGGCCGCGAGCGAGGAATGGGGGCAGGATCTCATCCGTAGCTGGAATACGGCCGGCTGGTTCGACATGCCGCTTGCGCTCGGCGATCGGGTCGGGCGGCTGATCGGGGCGGCCGCCGGCCAGACTGTCGTTTGCGACACCACGTCGATCAACATCTACAAGGCCTTGCATGCCGCCATGGCCCTGCGACCCGACCGTACGGTCATCGTCAGCGAGGGTGGCAGTTTCCCGACCGACCTTTACATGGCCGAGGGTGTGGTCTCGACGCGTCCCGGCGCGTCGCTGCGTCTCGAAGGGGTCGATGCGCCCGAGATCGAGGACCTGATCGACGGCAGCGTCGCCGTGGTTCTGGTCAACCACGTGAACTACAAGTCCGGTGAATTGCGTGACATGGCGGCGTTGACCCGCAAGGCGCACGAACACGGCGCGCTGGTCATCTGGGATCTCTGCCATACGGCCGGCGCCCTGCCGGTCGATCTCGATGGTGCCAATGTCGATTTCGCCGTCGGCTGCACCTACAAGTATCTGAACGGCGGCCCCGGCGCCCCTGCGTTCATCTACGCCGCCACCCGGCATCACGGCGATATCCGCCAGCCGCTCAGCGGCTGGTGGGGCCACGCCCGACCCTTCGCCTTCGAAAAGCACTATGCCGCTGGCGAGGGCATTCGACGTTTCCTCTGCGGCACGCAGCCGATCCTGTCGCTGCGGGCGCTGAAGGGCGCGCTCGACGTCTGGGACGAGGTCGACATGAAGGCGCTGCGCGAGAAGAGCATGCGGCTCACGGACCTCTTCATCGCGTTGGTCGAGGCGAAATGCGGTGCTTATGGGCTGGAGCTCGAAAGCCCACGCGACGGCGTCAAGCGCGGCAGCCAGGTGTCGTTCAGCCACCCGCACGCTTACGAGATCATGCAGGCGCTGATTGCCTGTGGCGTCATCGGCGATTTCCGCGCGCCCACCACGATGCGCTTCGGCTTCACGCCGCTCTATGTGAGCTATGCCGACGTTTGGCGGGCGGTTGAGATTCTGGAAGAGATCCTCAGCACCGGTGCATGGCAGGATACGCGTTTCGCGGTCCGTGCAGCCGTGACCTGATTGATGGCGCTGACGAACTGGGGGCGGCATTTCGCCCGCAGCTTCTGTTCAGACGCAGACTAAGGTCGTCGCCAGCGGACTGGTTCAGGACCACTGTGCAGAAGGTGAGAGGACGGCTAACGGGGGACTTAAGCAATGATCGCGCCATACCGTCCGACCCCGAATGAAATCGCAGAAGCCCGCAAGCGAATTGCGCCGCACTTTGAGCGCACGCCGCTGGTCAGGCTCGACCTCGGATTTCCCGACCGACAGATCTTCTTGAAACTGGAGACGCTGTCTCCGATTGGCGCCTTCAAGCTTCGCCCGGCGCTGAATGCAGTCTTGTCGCGCGATCCGGTCGATCTGCGGCAGGGCGTGGCGGTCACCAGTTCCGGCAACATGGCTTATGGCATGGCTTGGGCGGCACGGCTCGTCGGCGTGCCCATGGTTGCCTACATGTATCGCGGCGCGCCGCAGACCAAGGTCGATGGTGTGCGCGAGCTTGGCGGCGAGGTGCGCTTCGTCACCCAAGAAACGTGGTGGGACTATATCACCGCCGCCGATCGTCCGGATGCACCGGAACTGCTGATCAATCCAGTGACTGATCAGGCCGTGCTTGCCGGCAACGCTTCCATCGGCATGGAAATCGCCGAGGATCTGCCCGATGTTGACGTGGTGCTCACCCCCTTTGGCGGTGGCAGCATGACCACGGGGATTGCAAGCGCCGTCAAGACCGCTTCTGACGGTTGCCGGGTCTTTGCGGTTGAGGATGACAGCGCCGCCCCGGTTTCGGCGGCCCTTGCCGCTGGCCAAATCGTGACGATCGAAACCCGACCGTCCTTCATCAAGAGCATCGGCGCGCCGTCGCTGGTGCCGCAGCTTTGGCCGGTGGCGCGCGACTTGATCGACGGTGCGATTGCCGTCAGCCCGGGGCATGTGTGCGACGCGATGCGGCTGTTGTTCAAGAAGGCTAAGATCGTCGCCGAGGGCGCGGGTGCTGCCTCGCTTGCCGCAGCCATCGGCAGGCCGGATCTCAAGGGAAACATCGTCTGCGTTATCTCGGGCGGCAACATCGATGCTATCGCCTATTCCACCGTGCTCGGCGGGGGCATCCCCGCAGCCTGAGCGGCTGGCTCAAACGCCGAGATAGCGGTCCTGAAGTTCTGGCGTCAGCGCTGCTGGAGCGCCTTTGAAAACCGTCGCGCCCTTTTCCAGGACGAAGCAGCGGTCGGCGACCGGCAGTAGTTCCGAAAGCGTCTTGTCGATAACGAGGATCGACTGTCCTGCCGCTTTCAGCGTCCGGATCGCCGACCAGATGTCCTGGCGGATGACCGGCGCCAGCCCTTCGGTTGCCTCATCGAGAATGAGCAGGCTGGGACTGGTCATCAGCGCCCGGCCGATCGCCAGCATCTGCTGTTCGCCGCCCGAAAGCGTATTGGCATATTGGTCGCGCCGCTCGCCGAGGCGAGGAAAGAGTGCGATCACCTTCTCGAAGCTCCACGCGCTGCCGCGGGCCGTGGCGACGAGGTTCTCCATGACGGTGAGATTGGGAAAGCAGCGCCGTCCTTCGGGCACAAGCCCAAGGCCGAGTCTTGCGATCCGGTGCGGCCGCATGCCGGAGATCGCCTTGCCCGCAAAGGTGATAGCGCCGGCGCGTGGGCGTAGGAGGCCGAGGATCGAATTGATCGTCGTCGTCTTGCCCATGCCGTTGCGGCCCATGAGTGCGACCACCTCGCCCTCCCGGACATCGAGATTGACACCAAAAAGCGCCTGGGAAGCCCCGTAAAAGGTTTCGAGGCCCTTGATTTCGAGCAGGCTCACGCGGCTTCTCCCAGATAGGCCCGGCGGACTTCCGGGTCGCTGCGGATTTCATCGACCGTGCCCGACGCGATGATGCGACCATAGACGAGCACCGAGATGCGGTCTGCCAGCGCAAAAACCGCGTCCATGTCGTGTTCCACTAGCAGCATCGGCGCTTCGTAGCGCAAGCCGTCGAGGAACGTCGTCAACCGCTTCGAGCCCTCCGGTCCCATGCCGGCCATCGGCTCGTCGAAGAGAAACGCCTTGGGCGACAGCGCCAGCGCGATGGCGATTTCGAGTTGGCGGCGTTCACCGTGCGAGAGTTCGGCCGCCGGCACATGGGCGCGCGCGGCAAGGTCGACGCGCTCCAGCATCGCCATCGCAGGTTCGGTCAGGTCCTTGTCGCGGGTCACCTGGCGGAAGAAGCGAAAGCTGCTGCCCTGCCGCGCCTGCACCGCCAGCATGACATTGCGAAGGGCTGAAAACTCCTGCGCGAGCGACGAGATCTGGAAGCTGCGCGCGAGGCCAAGCCGGGCGCGCGCGGCCATGTCGAGGCCGCCAATATCCTGGCCGAGAAAGCGGATGGTGCCGCTATCGGCTTTCAGCGAGCCGGCGATCTGGTTGATCAGCGTGCTTTTTCCGGCGCCGTTCGGGCCGATCAGCGCGTGGATCTGGCCCGGGCGAAGCTCGAGGCTGACGCCGTCGGTCGCCTTGAGGGCACCGAAGGATTTACGGAGATCGCGGATTTCGAGAACGGGCTCAGACATGGCGCGGCTTTCCGGAGAGGAGACCCAGCAATCCGCCGCGGGCAAAGAGCACGATACCGAGCAGGATGAGGCCGAGGAAGAACTGCCAGCGCTCGGTGATGCCGCCGAGCACGTATTCGAAGAAGACGAAGATCATCGCGCCGGCGACCGGTCCGAACAACCGGCCCTTGCCGCCAAGAATGATCAGCACGATCAGCTCGCCCGACATGTGCCAGGAGAGCATCGAGGGGCCGACGAAGCGGTTGAGGTCGGCATAGAGCGCGCCGGCGAGCCCTGTGATCATCGCCGAGACGGCGAAAGCGACGAGGTGGATGTTGAAGGGTGCAATGCCGACGGCGGCAAGGCGGATCCCGTTCTGCCTCGCCGCCTGCAGGGCGCTGCCGAAGCGTGAACCCTCGACCACGCGAAACAGAAGAAGGGCTGCCATCAGGGCCGCGTAGCAGATCAGGAAATAGGGCAGGGGCTTGGCGGTGTTGACGCCAGGAAAGACGTTGCGCATCGACAACGACAGCCCGTCCTCGCCGCCATAAGCCGGCCAGGAGATCGCGAAGTAATAGATCATCTGTGCGAAGGCGAGCGTGATCATGATGAAATAGACGCCTGATGTGCGCAGGCTGATCGCACCGATCGGCAGCGCCGCGAGCCCGGCGACCGCCACGGCCGTTATCCAGATGAGCGGCATCGACGACGTTGCGGGGATGTCGGCGAAGAGCGGCTCTGCATTGAAGGCGTGCGTCGCGAGGATGCCGGCGACGTAACCGCCGAGGCCGAAGAAGGCGGCGTGCCCGAAGGAGAGCAGCCCCCCGAGCCCAAGCGCGAGATTGAGGCCGACGGCGGCGAGCGCCAACACGGTGACGCGGGTGGCGAGCGTCACGTAGAAGGGTTCGCCCAGGCCGGCGGCCAGAAGCGGTGTGCCGAGAAGCAGAAGGGCAAGCAGCAGGTTGACGGTGGTTTCGCGGCTCATCGGGACCTCATGATTGCGCCGCAAACAGGCCGCTCGGCCTGAAGGCGAGGATCAGCGCCATGACCACATAGATCAGCATCGAGGCGAGTGCCGCGCCGATCGTCGTCGCCTGCGACGCGGGCATGGTGAGTGCCAGCAGCGAAGGAAGCAGGAAGCGGCCCATCGTGTCGACGACGCCGACGATCACCGCGCCGACGAGCGCGCCCTTGATCGAGCCGATGCCGCCGATGACGATGACGACGAAGGCGAGGATCAGCACCGGCTCGCCCATGCCGACCTGTACCGACTGCAGCGCCCCGACCAGGGCGCCGGCAAGGCCCGCGAGCGCTGCGCCAAGCGCGAAGACGACCGTATAGAGCGTGCCGATGTCGACGCCGAGCGCCCCGATCATCTCGCGGTCGGACTCGCCCGCCCGGATGCGCATGCCGAGACGCGTCCTGGATATCAGCAGGTAGAGACCGACGGCCACCGCGATGCCGACACCGATGATCGCCAGGCGATAAAGCTGGTACTGGCCTCCGCCCGGGAGCGGTACCGCACCCTGCAGCAAAGGCGGTATGTCGAGATAGAGCGGGAACGAGCCGAAGAGCCAGCGCGCGCCCTCGGACAAGATCAGGATCAGCGCGAAGGTGGCAAGCACCTGGTCGAGATGATCGCGGTCGTAGAGCCTGCGGATGACCGCGACCTCGATGATCGCACCGACGCCGGCTGCGGCGGCGAGGCTGGCGATCAGACCGATCCAGAAGGAGCCGGTGGCCGCAGCGACGGTCGCACAGGCGAAGGCGCCGATCATGTAAAGCGAGCCGTGGGCAAGGTTGATCAGGCCCATGACGCCGAAAATCAGGGTCAGGCCGGCGGCCATCAGAAACAGCATCACACCGAGCTGAAGCCCGTTAAGCAGTTGTTCGATCAGGAGTGCGGTGAACAAGAGACCGGTCCAAGCTTGATGTCGGGAGGACATGGATCATCGGCCGGATGCCGGCATCAGGGCCGTGCATCCGGGCGACGACAGGTGCTGGCATCACATGCTGCACTTCTCGGCGTAGGCGTCCTTGTGATCTTCGAAGGCCGTGGCGATGATCTTGTTGGTCAGCACACCATCGGCTTCCTTCACCACCTCGCGCACATATATGTTCTGGATCGGGTGGTTGTTGTTGTTGAAGACGAACTTGCCGCGCACCGACTGGAAGTCAGCCGCCTTGAGTGCCGCGCGGAAGGCGTCCTTATCCTTGACGCTCGCCTTCGAAAGCGCGGCAAGGATCAGGTTGGCCGTATCCCAGCTTTGCGCCGCATAGATCGAGGGCAGGCGCTTGTACTCGGCCTTGAAGGCTTCGACGAACTTCTTGTTGGCCTCGTTGTCGAGGTCCTTCGACCAGGTCGCTGAGTTCTTGACGCCAAGCGCGGCATCGCCGATCGCCGGCAGAACGTCTTGGCTGAAGGAGAAGCCGGGGCCCATGACCGGGATGTTCACGCCCGACTGGGCATATTGCTTCATGAAGGCGATACCCATGCCGCCGGGCAGGAAGAAGTAGACACTATCGGCGCCGGATGCACGGATCTGGGCGATTTCGGCGGCGTAATCCGTCTGGCCGACCTGCGTGTAGATCTCGCCGGCGAGGCTGCCCTTATAGTAGCGCTTGAAGCCAGTCAGCGCGTCCTTGCCGGCTGGATAGTTGGGCGCCAGGATGAAGGCGTTCTTGTAGTCCTTGTTGGCGTATTGCCCCATCGCCTCGTGGAAATTGTCGTTCTGGTAGGCGACGTTGAAATAGTTCGGGTTGCAGTTCGCGCCGGCAAGCGCGGACGGGCCGGCATTGGGCGAGAGATAGATCACATCCTGCGCAACCGTGTTCGGCACGACGGCCATGGCCAGGTTCGACCAGATGATCCCGGTCATGAGATCGACCTTGTCGCCCTGGATCATCTTCTCGGCGATCTGCACCGCAAGTTCCGGCTTCTGGGCATCGTCCTCGATCACCAGTTCCACGTCCTTGTTGCCCGACTGCTTGATCGCAAGCGTGAAGGCATCGCGCATGTCGATGCCGAGACCCGCACCGCCCCCCGAAAGCGTGGTGATGACACCGATCTTCACCGGCTCGGCATGGGCAAGGCTCGACGTCGCAAGCGAGAGGCCAAGAAGGCTCGCTGCCAGAATGCGGTTCATGCTGTTCTCCTCGTTTGGGGTTCCCTTATAAATTGTGTTCTATCAGAGACCCGTGCGCACGTGCCAGAGCTCAGGGAAGAGTTCCACTTCGAGCATCTTCTTCAGATAGGACGCGCCGGATGTGCCCCCGGTTCCGCGTTTCATGCCGATGATGCGTTCGACCGTTGTGACGTGGTTGAAGCGCCAGCGCCGGAAGTAATCCTCGAAATCGACCAGCTTCTCGGCGAGCTCGTAAAGCATCCAGTAGCGCTCGGGATCGCGGTAGACGGTCTGCCAGGCAGCAAAGACCTTGTCGCTTTCCGTGCGGGTTTCGCGCCAATCGGTCCGATCGGCCTCCTCGCCGACATCGAAGCCGTTGCGCGATAGCAGCCGGATCGCTTCGTCGTAGAGCGACGGCGCGGCGAGGATTGCTTCCAGCTTCTCCATGATGTCGGACCGGTGCGCATGCGGCCCTAGCATTGCGACATTGCGGTTGCCGGCAAGGAACTCGATCGCCCGGTACTGCCAGGACTGGAAGCCGGAGGATTGGCCGAGCGATTCGCGGAACGTGGTGTATTCGCTCGGCGTCATGGTACGCAACACGTCCCAGGCGCTGTTTAGCTGTTCGAAGATGCGCGCGACCCGCGTCAACATCTTGAAGGCGGGTTCCAGCCGGTCGTCGCGGATCGAGCGGACCGCGGCGTTGATCTCGTGCAGCGCGAGCTTCATCCAGAGTTCCGATGTCTGATGCTGGATGATGAACAGCATCTCGTCATGGGCCTTGGATAGCGGCTCCTGTGCGTCGAGCACTTTCTCCAGCATCAGGTAGTCGCTGTAGGACATGCGGCCCTTGAACGACATCTGGGCGCCTTCTTTCGAAGGATCGTATGATTTGCTCATGGTTTAGTTCTCCGACCGCAATCGGAACCGCTGGATCTTGCCCGTGGCTGTTTTCGGCAGGCTGTCCAGGAACTTTACCGATCGCGGATATTTGTAGGGCGCGATCGTCGCCTTCACGTGGTCCTGCAGGCGCTTGATCGTCGCGTCATCCGCTGGCACGCCTGATACCAGCACGACATAGGCCTCGACGATCTGGCCTCGCTCCGCATCGGGCGCGCCGACGACGGCACATTCGGCGACTTCCGGGTGGGAAATCAGGGCGGCCTCGACCTCCGGGCCGGCGATGTTGTAGCCGGCGGTGATGATCATGTCGTCTGACCGGGCGGCGAAATGGAAGAAACCGTCCTCGTCCTGGTAGAAGGCATCGCCGGTGAGGTTCCAGCCGTCGCGAACATAGTCGCGCTGGCGCGCGTCCGACATATAACGGCAGCCGGTCGGGCCGCGCACGGCAAGCTTGCCGATCGTGCCGCGGGGGACTTCGCGCATCTCGTCGTCGACGATCCGCGCTTCATAGCCGCCGACGGGTTTCCCGGTCGAGGCGGCCTTGCGGTCCTCGAAACGGTTGGAAATGAAGATGTGCAGCATTTCGGTGGCGCCAATCCCGTCGAGGATCGGCTTGCCGGTCTTTGCCGTCCATTCCTCGAAGACGGGTCCCGGCAAGGTCTCGCCCGCGGAGATCGCCACGCGCAGGGAAGAGAGGTCAGCGCCGTCGTCCATCGCCTTCATCATTGCCCGATAGGCGGTGGGGGCGGTAAACGAGATCGTCGCTCTGTACTTCTCGATGATCTCCACCATGTTGGCGGGCGTCGCGTGCTCGAGCAGCGTTGCCGCTGCCCCGAAACGCAAGGGGAAGATCGCAAGGCCGCCGAGGCCGAAGGTGAAGGCGAGCGGCGGCGAGCCGACGAAGATGTCGTCGGGCGTGACGCCGAGCACTTCACGGGCGTAGCCGTCGGCGATCGCAAGCAGATCTCGGTGGAAGTGCATGGTCGCTTTCGGGACACCTGTCGTGCCCGAGGTGAAGCCGAGCAGTGCCACGTCGTCGCGTCCGGTATGCACTGCCTCGAAGACCACGGACTTGTCGAGCGCGATCCGGTCGAGTTCGGCGTCGTGGTTCGCGGTCCCGTCGAAGCCGATGACCTGTTTCAGAAAGCGGCTGTCCTTGGCGCAGGCGATCATCTCGTCCATCAGGCGCGTGTCGCAGAGCGCCAGGCCGATCTCTGCCTTGTCGACGATCTTCGTCAGTTCGCCGGCGCGCAGCATCGGCATGGTGTTGACGACGACCGCGCCGACCTTTGTCGCCGCCAGCCAGCAGGCAACCATGGCCGGATTGTTGGCGGAGCGGATGAGCACGCGATGTCCTGGCTTTACGCCGTAGTTCTCGACGAGCGCATGGGCGAGCCGGTTTGTCCAGTCGGACAGTTCCTTATAGGTTCGGTGGCGGCCGTTGCCGATCAGCGCGGTATGGTCGCCAAAACCCTTGGCGACCATGGCATCCGTCAGTTCGACGGCGGCGTTGAGGTGGTCCGGGTAGTCGAAGCCTTCGAGAAGGAATTCCGGCCATTCTTCCGGTGGCGGCAGATGGTCGCGTGTGAATGTATCGACGTGCGAAGTCGGTCCGAGCATGTGGCGGCTGTTCCCTTGTTCAGTTCCTGCCTGTTGCGCAGGCATTTTTCAAAGCCGGCTAAATTTCTTGCGGTGGTGCGGAGCCCTGCATGCGAACAGGTTGCAGGCTGCGCCGCATCGTCGCCGATGGGCTGCGCCGTCGCTGCGACGACTCCAATGATCGTGATGGGCACAGCGAGACCTCCACTTCTCGGCTGAACATGGGGCAGCATCGCACCAGTCTAAAATTATTTCAAGCCTAAAGTTTTTCCAATGACGCCATTGCGTTTCTCGCCGGGGCGGGTGATTTCTAGTGCATGGGGAGACATCGAAGGGAGGATTGCATCGATGCTGGAACACCGTGTTTCCGATTGGAACGATGCCTATGCCAATGGCGTGAACATTGCGCGGGGCGATCGGTGGCCGGAGGCATGGGCGGGGCCTGCCGAGGCATTCCGCAACGCGCTTTCAGCATCCGGGCTGGCCAAGCTTGACGTTGCCTATGGCGAGCGATCCAGAAACCGGATGGACCTGTTCTTCCCGGATGAGGCGGCGAAGGGTCTGGTCGTTTTTGTTCATGGTGGATTCTGGTTGCAGCTCGACAAAAGCTTCTGGTCGCATCTTGCCGCCGGCGCCGTCGCCCATGGCTATGCCGTTGCCATGCCGTCCTATACGCTCTGCCCGGAGATCCGCATTGCCGGGATTGTCGGGGAGGTCGCGGCGGCCATCAGCGAAGCAGCGAAACTGGTCGAGGGCCCGCTGATGCTGACCGGCCATTCGGCCGGCGGCCATCTCGCCAGCCGGATGATCACGGCGACCGCGCCGCTTTCTCCCGATGTCCAGGAGCGCATCCGCAACGTCGTCTCGATCTCGGGTGTGCATGACCTGCGCCCGATGATGTCGACCGGGATGAACGAGAAGCTGGCGATCGATGAGGCGGAGGCGCTCTCGGAAAGCCCGGCGCTGCTGCGGCCCATGCCAAATGCCCGCATCACCTGCTGGGTCGGTGGCGGCGAGCGCGCGGAATTCCTGCGCCAGAATGCGCTGCTTGCCAATATCTGGACCGGACTTGGGGCGACCACGGCGACCGTCGTCGAGCCGGACAGGCATCACTTCAACGTCATAGATGGCCTTGCCGATGCCGCGCATCCGCTGACGAGAACCTTGCTTTCGGTGTGAGCGCGGCGCCGGACCAAGGGGGATGGTCGCGAAGCCCGCATCCACGGGGCTGCGGGTGTCAGCGAATGAAGATCAGCGCCATGCCAAGAACGACGAGGGCAGCCCCGGCCCAGGCTCCCGCGGCGGGCCGCTCGCCCGTCCTCAGCCAGAGCATCGGCAGGATCATGACCGGCGAGGTCGCCGATAATGTCGATATGATGCCCACCTTGCCGCCTGAAAGCGCGAAGAGCAGCAGCGTCATCCCCATGCCAAGCGCGAGCACCCCGGTCAGCGCCGTCATCGCGGCAACCTTAAGCGTCAGTGGCGCCCTCGGTTTGACCGATGGAATCGGTAGCTGAATCAGGATGCTCAGGCAGAAGGCCGCAATGCCGACGCGCAGCATGGAGGCGACAAAAGGATCGATGCCGGCGGCCATGACCGGTCGCACGATGATCGAGCCGATCGCCTGACCGGTGGCGGCGCCGAGTCCGAGCAGCACGCCGATCCAAAGCGGCCCCTTGACCTTTTCCCATTCGTGAATCTGCGCCCGGCGCTTGCCGAAGAGAATGGCGAGAAACACGCCGGTGGCCGTCAGCGCGATGCCTCCAACCGCTGTGGGCGACAGTGTTTCGCCGAGCAGCAGCCAGCCGAGCAAGGCGGCGATCGGCGCGTTGAGGGCGAAAAGGATGCCGGAGCGTCGCGGACCCAGCCGATTGAGCGCTGCGAAGAGCAGCGTGTCGCCAATGAAAATACCGATCAAACCCGACAAAAGCAGTGGTGTAACGCTTGCGGCATGAAGCTCACGCCACGTTCCGGTGGCGAGCACATAGATTGCCAGGAGCCCTGTGACGAAGATCTGCCGAAGGCGATTGAAGGCGGGCGCGCCGAGATGGCCGGCCGGCCCGGCCGAGATCAATCCCGTCAGGGCCCAGCAGGTCGCCGCCCCCAGCGCGGCGAGTTCATGAATTGGCATGATGTTCCGATCGGTAGACTGCGGCTTGCGAAAAAGCTCTTCTCGGCCTCCGTTAAAGCTTGAGCAAACGGCGTTCGTCCAGCGCTTTTTCAGCCGCATCAACAGGGTGTTTCGTTCTGGACGGCGCTTGCGCGCTGGCGTTGATTGCGAACGCGTTTTTCTGCACTTTTCTCCAGGCGCCCGGAACGCCTGAAGCCGGCTGTCGTTAGGTTCGGACATCGAAGGAATCCGCCATGAAAAAGCTCGTGATCGCCCTTCTGGCTTTTGGCGTCGTTGCGGCTGCTGGCGGCGTGGGCCTTGGTTACCTGTCGCGACAGGAGGCAACGGTGCCGATCGAACAGACCTATGGTCCCAACCCGGTGCTGGTCGAACCAAAGATCGAGCGCGTGCCGTCCGTCAATGTCGCGGAAGCCACGCCTTGGCCTGCGGGCACGATGCCATCGGCGGCCGAGGGCCTTGCCGTCAAGGAGTTTGCAGGCGGCCTAGATCACCCGCGCTGGCTGCACGTGCTGCCGAATGGCGACGTGCTGGTCGCTGAAAGTAATGCACCGCCGCAGCCCGAGCCAGGCTTTTCCGTGCGGGCCTTTGCTGCCCGACTCATCCAGGGCAGGGCCGGTGCCCGAAGCCAGAGCGCCAATCGCATATCGCTGTTGCGCGATGCCGATGGTGACGGTGTGGCCGAAACAAAGACTCCCTTCATCAACGGGCTCAATTCGCCTTTCGGCATGGCCCTGCGCGACGGCAAGCTCTATGTCGCCAATGCCGATGCAATCGTGGCCTTTCCCTATCAGGAAGGGGCAACCGAGATTGCGGCACCCGCCGAGAAGATCATCGACCTGCCGGCCGGTCGCAACCACCACTGGACGAAGGATCTCGTCGCCAGCTTGGACGGGTCGAAGCTTTATGTCACCGTCGGTTCCAATTCCAATGTCGGTGAAAACGGCATGGAGGAGGAAAAGGGACGTGCCGCCGTGCACGAGATTGACCTCTCCACCCGGAAAATGCGGCTATTCGCATCCGGGCTTCGCAATCCCAACGGGCTCTCCTGGCAGCCGGATAGCGGTGAACTGTGGGTTGCGGTCAACGAGCGCGACGAGATCGGGCCCGATCTCGTTCCCGATTACATGACCTCGGTCAAGGATGGCGCCTTCTACGGCTGGCCCTATAGCTGGTATGGCCAGCATGTCGACGAGCGGGTCAAGCCGCAGGCTCCCGAACTGGTGGCGCGCGCGATCAAGCCGGACTATGCGCTCGGCGCCCACACCGCCTCTCTCGGCCTGACCTTCAACACTGGCGACCTCTTCGGCCGCGACATGAAGAATGGCGCTTTCGTAGGCCAGCATGGCTCGTGGAACCGGATCCCGCGCAGCGGCTACAAGGTGATTTTCGTACCTTTCGACAACGGCAAGCCGTCCGGCCCGCCGCGGGATATCCTGACGGGATTCCTGACCGACGACGGCAAGGCGCTGGGGCGGCCGGTCGGTGTCGCGATCGCCCGTGACGGTGCGTTGCTTGTTGCCGACGACGTCGGCAACAAGGTGTGGCGGGTCGCGCCCGCGTCCTGAGCGATCTCGCGACGAAGGGTCGGCGGACAAATGTGCAACTATTTGGTTGCGCATCTGTCGGCAGTCGCTATACTTGCAACCAAATCGTTGCACGAAAGGAAAGCGTTATGAGCTCATTCGATCGTATCGAGAAGGCAATCCTGCTGCGCGCGCCCATCGAGCGCGTCTGGCGGGCGATAACCGACGTCTCGGAATTCGGGCAGTGGTTTGGCGTCGAGCTGAACGAGCCTTTTGCTCCGGGACGGGCGGTAACGGGCTCTTTCAAGGGAGAGTTCAACGAAGAGCATATTGCGAAATACCAGGCCTCGATGGGTCTCGAGCCGGCGCCGATCCGCCAGCCCGAACCGAATGCCGTTTTCTGCACCGTCGAGGAAATGGATGCGCCGCGGCTTTTCAGCTTCCGCTGGATACCCTATGGCCTCGACGCCGAATGCGATCCCGCGCGGGAGCCGACCACACTCGTCGAATTCCGGTTGGAGGCGGTTGCCGGCGACACACGGTTGACGGTCACGGAATCCGGCTTCGAAAACGTGCCGGCGCATCGGCGCAAGCGCGCATTTCTCATGAATGACGGTGGCTGGAGCGCCCAGATTGAAAACATCAAGCGCCATGTCGAACACGCCTGAGCGGGAACTGGCGGGCGTCTTTGCGGCGCTCGGCGATACGACCCGCCTTGCGCTGGTCACGCGGCTCCTGGCCGCCGGTGCCCTGACGGCAACGGCACTGTCCGAGGGGCAGGCAATCACCCGGCAGGCGATCGTGAAACACCTGCAGGTGCTGGTGACGGCAAGGCTGGTGGTGCACGAGCGTCACGGCAGGGAGGTCCTCTATGCGGTCGATCCGCGCCGCCTTGAAGAGGCGCGCGCATTTCTCGAGGCGATCGCAGAGGGCTGGGACAAGGCGCTTGGCCGGCTCAAATCGCTTGTCGAGACACCCTGAGGCCGCCGGCAACTCGGCCGACCTGGCCGGTGACCCAGTCCGACGCGTCGGAGAGGAGAAACGACACCGCGGCTGCGGTCCGATGATTGCCGACGGTCGCGGCCTTGGATAGGTCTTTCGCGACGGACCACTTGCGGACAGGCGCTGGGAACGCCTCGCCTCGGCTCTCGAGCCCATCTCGTGCCGACAACGATCGGGAGGCCCCGCCCGGATCGCCGTCGCACTTGTCCGTGATCGGTCCAATCGAGGTCCCGGCAGGCTTGAAATCGAAGCGCCGCGCTACAGTTGTTTTCTTTTGGTCACCGGGCGTGCGTGGACGGACCAATCTCGCAAGTGGCATTCGTGATCGCAGCCTTTCAGGGGTGGTTTCGGCAGACCTCTCGCCGGGACCCGAGGTGCAGACATGAGGCAGGGTTCGTCCGGCGTCGATAGTTCCTGGATCAAGAAGGCCGACGAACTGGCGGCCCTCTTTCAGTTCACGGATGCTCTCTACCGCGCCGATTCGATCACCGACATTTTCGATGCCACGTTCGATGCGATCGAGCGAGCCTTGCGCTGCAGCCGTGCCTCCATTCTGCTTTTCGATCATGCCGGGGTGATGCGTTTCGTCGCGTCTCGCGGGCTCTCGGAAGGTTATCGCCGGGCTGTCGACGGCCATTCGCCGTGGAGACCTGGTGACCGCGACGCCACCCCGATTTTCATCAGCGACATAGAGCTCGCCGACGAGCCTCAGGCGCTGAAGGACATCATAAGGCGCGAAGGGATCCGCGCGCTCGCCTTCATTCCCTTGACCGCCAACGGCGTGGTCATTGGCAAGTTCATGACCTATCGCGAAGTCGTGCACATCTTCACCGAGGAGGAAGCCGTTCTCTCCCTGACGATCGCCCGGCAATTGGGCTTCAGCATCGAACGCAGACGGATCGAGGAGGCGCATCAGCGTGCCGAGAAGGGACTTCGCCGCAGCAACGAGCGCTTGCGGATCATCCTCGATAGCGCCAGCGAGTATGCGATCATCACGCTCGATGGTGCCGGACGGATCGCAAGCTGGAACAGTGGCGCCGAACGGCTGCTCGGTTATCGCGAGAGCGAGATACTTGGCCAACCGGGCGACATTTTCTTCAGCCCTGAGGACCGTGCGTCGGATGTCCCCGACCAGGAGATGCGAACGGCTCGCGAGGAGGGCCGGGCAACCAACGAGCGCTGGCACTACCGCAAGGATGAAACCCGTTTCTGGGGTTCCGGCGTCATGCTTCCCGTCGAGGAGAGCGGACCGGACCGCTACCTCAAGATCTTCAGGGATCGAACCGAGGAGCGCAGGGCGGAAAAGCGCCAGAAGCTGCTCATCGGCGAGCTCAATCATCGTGTGAAGAACACGCTGGCAACCGTGCAGTCCCTTGCCGAACAGACGCTTAAGAGCTCGGAGACGCCGGAAGCGTTTGCCAGCGCGTTCAACACCAGGCTGCTTGCTCTTGCCAAGGCGCACGACCTGCTCACGAGCGAGGCATGGCAGGCGGTACACCTCAACGACATTGCCCAAGCCGTTCTCGCAGCCTGGATCGAAGATGGGCGGGTGTCTCTTCAAGGACCTGCGGTCCGCATCAGCCCCAAACAGGCTCTCGCGCTCTCGATGGCGTTCAACGAATTACTGACCAATGCGATCAAATACGGCTCTCTGTCGAACACCAGCGGCCGCGTTTTATTGTCGTGGCAATGCAGCGACACGTGTTCGGTCCGGTGGGAAGAGCGCGGCGGACCGCCCGCGTCACCTCCGGACCACCAGGGGTTCGGGCTGCGCGTTCTCAACCGCGGGCTCGCCAGCGAACTCGGACACCCGGTCGATCTTCGGTTCGAAGCGTCGGGAGTTACCTGCACGATCGGGATGGATTTCGTCGACGGGCGGCGCGCCGGCGTGGACGACAGGGGGGAATGACCATGTCTGCGATTTTGGCGGGACGCCGGATACTTGTCGTCGAAGACGAGATGCTGGTGGCCATGTCGATCGAGGACACCTTGATCGATGCCGGCGGCGAAGTGGTTGGTCCTGCGCCCACCGTGGGGCGGGCATTGGGGCTGCTGCAATGCGAGGCCAAAATCGATGCCGTCGTGCTGGACATGAACCTCCAGGGACAGAGCGGGCTTCCGGTCGCGGACGCATGCGATGAAAGATCGATCCCTTTTATCATCCTGAGCGGCTATGGCGACACGGCGCTCAGCGGGACACGCCATGCGGCCCCGATCCTTTCCAAGCCCTTCGCGAGCGCGGTACTGGTGAAGGCTCTCACGACGCTTTTCGAAGGCAGCCGCTCATGATGGGCCCGGGCAGCCTGGCTGGTCGCGCCTGCATCGAGCGCTTACAGCCCTGAGAAGGAACCGCATTTCATCCCGCGGGTTGGGTCGCCGGACCCAAATGCATGGGATGGCGCTATGTGTCGGGTGGATTGTGATCATGAACGCGGAACGCTGGATTCATATTTGCGTCGACATGCAGCGCATGTTCAACGAGGAGACGCCATGGCAGGTGGACTGGATGGCGACGATCTCGGACCAGGTGCTGGAGGTCGCCGGTCGTTTTCCTGATCGCACTGTCTTTACCCGGTTCATTCCGCCAAAATTGCCGGCAGAAATGCCTGGCATGTGGCGGTCCTATTATGAAAAATGGCCGATGATGACAGCGACACGGCTCGACCCGGGCCTGCTCGATCTGCTTCATCCCTTGCAGCGTCTGGTGCCGCCTGCCCGGGTCCTAGACAAGCGCACCTATTCGCCCTGGCTAAGCGGCAAGCTGGAAAGCTTGCTCGCTCATCAGGATGTCGGAACGATCGTGGTGACGGGCGGCGAAACGGATGTCTGCGTCCTGGCGACCGCGCTCGGCGCGATTGACCTGGGCTACAAGGTGATCCTGTTGAAGGACGCCGTCTGCAGCTCCGTTGATCAAACGTACAATGCCGCGCTCGACCTCCTCGGCAATCGCTTCTCGGTTCAGCTGGAGATCGCGACGACGCAGGAGTGGCTTTCGCTGGCGCGGGCCTAGGCGCCGCCATTCGGGAACCGCTTGCGCCACGGTCAGGCCATGCTCGGCTCCCTTTCCGAAGACGCCCGGCTGGCAAGCAGGCCGAGGATACCCACGCCGATGATCGCTGCCGCATAGATGTCGGTCGTGAGCTGGTAGCCCAGCGCCTTCGCCAGGAAGCCGGCGAGAATTGCCGGCAGGCTGAACGCCAGATAGCTCTGGATGTAGATGGTGGATAGCAGCCCGGCGCGCTCGTCGGCTTTTGCCAGCGGCATGACCGAACCGAGCGTGGCGAGGAAGCTCGTGCCGAAACCCATGCCGGTGAGAAGCGTGCCGACAATCAGGACGGGCACATAGGCGAGGTGGGTCCCGGCGACCACGGTCAGCATGCCGAAAGTCGTGCTCAAGACGCCGAAGGTCAGGTTCGCCTGAGGATTGCGGGCGCGGCGGAAGAAGACGGCGAATGCGCCGGCCGCCATCAGCGCCGCGACGACGGCGCCCCCGGTCAGCGGGTTCTTGTTTCCCGTGGTGGCGACGACCAGCGAGGGGACGAGCGAAAGGTAAAATCCCCCAAGCGCCCAGTTCGCTACGTTGACGGGGGTGACGAGCGCCAGCGGTCGCTTGGCGCGCTGCGGAATGGCGATCCGCGGCATGAGCGAGGATAGCGCTCCGGGGCGGCGCGAACCGGTTTCGGATATCAGCCAGATCGCCGCCGCCTGCACCAGGAAGCCGGCGAACAGCAGGACATAGACGAGATGAAGCGGAAGGGGGCCGTACTGGATCAGCGCGCTGGTGCCGAGCGCCCCGACCGCCAGGCCAATCAGGGGTGCGAGCGAGTTTACGAGCTGCCCTCTGGCGTGGTCGACATCGACGAGTGCCGCGCCGATCGAAGCGCCGGCGACGCCCGTCGCAAGACCCTGCACGATGCGTGCCGCGATCAGCCAATGGGTCCCTTCGGCGAGCACGAACAGGGACATTGCCGCCATCTCGACGAGCAATGCTGCGAATATCACCGGCTTGCGCCCGAGATGGTCCGAGATCGAACCGGCGATCAGCAAGGCCACGAGAAGTGCGAAGGCGTAGACCGCGAAAATAACGGTCATTTCCACCGGGCTGGCGGCGAAGTTCTCCTGATAGAAGCGATAGAGCGGGGTTGGGGCCGAGGAGGCGCCGAAGAATGTCGCGAGCGTGACGGCGTAGAAGGCGATGGGACCTGCCGGGCGAGCGCTCTCTCTGGATTCGGAGGTGGAAGACATCTATATAACCCTTAAAGCTAAATCGTTGCGTTTGGCAGATTTAGGTATGCGCCGCACTAAAAGCAAATAATTTGCTTTTATGCTGTTGTGAGAATTTCTGAAGCATCGGCTGCGGCCGAAGAAAGACGGGGTTGGAGCGGATGGCGACAAAGGAAGGCCCGCGGCCGGGCGGACGAAGCGCCCGGGTTCAGGCGTCGGTTCACAAGGCCGTGCAGACCTTGCTGGCGACGCACGAGCGCACCGAGGTCACGGTTCCGTTGATCGCGGCGGAAGCGGGCGTTACGCCTTCGACAATCTATCGCCGTTGGGGCGACCTGCAGGAACTGCTCGCCGATGTCGCGGTCGAACGGCTACGCCCCGACATGGTACCTGTCGACACCGGAAGTTTTGGCAGTGACCTGATGGCTTGGGCCGAGCAATATGCCGAGGAAATGTCCTCGGGGCCGGGTCGCGAGATGATCCGCGACGTGCTTGCGGCGCAGGATGGAAGCGGCGCCTACCAGTGCTGCAACTTCACCCGGCAGCAGATCGAAACGATCGCCGAACGCGCCAGGGAGCGCGGTGAAGTCTTTCCGGATGTTGAGACCGTCATGGACGGCGTCGTCGCGCCGATCATGTACCGGATCCTCTTTGGCGGCGCGCCGGACGCCGCGCATGTCGAGCGTCTGGTGAGGGCGTCGCTGGCGGCGAAACCGGCGCCTTGAGGCGCCTTGCTTCCCGAGAACGATGGCACCCGCGTCCCGCCGCGGGTCCTGCGACGATCCTGCAACCGGAACTTAAACTGGTGCTCGGGGTTGGAAGGCCTGCCCAACATCTGTTCTGGAGGATGCGAGATGAGACCGATCCACAAGAGTTCCCTTCTGGCCTGCCTTGCTGCCATTGCAATTATGGCCGCCGGCGGCGTTTCGGCCGAAACCTTGAAATTCAAGGCGGATATGACGGGATCAGGTGAGGTGCCGCCCAATGAAAGCGCGGGCAAGGGCATGGGTGAAGTCACCCTCGATACAACGTCGAAGACGTTGACCTGGACCGTGAAGACCGATGGCCTGTCAGGTGATCCGACCGCCGCCCATTTCCACGGTCCGGCAGCCGCGGGCGAAAACGCCGACCCGGTCGTCGATATCTCGACCTCCATGAAATCGGGCTCTGCCGAACTCACCGATCAGCAGATTGCCGATCTGCAAAGCGGCAAGTGGTACCTCAACATCCACACGGCGAAATTCCCCGACGGTGAGATCCGCGGCCAGGTGGAGAAGGCACAGTAAAGGCTGGCGGCCTTCCGCCTACTTCACGGCGCCATGGGCAAGCCCGCTGACCAGATAGCGCTGCATGAACAGTGCGATCAGATAGACCGGGGCGATGCCCGCCAGAGAGGCCGCAGCCATCTGGCCGAAATTCACCAGCCTGTCGCCCTGGAACAGCGAAATGCCGACCGGCAGCGTTCGCGTGGCATCGGAGAAGGTGAAGGCCGAAGCGAAGAGGAACTCGTTGTAGGCGAGCACCGTGATGATGATGAAGGTCGCCACGATGCCCGGCGCGATGATCGGCACCACGATCTGCAGCAGAATGCGAAGCGGCCCCGCTCCGTCGATGGCGGCGGCCTGCTCGATCTCAATCGGCATCCGGCGCAAGAATGGCGTCAGCAGCCAGAAGGCGACGGGTACGTTGGCGAAACCGTAGATGAGAACCAGACCGGTACGCGTGTCGAGAAGACCGCTCGCCTTCAGCAGGAAAAACAGCGGGATGAGTGCCACGATCGGTGGTGCCATGTAGCTTGAGAGCGTTACGTCCGAAAGCCATCGCCCGCCGATCTTCAGCCGCAGCATTGCGTAGGCTGAAGGCAGCGTGAGCGCGATGGTGAGCGATCCGGCAACGAGCGATACGATCACGGAATTCACGATGAAGCCGACGACATTGGCCGCCTCGAAGGCCGCCGGCCAATTGGCAAGCGTCGGCGCCGTCGGCCAGAAGTGGTCGTTGAGCACGTCGTCCTTCGTCTTCAGGGAGACGGCGAGGAGATAGAGGAAGGGTAGGGCGAAGAAGCCGACGATCGGTGCCGTTGCAAGGCCCAGCCAGAGATGCCGTGCGACGAGCTTCATAATTCGCGTCTTTCGAAATGCTGATGGAGACGCACGACTGGCAGCGTCGCCAGCCCTATGACCAGCGCATAGATCATCGTCTCGGCGGCCGCCCGCCCGACATCGAACTGCTCGATCGCCCGCCTGTAGATGGAAAATCCCGCCGATGTCGTTGCAAAACCCGGCCCGCCGAAGGTGAGGATGTAGACGAGGTCGAACAGCTTGAACGAGAGGATCAGTTTCAAGAGATAGATCGACGAGAGTGGCGCGGCGACCAGTGGCAGCGTGATGTGCCAGAAGCGCTGCCAGCCATTCGCGCCATCGACGAGTGCCGCCTCCCGGACCCCTTCCGGAATCGTCGAAAGCGCCGCGAAGCAGAGGATGACGATGAAGGGCGTCCATTGCCAGAGGTCGGCGACGGCGATCGCCAGCCAGGCGAACAGTGGGTGGCCGAGGAAAGAGATCGGCTGGGAGATCACGCCGGAGTTGATCAACGTGCCGTTCAGCAGTCCGCCCGCCGGCGCGAAGATCAGCTTCCAGGCGATGCCGACCATGACGGGCGGCGTCATCAGAGGCAAGAGCACGAGGCTCATCAGGAAACGGCCGCCTTTCAGCAGCGACGTGAAAAGCAGCGCGATCAGAAAACCGAATGCGAGTTGCAGCAGCGACGTCGAAAACGCATAGGCGATGCTTCTGCCGATCGCCGAAAGGAACACCGGATCCTGCAGCGCCGTTGCGAAATGCTTGATGCCGACGAAGCCGCGAAACGGTTTTCCAAGCGTACTCTTGCTGAAGGCGAGCCCGAGCAGGAAGACGGTCGGGTAGAGCGTCGTGACGGCCAAGGCGAGCACGACGGGGGCGATCCATAACGCACGTCCGAAGCGTGCCGACAGGGTGTCTCGGCGCCAGGTCTTTCGGTTCGCGTCCGGGCCAAGGGCGTCGAGGGTGAAGGCGGTCATGCGGCCTCTGCCAGAGCAGGCCGTATCGGCCCGCTGCCGGCCCGCGTGGCGACCAGCATGTCTTCGATGTCATCGAAGTGACCAGGCGTGATTTCCAATTCGCTGCGGCCGAGCCTGCGCTTCGGCAAGGTTTGCGTGGTCATGATCTTTCACCTCTAAAGAGAAGAGGGGGCGCTGCCGGGAGGAAGCGAGCGCCCCCAGCGAGCAATCAGCCGTTGGTCTCGATGATCTCGGTCCAGGCCTGGTGGGCATCGGCGATCGCCTGTTCTGCGCTCTTGGTGCCGGCGAGCGCCAGCGCCAACTCGTCGGTCAGCGCGTTTTCGAGCTTCGGCGCATAGACGGCGGTCGGCCAGGCGAGACTGTTCTCCAAAGCGCCATCGTCGAGCAGCGGCTGCACGAGCGGCTGGAATGCCTTGAATTTTTCCGACTTCAGGCCCGACTGGCGGTCCGGGTCGATGCCAGAGCCGGTCAGCGTCAGGAGTTGCTCGTGATAGTCCTTGCTGGTGGCGAGCTTGATCAGGTCCCAGGCGACATCCTTGTTCTTGGACCCGCTGGTGATCGCAAAACCGAATCCGGCGTTGAAGGCGAGCCGCGGCGTCGTGTTGCTGCCGCCGGTGGGAATGCGGGCCACGCCCCACTTGTCGACGATCTTCGAGCCCTTGGGATCCTGGGCATAGCCGCCAAGGTCGGTCCAGAAATCGATCTGCGCCGCCTTGCCGTTGAGGAAGGCGGGCAGCCCCTCTTCGAAGCGGGTTTCGAGCGGGGTCGGCAGTGCATGGGGTGCCGAGGCGAGCAGCGACTTCAAGGCCTCGACCGCCTCGGTGCTGTCAAGCGCGGAGGTGCCGTCCGGCTTCAGGAAGTCGCCGCCGAAGCCGGTCAGACGGTTGGCATAGGTGGAGAGGATGATGACCGGGATCTTGGCGCCCAGAACGGCCGCGCCGTAGATGCCGTTCTTCGCTTCGGCCTCGGTGATCACCTTGGCGTTTTCATTGTATTCGTCCCAGGTGGAGGGCGCCTTCAGGCCATAGCGGTCGAAGAGCTCACGATTGTAGAACAACAGGTGGCTGTCGCCGTCATAGGGCAGGCCATAGCGGCGGCCATCATGCAGCGTGTACTGGTTGTAGATGGTCTGGATGAAATCGTCCGGCTGGATCTCCGACTTGTCGCGCTCGATCAGGTCCGTCACATCCTCGATCACGCCATCTTCGGCGAGCTGGCCCTTGTAGGTATAGAAATAGTCGATGACGTCGAACTGGTTCGCGCCCGATTGCACATCCAGTGTCGCCTTGACGCTGACCTGGTCATAAGGGACCGCCGTGACGTTGACCTTGGCGCCGGTCAACCTCTCGAAATCCTCGGCGATCTTCTTGCCGGTGACCACATGCGGCTGGATGATCAAGAGATTGATCGCGCGCCCGGCGTACTTGTTGCCGGACGCAAGCGCCGTCGACGCGACAAGCGGTGCGATCAAGGGCAGCGTCCCCGCGGCGGCAAGCGATTTCAGCACGCTGCGGCGGCGGTAGGCCTGGCCGAAAATGGAATTGGACATCGGATCCTCCGTCGAGATCTGGGTTCTGGCGGTCGGCGCGCGCCAATCCGTCGGCCGGTGGTCAGCGCCGCGTGACCTTGCTTCAGCATCATGGAGGAGAAGACAATCTTTATATACATATAATCCATATATTTTATGGGTTATATCAGAATGATTTTCCTGCAGCGGCCCACCGGCCGGGGCAGGAATTTCTCAGCTGGTCCGATCGCCGCGTCAATGCTGCTGGAAGAGCCGAAAGCCGCTCCCGTCAGCGCGTTGGGAAACGGAGCGCGTCAATACGCGGAGGCGGCGGACAACCGATTGGGCCTCGATGCTCAAGGCCCAAACGCGGCGGTCATACTTCGAATACGTCCTCGAACGACTCCGGGAAGCTCTGGCGGGCGATCCTTTCATCGATCACCAGCAGGGATTCGTAGGACAGCGGATCGAAGTCCTTGTCCGCGGCCACGACCTCGCGGCCGAAGAGAAGGCAGAGGCGGGCGGCGTCGAGATTGCCGCGCTCGAAGGGTTCCGCGCCGAAGTAATGCCAGAGAGCATGCAGGAAGGCGGCGTCGATCCGGTGTTCCGCCGTGCCCGGGCGGCCGCGACGCGGTATCGCCTTGAGCGGCGTTACCCCGCGCGGATTGGCCCGGCGAATGGTGAACTGGATGCCGGTGCCCGGCATGCCGGACGGAAAGCCCCGGTGTTTGGTCATGTCGGGCAGGTTTGCCATGCGATCCTCCTCAGGCCGTCTCGGCCTGAGCGATCTTGTCCTGCGTCCTCGTCTCGAAGTCGGAGGCGTCGTGGCGTTCGTGCAGTTGTTCCGACGGATCGCCGCTCAACCGGTTGACCATACGGCCGCGCTTGACCGCCGGGCGAGCCGCAATTTCGGCTGTCCAGCGCTGGACGTGTTCGTAGCTCTGGACCTCGAGGAAGGTGCCGGCGTCGCCATAAGCCTGGCCAAGCGCGAGATTGCCGTACCAGGGCCAGGTGGCCATGTCGGCGATGGTGTATTCTGAGCCCGCCAGGAACCGGTGGTCGGCGAGATGACGATCGAGCACGTCGAGCTGGCGCTTCACCTCCATCGCATAGCGGTCGATGGCGTATTTGATGTGCATCGGCGCATAGGCGTAGAAATGACCGAAGCCGCCGCCGAGGAAGGGAGCCGAGCCCATCTGCCAGAACAGCCAGTTGAAGGTCTCGGTGCGGGCACGAAGCTCGCTCGGCAGGAACGCGCCAAATTTTTCTGCGAGATAGGTGAGGATGGAGGCCGACTCGAAGACGCGGACCGGTTCGCCACCGCCTTTCGGTTTACGGTCCAGGAGCGCCGGGATCTTGGAGTTGGGGTTGACGTCGACAAAACCGGATCCGAACTGTTCGCCATCGCCGATACGGATCGGCCAGGCATCATATTCGGCGCCCGAATGGCCCGCGGCCAGAAGCTCTTCGAGCATGATCGTGACCTTCACGCCATTCGGAGTCGCGAGCGAATAGAGCTGCAGCGGGTGCTTGCCAACCGGCAGGTCCTTGTCGTGGGTCGGCCCCGAGATCGGGCGGTTGATGCTGGCAAACGCGCCGCCGTTGCTTTTGTCCCAGGTCCAGACCTTTGGAACTTGGTAGCCGGCGGGGAAATTGTCAGCGGGAGATTTTTCGGTCATGAACTCTGTCCTTATCGCCTCAAGTGCATATCCAACGGGCAAGCAACGTCACAAAGCATCCGATGTCGGCCAGCTGCTTCGTGCAGTTCTATACCGTCCTTTCGGTGCCTTCCAGAAAAACGGTTTCACTTCGTGCGCACGCACTAGCATGCAAGCCTCGCAGACGCGCGGCTTTTCGATATGCGGACGTCCGCTCTGGTCGGCTAAGAACGCCGTTGGCAGGATCGCCCGTTGGCGGAGCATCAGCCGCGCCTTGCCGCTTCGATTGCGGCCACGTCGATTTTCCGCATGTCCATCATGGCCTCGAACGCGCGCTTCGCCTCGCCGCCGCCGGCGGCGAGCGCTTCCGTCAGGACGCGGGGCGTGATCTGCCAGGAGATCCCCCATTTGTCCTTGCACCAGCCGCACGCGCTCTCCTCGCCGCCATTGTTGACGATGGCGTTCCAGTAGCGGTCGGTTTCTTCCTGATCGTCGGTGGCGATCTGGAACGAGAAAGCCTCGTTGTGCTTGAACATCGGTCCCCCGTTGAGGCCGAGACAAGCGACACCGGCAACGGTGAACTCGACCGTCAACACGTCGCCGTCCTTGCCGGACGGATAGTCGCCGGGCGCCCGGTGCACCGCCGTCACCCGACTGTCCGGAAAGACTTCGGCGTAGAAGCGTGCGGCGGCTTCGGCATCCTTGTCGTACCACAGGCAGATCGTGTTCTTTGCCATAAGCTTTGTTCCTTTCGCGTTGAAGACCTGCGGTCCTCTCCATGGGGTCTCCTACGAAATAGGTAGCCTACCGGCTTTCTCCAGCCCGAAAGCGCTCATGGGCTCTGCCAAGCCCGCATCATGACAGCTTCATCGCCTTGCATATTTGCGCGCTCGCGATCGATCGTAGCGCCATCTGGTGGAAAGCCGGGCCGCGATGCCCCGGCAGTCAGCGTCTACGCATGTAGACGATAAGTCCAAGTCCGGCCGTCTACAGAGGCAGCGTCTACCCAGCTACATCCGTGGCACCAACCATGGAGAAACCGACATGCACTCTATCTCTGAACCGATCTTTACCGCGGGCTTTCCGCTTGGCAGTTCCGCAGGACTTGTCACGGCATTCGAATGGCTTGGCCAACCCTATCGCCTTACCCGCGTCGACATGCTCGGGGAAATGCGCACCGAGGCCTATCGGCGGCTGAACGGTCGGGTCGAAACTCCCGTGTTAGTCAGCGAGGAAGGCCGTGTCCTCACCGAAACGATGGCGATCGCGCTGTGGCTGGAGCGGCGGGACCAAGAGCGCCGCATCAGCTTCGCGCCCGGAACGTACGAAGCTGACCGGATGCATCAGTTCATCGCCTTCCTCAACACCGGCTTCACCGGCGCCTTCTTCCCCCTGTGGGTGGCGCTGGAGGCGGAGGAGGCCACGGAGGATTATCGCCAAACGCTCCGCGCCTTCGGTCGCGAATTTGTCGCCAAGCGCCATGCGCAGCTCGAGGCGATGATGGGCGACGGCGACTATCTGCTGGGCGACCGGCCAACGCTCGCCGATGCGGTGTTCGTTGGCGTCGCGCGCTGGGTGGATTTTCACGAGGCGATCGATCCGCAGGACTATGAGCAGAACTACCCGCGCATCCACGCGCTGCGCAAACGTATCGAGGCCGATCCCGCCTTCCGCTTCGCGCTGGCGATCGAGGACGGAAAGTCGGCTGCCGGCAGCGGTTCGATGAAAGGGCTGGTCCCGCTTCAGGACGTGTTGCGCATGACAGGCGCGCTTTGATCCGATGAGGTTGTGCGCCGACGAGCGCGGCGCGCAACCCACGACCGTCAGATATGCCGCGCGAAATCGATGATGGCGTCGCTCACGAGGTCCGGACGTTCCTGCGGCAGCCAATGTCCGCTGCCGGGCACGACGACCTGGTCCAGGAGTTGGGGAACGAGGCCGGGCATTGCGTCGATGATGGCCTGCATTCCTGGGATGCTGAGTCCGGTGTCCCGCTCGCCGACCATGAACAGGGCGGGTACATCGACCTTCATGCCGGCGAGCGACGCTTGCAGTTGCCAGTTGCGATCCAGGTTGCGGTAGTAGTTCAGGCCACCGCGAAAACCGGAGTGGGCGAACGCCTGCGCATAGGCCTCGAGGTCGGCGGCCGTCAGCCAGTCCGGCATTTTATCCGGATCAGGAAGAGCCGCGAGCAGTCCGTCGCGCCGGGAAACCATCCCGAATGGATTTGGCGTCTGATCCCCGGCTTGCCGCGGGCCGGCGTCTCCGGAAGCTGCAAAGAGAATTTTCCTTAGCGTCTGCCGAATGTCCCGCTCCAGTTCCACCTCGGCGACACCGGGTTCCTGGAAGTAGAGCGTGTAAAGCTGTGCCTTATCGGTCTGTGGGAAGATCCGGCTCGGCGGCATGGGCGGAGGTGCCATCATCGGCACACTGATCGCGACCACGCCACGGAAGCGATCTGGCCGCATTTGCGCCGCCTGCCACGCGACCGTGGAGCCCCAGTCGTTGCCGACGATGAGGGCAGTCTCTTCGCCGAGCGCGTCCAAGAGCGCGACCATATCGCCGACGAGATGAAACAGGGTGTATTCATCGATCGCTGCGGGGCACTCCGTGTGCCCATATCCGCGCATATCCGGTGCCACCGCACGAAAGCCGGCTTTGGCCAGTACCGTCAATTGATGACGCCAGGCGCGGGCCGTTTCCGGAAAGCCGTGGCAGAAGAGGACGAGTGGCCCTTCTCCCTGTTCGGCGACATTCATCCGGATCGTTCGCGTCTCGATGGTACGAGCAGGCATTTTCAGTCCTTCCGCTTTTGATGTCATGCCTCGGATGGCGATCTCAGCGCTCCTTGCCGGCCACGTTGTCGCCAGCAGAGCGGCCAATATCGTCCGTCTTCGCATCCCTGGGTCCTTGATTCCGTAATTTTATAAGTTACAGAATCGGGTGAGGTCAAGAATGCGTAACAATTATAGTTACGCTTTAGAGGTGGCATATGAAAAGAGATAGCCGGCTGGCGCGGATGATCCACGTGCTCATCCATATGGGGCTTCTGGGCGGGCGCGAGACTTCGGAAACCATCGCGAAAATGTTGAACACCAATCCGGTGGTCGTGCGCCGCACGATGGCGGCCTTGAAGCGCAACGGCGTGGTGGATTCCGAAGGAGGACGAGGCGGCGGATGGGTTCTGTTGCGGTCGCTGGACGACCTGACGGTCCTTGACATTCAGAAGGCGCTGGATGAAGGCGAGGTCCTGGCCGCCGGCATTTCGGAAGATCACCCCACCTGTCCGGTAGAGCGGGCAGCGAATGCCGCCCTGGTGCAGGCGTTCGACAAGGCGGAAAGCGCTTTGCTGGACGAGTTCGCAAAGCTCAGGCTGTCGATCATTGCCGAACATGCGATATCGGACGAAAAGCAAGGGATCCCGCCCCCGGACGGAAGAGAGGATGACGGGAAACAGCGCTGACGACCCGCGCCTGACATGGGGCGGCAACTTCCCCTTGGTGGCGAAAGGGCTATGCGCTTCGGTTCGTCGAGGAGGCGGTAGCAAGTGCAAAGTCGTCGGGTTGCATGTCGACTTCGAGGCACATCTTCATGGCTTCTATTTTGAAGCCTGCGGCTTCGTTCCCGCCGATGCCGGCCTGATCCGCCTTCGATAGGAGTCGCTAATGCGCCCCCGATCAGGGCTTCCGTTGCGCATTAAAGGTGAGTAAAGAAGGAAGGAATTAAACCGAGCATTTGGCAATTGATGACGTTCCAGCCACGGATGCAGAACAAGATCTCCGGCTTCAAGGTTCTCGGCGGCTTGCACCGCCGGGAATGGAACGGAATCATCGCCGATGTCTGGGAAGTCGAATGCGAGGCGCGGGCGGGAGGCCACTATGTGTCGGATGATCCGCGCATGTTCATCTTGCTCGATGCGCAGGGCGGGAGCCGCTGCAACGTCAAGCTCTCGCCCGGTGGCCCCGGGACCGTGCAGAACTATCGCGAACAGGGGCTTTCATACATCCCGGCCGGCATGGAAATCCGGGCCGATGTCGTCGATGTGCAGTACATCCGCCATCTAGATCTGCACTTCAATCTCGATGTCCTCAGCCGGCGGCTGATGGAAGATCTTGATGTCAGCCGTTGCGACACGCCGCGGCTGATGTTTCACGACGAGCGTTTCCTGCAACTCGCCCGGCTCATCGCCGCGGAGTGCCTCAATCCGCAGCCGCTGCATGATCTCTATGGTGATGGTCTGACCGTCGCGCTGTTCATCGACCTGATGAAGCTCAACCGCGCTGCACCGCGCAAACGCAGTCCACTTGCCGCCTGGCAGATGCGCCGCGTGGCTGACTACATCGAAGAGAATTTCGGCCGCAACATTCGGCTCGAGGAGTTGGCGACGCTGGCGGGACTGTCGCAATCGCATTTCAGCCATGCCTTCAAGGCCTCGACCGGCATGGCGCCGCATCAATGGCAGACGAATGCACGTATCGAGCGAGCCAAGCAACTTTTGCTGAAAAATGACACGTCATTAACGGCCGTAGCCGTCGAGACCGGATTCTCGGACCAGGCGCATTTCACTCGGGTTTTCCGCAAAGTCGTCGGCACCACGCCGGCGCAATGGCGGCGGAGCCGATTGGCCTGAGCAACTCGTCTGGCGCGGGCAGACGATCGCTGTGAATAGCCCAGGATCGTTCAATTTCCGCGGATCGCTCCAAGCGTCGGCATAATAGTTGATATAAACACTCATCTTATCTGAGGTTTGGTTTTTAGTGCTGCATATCGTCCGGGGGATTGGTGCGATGGGCGGCTCAGGGCGATGAAGAGATGATGGTGAGTGGCAGGGCGGCCGGTTTGGCCGAATGGCTGGCAGGCGGGGTAGCCGGCATTGCAATTCTCGCGGCGGGTGCCGCGATCGCGCAGGATGCACCGGCAACCCGGCTGGAAAAGATCGAGGTCCAGGCCGGCGCGACCCAAGACAGCGCGACCGGTCCGGTCGAGGGATATGTCGCCAAGGCGACGACCACCGGTTCGAAGGCGGCAACGCCGATCAGCGAAATTCCCCAATCCGTATCGGTCATTGGCCGCGAGGAGCTGGACGATCGCGGCGTCGTCAACAAGGTCGACGAGGCGCTTCGCTATACGCCGGGCGTGATGGCCGAGCCCTTTGGCGTCGATCCGGACACGGACTGGTTCTATATCCGCGGCTTCGACGCGACGCAGACCGGCGTCTTCCTCGATAGCCTCAACCTCTTCTCCTATGGTTTCGGCGGCTTCCAGATCGATCCCTTCATGCTCGAGCGCGTCGAGGTGCTGAAGGGGCCTTCGTCGGTGCTCTATGGCGGCGCCAATCCCGGCGGCATCGTCAGCCTCATCAGCAAGCGGCCAAGTGATGACACCTCCGCCTATGTGGAGACCGGGATCAACAACAACGGCAATGCCTTCCTCGGCATCGACGTGAACCGGCCGCTGGACGATGCGATCAACTACCGCGTCACCGGCAAGATCTCCGGCGGCGACAACTATGTGGACCATTCGGAAGACCTGCGCGGCTTCATTCTGCCGCAGATCGCCTATCAACCCGACGATGCGACCAGCCTGACGGTTTACGGTCTGCTGCAGGGCCTTGATCAGGTCCACACCGGTGGCGGCTTCCTGCCCTATGTCGGCTCGGTCGTCGACGCGCCTTTCGGGAAGATCGACCGCAAGGCCTTCTTCGGCGAACCGGGGATCGATACCGGCACCTATGTCCAGCAGATGCTTGGCTACGAGTTCAGGCACGAGTTCGACAGCGGCTGGCAGTTTAGCCAGAACCTGCGCTACGGCCACCTCTACAAGCATGAGAATGGCCCGTATACCTACGGCTATTATGATCCGAGCCTGCCGTTCCCGGTTTCGCCGGTGCCGGCCACGCCCGACAATCTGCTCTATCGCCTGGGCTTCGAGGCGACCTCCAAGGTCGATGCGTTCAGCGCCGACAATCGCCTCGAGGGAGAATTCGAGACCGGCGCCCTCGATCACACGCTGCTGGTCGGGCTGGACTACAAGCTCTTCCGCCTGGACCACGTTCAGGCTTCGTCGGCGGGAACGCCGATCAGCGCCACGGATCCGGTCTACGGCGCATCGCAGCCGGCCAACGCCATCTATATCAACCAAGTGATCACCCAGCAGCAGCTGGGCGTCTACGCACAGGACCAGATCCGCTTCGGCGACGGTTGGCTCGTCACGCTCAATGGCCGCTATGACTATGTCGACACCCGGACCGACAATGGGCCCACCTTCTGGGCTCCGACGCAGAATTCGACCTTCGATTACAGCGAAGGCGCTGCCAGCGGCCGCGCCGGGCTTGCCTATGAATTCGACAATGGCCTGACCCCCTATGTCAGCGTTGCCACCTTCTTCAATCCGATCGTGGCGGTGACGGCGACCGGCAACACCAAACCCGAGGAAGGTGAACAGTTCGAAGCCGGCGTCAAATACGAGCCGACCTTCTTCGACGGTGTGCTGACCGCGTCTGTCTATCAGCTGACGAAACGCAACGCGCTGGTGACCGACCCGCTGACGAGTATTTCCACCCAGACCGGCGAAGTGCGCTCCCGCGGCATCGAACTCGAGGGCAAGGTCAATCTCAACGAGAGCTGGAAGGTGATCGCCGGCCTCGATTTCATGGATATCGAGGTGACCGACGACGCAAACCGGGCACTGGTCGGCAAGTCGCCTTATCTCGTCCCCGATGCGCAGGCCTCGCTATGGATCGACTACACCGTGCAGCAGGGCGCGTTCGAGGGCGTCAGCCTCGGTGCCGGTGTTCGCTATCGCGGTGAAAGCTGGGCGGACAAGGAGAACACGGCGAAGGTGCCGTCCTCGACGGTCTTCGATGCCGGACTGCGCTATGAGAAGGACGGCTGGGGTGCCGCTCTGAACGTCACCAACCTGTTCGACAAGGAATATGTGAGCGGTTGCAGCGGTGTCCTTGTCTGCGGTTACGGCGACGCCCGGACCGTCACGTTCAAGCTGAGCAAGAAATGGTAATCTCCGACTAGCCCACTTTCCTCTCTGGCCGCTCTTGGATGCGAAGACGGACGAGACCCGCAAGCAGGTTTCGCCGCAACCCATTTGACAAACGCATAGCCAATTGACTATACGTCATTCATAGTCAATTGGGTATGAGACATGTCGCAGTTACAGGACGCGGTCTTTCGGGCACTCGCAGATCCCACACGTCGTGGGCTCTTCGAGCGTCTCTGCCGCCAGGGCGATACGACCGTCGTCGGCTTGCTGGCCGATGCCGGCGTTTCGCAGCCGGTCGTGTCCAAACATCTGAAGATCCTGAAAGCTGCAGGGCTCGTGCGCGACCGGCATGAAGGCCGCTACACCTATTACAGTGCCCGGCGCGAAGCGCTCGGGACCCTGGTTGACTGGACGACGGAGATGGCCGGCTTCTGGCAGGACCGCTTCGACGATCTCGATGATCTACTAAAGAGAATGGACCAATGATCGAAACAACCGAAACTACCCGCGCTGTCGTCGTCGAACGCAATTTTCCCTATCCGCCAGAGAAGATCTGGCGCGCGCTGACACAACCGCATCTGATCGCCGAATGGCTGATGCGGAACGATTTCATCCCTGAGGTCGGCCGTCGCTTTACCCTCTCCGCCGATTGGGGGCAGGTCGATTGCGAGGTTCAGACGATCGAGGCGAACCGCGAGCTCGCCTATCGCTGGGATACCAAGGATCTCACCAGCGTCGTTACGTGGACCCTTGCCGCCGCCGATGGCGGCACGAACCTGCGCATGGAGCAGCGCGGCTTCCGGGCGGACCAGAAGGCTTATTTTCAGGGTGCGACCGTCGGATGGCCGCGGTTCATCACCCAGCTGGCAGAGGTCGTCGCGAAACTCGACTGACCATCGCTTGGCTTCAGAACCGCTTTTCACAATCAAGGTGCCAGAATGACCTCTCTCATCCGGACAATCCATCGATGGGCGTCGCTGCTGTTCTCCCTGGCCGTTGCTGCGATCTTTGCCGGCATGGCTTTGGTGGTGCTCCCCGAATGGGTCTACTACCTGCCTCTGCCGCCGCTGGCCGTGCTTCTGCCGACGGGGCTCTATCTCTTCGCATTACCCTATCTGAGCAAGCCGCGAGATAGGGTTCAGGCGGCCGAGTAAGGGCGTCGCGGCTGGCGGCATCAGTCGACGTCCTTCCCATCGACGCGCAACAGCCACGGGCCGAGACACCCGGTTCTCAGCATGATGAATGGCCTGCGCGTGCGCGATCCGATCCCCATCGTCGGACGAGGGTGGCCGCCCGCGTCCGACGGTTCTTTTCCTCAAGGAACCGAAGGCCGTCATAAGACAAGCGCGTGCGGCAATCCCCTATCCTCGAGGCGGGCTTCGGGGTCGCATAGAATTCGATTGAGAATTAAGTCTATGCAATGCATAGAATTTTCAATCGCATTCACGATATCGCCCCGAGGTCGCTCATGCCCATCGCAAGTCTTGCCATGTACGTCAGCCCGGCGCCGCTGAAAGACGCGACGCGGCTGTTCTGGGAGGCGCTGGCGCATCGCCTTCGTGCCGTGGGGCTCGATGCGCCCGCGGCACTGCAGGAGGACATACGTTATGACGAGGCCTGGCTTCGTCCCGATCTGTTGTTCGGCCAGACCTGCGGCTATCCCTATGTCCAGCGGCTGCGCGGTCAGGTGCAACTGGTGGCGACGCCGGTCTACGGACTGCCGGGCTGCGATGGTCCGCTCAAATGCAGTTTCATCATCGTCAATGCTGAATCCTCTGCGCGTTCGGTCGAGGATTTGCGGGGTGCTCGCGCGGCGATCAACGATCCCGGCAGCAATTCCGGCTACAACCTCTTTCGCGCCTTTGTGGCGCCCCATGCGATCGGCGGCCGGTTTTTCTCGTCGGTGCTGGAAACCGGCGGCCATGTTGCGAGCATCGACGCGGTTTCGAGCGGGATCGCCGATATCGCCGCGATCGACTGCGTGACCTTCGGCAATACCTTGCGCTTCGACCCGGATCGCGTCGCCGGCGTGCGCATCCTGGCGGAAACGAAAAAAGGTCCGGGATTGCCGTTCATCACCGCCGTATCGACGCCGGCAAGGGATCTTGTGCTGCTGCGCCGCATGCTTGCGGAAACCATCGCCGATCCGGCCCTTGCCGAGATCTGCGACACGCTTTCGCTGCGCGGCGTCAGCCTGCTGGCAGACGGCGACTATGAGGCTTTGGCCGCGCTTGACCGCGATGCTGCCGGCCGCGGGTACCCGACGATCGCCTGACGGTTCATCAACCGCGATTCATCCCGACGAGCATGAGCAAGACTGGCAGAGTAGAATATAAATTACATAGAATAAATATTTTGTGACTGTGGCGTTTGGCGCAAGCACTTTTCCCCTTTGCGTGGCTTCGCCGCAATGCCATGCGGCGCGTTCCCGTTGGCCGGCTTTTTATATTGGCGATTGAAATCGATCGCTTTTTCCGGCCGGAGACCCGATGTCGACTGACGCGCTGCCCCAACAATCGAGCCTATCTGCAATCGCCCGCGTCGAATGGCAGACCGTTGCCCTGACCCTCGTCATCTATGGTGGCTTTCTCGCTCTGACCTGGTTCTGGCAATCGCTTCCTGTTGCCGTCGTGATTGGCCTTGGCGGCTGGCTCATTGCCTGGCACGGATCGCTGCAGCACGAGGTCATTCACGGGCATCCGACGCGCAATCAGCACGTCAACGATGCGATCGGATGGCCGCCGCTCTCCCTTTGGTTGCCCTATGCGATCTATCGCGAAGGGCATCTCGTCCACCATCGCGACGAACATCTGACGGATCCGATAGAGGATCCGGAGTCCTCCTATTTCACCCGGACTGCCTGGGAAGGCATGGGCAAAGTGGGACGGAAACTTGCCGAGTGGAACACGACCTTGCTCGGCCGGCTGACGCTCGGCCCGCTGGTCATGATCCTGAGCTTCCTCGCGCAGGAGGCGGTCCTGATCGCGCGGGGTGACTGCGCGCGGATAAGGATCTGGCGTGCGCACGCGGCAGGCGTTGCCGTCGTGCTCGTCTGGATTGTCGCGGTTTGCGGCCTGCCGCTCTGGCTCTATCTTTTCGGCTTCGTCTATGTCGGTGCCGCGCTGACGAGGCTTCGTTCCTATGCTGAACATCGTTACGCCGGCCATCACGACGAGCGGACGGCGATCGTCGAAGGCACGCCGCTCTTCGGTCTCCTGTTTCTCTACAACAATCTGCATGTGCTGCATCACCAGCGGCCGGGCATTCCCTGGTATCAGATTCCGGGCCTTTATCGCCGGCACAGAGTTGCGCTGCTGACGATCAATGGTGGCCTCGTCTATCGCGGCTATCTCGACGTGGCGCGCCGATTTCTCCTGAAGCCGCACGACGATCCGCGCCATCCGCAGCATCCGTAGCTCAGGAAGCGAACGGAACGAAGCCACGAGGCCCGGAGGTGAAAACTCTAGGCGCCCTGCCCGTAGCGTGCCCGGTGATGGGCGACGAAGGCGCGCAAGGCCGCAGAGTTTTTCGGCCTTGCAGGCGGCGACCAATTCAACCCGGCTTTGGCGCCAAGGCGCGGCTGATCGGCAATTGACATGAGTCAATGCAGCAACCGAGTCCTTCAGGCCTGTTCTAGCGACGACCCTTTTGCGCCGCCGTGTGCAGCCAGCGGGTCTGCCTATTACCGGTTGTGTTTGCGCGGCCGCGGGCTATTGTCGTGGCATGTGTTGAAGGTGGGACGCTGAAATGGAAAAAGCCCGGAAGAATTGGTTCTTGGTCGGTCTGGTCGTCCTGGCGCTCGCGGGCGGTTACTATGCCTGGCAGAACTTGGATCGCAATGCGCTGCCTGCCGGGATCGCGAGCGGTAACGGACGCATCGAGGCCGTCGAGATCGATATCTCGACCAAGACCGCGGGACGGATCAAGGAGATCCTGGTGGACGAGGGTGACTTCGTCATTGCCGGCCAGGTGCTCGCCCAGATGGACACCGCGCAGTTGGAAGCGCACAAGCGGCAGGCCGAAGCGCAGCAGCATCGTGCGATTATCGGCGTCGAGGCGGCGAAGAACCTGGTCACGCAGCGCGAAGCGGAAAAGGCGGCGGCGGAAGCCGTGCTGGCGCAGCGGCGAGCGCAACTGGACGCTGCCGAACGACGGCTCGCCCGGTCCGAGCAACTCGTTAGGACGAGCACCGTTTCGCAGCAGGTGCTCGACGACGACCGAGCCACTGCCGAGGGTGCCAGAGCGGCAGCCAGTGCTGCCGAGGCGTCGCTCGCCGCGTCAAATGCTGCGATCAATTCGGCGAAGTCCCAGGTCGTCGATGCCGAAGCCTCGGTCGAGGCGGCCAAGGCCTCGGTCGAAAGCATCATCGCCGACATCAACGACAGCACCCTGGTCTCGCCGCGCGACGGCCGTATTCAGTATCGTGTGGTCCAGCCGGGCGAAGTGCTAGCGGCCGGCGGCCGCGTGCTCAATCTCGTCGATCTCGGTGATGTCTACATGACGTTCTTCCTGCCGACGGATCAGGCTGGACGCCTGTCGATCGGCAGCGAGGTCCGGCTCGTCCTGGACGCCGCGCCGCAATACATCATTCCCGCCAGGGTCTCCTATGTCGCCGACGTCGCGCAGTTCACGCCGAAGACGGTGGAAACGGCTGAGGAGCGGCAGAAGCTGACCTTCCGCATCAAGGCGCAGATTCCGAAGGAACTCCTGAAGAAATACATCCGCATGGTGAAAACCGGTCTTCCGGGCGTCGCCTATGTGAAGGTCGACCCGAATGCGGAGTGGCCGGCGAGCCAGACCGGCACGCTGGTGCAGTGATGGCTGGTTCCGACAGGGCCGGCCTGCCGCCGACAGAGCCCGTGGTTCGCTTGCGCGCAGTCACGCTTTCCTATGGCAAGACGAAGGCGCTGAACGACGTGACGCTCGACATCCCGTCCGGCTGCATGGCCGGGCTGATCGGTCCGGACGGCGTTGGGAAATCCAGCCTGCTGTCTCTCGTCGCCGGCGCACGCGCCGTGCAGGCGGGGCGCGTCGAGGTGCTTGGCGGCGACATTGCCGATCCCGGTCATCGGCGCCGGACCTGCCCGCGCATCGCCTATATGCCGCAGGGTCTCGGCAAGAACCTCTATCCGACACTTTCCGTTTTCGAGAATGTCGATTTCTTCGGCCGGCTCTTCGGTCACGATCGCAAGGAACGCGAGCGGCGGATTGTCAGCCTGCTCGAAAGCACCGGCCTTGCCCCTTTCGCCGAGCGCCCTGCGGGCAAGCTCTCCGGCGGCATGAAACAGAAGCTCGGGCTTTGCTGTGCGCTGATCCATGACCCCGATCTCCTGATCCTCGACGAGCCGACGACCGGCGTGGATCCCCTGTCGCGGCGACAGTTCTGGGAGCTGATCGACGACATTCGCGCCGAGCGGCCGGGCATGAGCGTTATCGTCGCGACCGCCTATATGGAAGAAGCCGCCCGCTTTGACTGGCTGGTTGCGATGGATGCGGGCCGGGTGCTGGCAACGGGCACACCCGAGCAACTGCTTGAAAAGACCGGTGTCGGCACGCTCGATTCCGCCTTCATTGCGCTGCTTCCCGAGGAGATCAGGCGCGAGCACCACGACGTCGTCATTCCGCCGCGCCCGGAAGGCGCAAGCGACGACATCGCCATCGAGGCGAGCAACCTTACCATGCGCTTTGGCGATTTCGTCGCCGTCGACAATGTCAGTTTCCGCATCGGGCGCGGCGAGATCTTCGGCTTCCTCGGCTCCAACGGCTGCGGCAAGACGACGACGATGAAGATGCTGACTGGCCTGTTGGCCGCCAGCGAAGGGATGGCAAAGCTCTTCGGACGCGAGGTCGACCCGCGCGACATGGAGGTACGCCACCGCGTCGGTTACATGTCGCAGGCCTTTTCGCTCTATACCGAGCTCACGGTCCTGCAGAACCTGGAACTACATGCCAGGCTGTTCGGCATGGAGGCGGAGAACATTCCGAAACGGATCGAGGAACTGGCGAAACGCTTCGATCTCTCTGATGTCATGGAGGTCCTGCCGGACGCCTTGCCGCTCGGTGTGCGCCAACGGCTCTCGCTTGCGGTGGCTCTGATCCATTCACCGGATATCCTCATTCTCGACGAGCCAACGTCCGGCGTCGATCCCGTGGCGCGCGACAGTTTCTGGCAGATCCTCGTCGATCTCTCCCGCAACGACCAGGTGACGATCTTCATCTCGACCCACTTCATGAACGAGGCGATGCGCTGCGATCGCATGTCGCTGATGCATGCGGGCAAGGTGCTCGTCAGCGACACGCCGGCCGGCATCATGAAAAGCCGTTCCGCCTCGACCCTGGAGGAGGCTTTCATCGCCTATCTGGAAGAGGCGATCGCCGGGGCAAAGCAGCCGGCTCCCGCAGTGGTCAGGGCCACGACGCCGGCGGAGCCGGCCGCCGGACGATCGGCCGAGGCCACGCGGCCTCCGAAATCAGAGTTTTTCGACGTCGGGCGCATGTTCAGCTACACCCGCCGCGAGGCGCTGGAACTGGTGCGCGATCCCATCCGCGCAACGCTCGCCACGATCGGCACGGTCATCCTGATGTTCGTCATCGGCTACGGCATCAACATGGATGTCGAGGACCTGACCTTCGCGGTGCTCGACCGCGACCAGACGACGACCAGCCGCGACTACATTCTCGAGATTGCCGGCTCGCGCTACTTCATTGAGAAGGATCCGATCACCGACTATGCCGATCTCGACCGGCGCATGCGCAACGGCGAACTGAGCCTGGCGATCGAGATTCCACCCGGTTTCGCCCGGGATGCGGCGCGCGGCGATACGGTGGAGATCGCGGCCTGGATCGATGGCGCGATGGCGAGCCGTGCCGAAACGGTCAAGGGTTACGTCCAGGGGCTGCACGCCCATTGGCTGACCGGCAAGATCCGCGAACGCTATGGGGCCGCCGCAACCACCGGCAGCTTCAGGATTGAGACGCGCTTCCGCTACAATCCCGACGTCAAGAGCATCGTCGCCATGGTACCGGCGGTCATCCCGCTCCTGCTAATGCTGATCCCGGCGATGTTGTCGGCGCTCAGCGTCGTGCGCGAGAAGGAACTGGGGTCGATCGTCAATCTCTATGTCTCGCCGGTCACCCGGCTCGAATTCCTGATCGGCAAGCAGATCCCCTATATTGCCCTGGCGATGCTCAATTTCGTGTTGCTGACGGCCTTCGCGATTTTCGTCTTCCGGGTGCCCTTTACCGGCAGCCTGCTTGCCTGGACGGCCGCCGGGCTGATCTATGTCTCGGCGGCGACGGCCATGGGGCTCGTCATCTCGACCTTCATGTCGAGCCAGATCGCCGCGATCTTCGGCACGGCGATCCTGACGCTCATTCCGGCGATCCAGTATTCCGGCATGATCGACCCGGTCTCTTCGCTCGAAGGCGCGGGGGCCTTCATCGGCCAGATCTATCCGACCACCCATTTCATGACGATCGCCCGCGGTACCTTTTCCAAGGCTCTGGGCTTCGGTGATCTCGGCGGCGCCTTCGTGCCGATGCTGATCGCGGTGCCCGTGCTGCTTGCGGTAGGCACGTTCTTCCTCAAGAAGCAGGCGAGGTGACGATGCGCCTGTCCCATATCTATCATCTCGGCATCAAGGAACTCTGGGGGCTCTGGCGCGATCCGATCCTGTTGATCCTGATCGTCTATTCCTTCACGCTGTCGGTCTATACGGGCTCGACCGCAATGCCTGAAACATTGAACCGCGCGGCGATCGCCATCGTCGACGAGGACCGATCGCCGGTTTCGACGCGCATCTCGACCGCTTTCTATCCGCCCTATTTCGTGCCGCCGCAGATGATCACGCCGGCGGAAATGGACCGCCGCATGGACCAGGGGCTCGATACTTTCGCGCTCGACATTCCGCCGAATTTCCAGACGGATCTCTTGGCCGGCCGCTCGCCGACGATCCAGCTCAATGTCGATGCGACACGCATGAGCCAGGCCTTTTCCGGCAATGGCTATATCCAGCAGATCGTAACCGGCGAGGTCTCGGGTTTCCTTGACCGACACCGCAGCGAGACGCCGCTGCCGGTCGATCTTGTCCTGCGCGCGCGCTTCAACGCCGAACTCAACAAGGGTTGGTTCGGCGCGGTTATGAACGTCATCACCAACATCACCATCCTGTCGATCGTGCTGACGGGCGCGGCGCTCATCCGCGAGCGCGAGCACGGAACGGTGGAGCATCTTTTGGTCATGCCCGTGACCCCGTTCGAAATCATGGTCAGCAAGGTCTGGTCGATGGGGCTCGTGGTGCTGCTCGCCTCAGCGGTCTCGCTCATCTTCGTCGTCAAGGGCGCGCTCGCCGTTCCGGTACAGGGTTCGTTCGCCCTGTTCCTGCTGGCAACAGCCCTGCAGCTCTTCGCGACCACGTCGATGGGCATCCTGCTTGCAACGATCGCCGGCTCCATGCCGCAGTTCGGCCTGCTGCTGATGCTGGTGCTTCTGCCGCTCCAGGCTCTGTCCGGCGGCATGACGCCGCGCGAAAGCATGCCCGAGATCATCCAGAACATCATGCTGGCGGCGCCGAACACGCACTTCGTCATTCTGGCGCAGGCGGTTCTTTTTCGCGATGCCGGTCTGGACGTGGTCTGGCCGCAGCTTCTTGCCCTGCTGGTGATCGGTGCGATCCTGTTTGCCTTCGCCATGCGACGCTTTCGGGCGTTTCTGAAATAGACGCCGCAGATGGCTGCTGATCGGAAGGCGATGCCGACCGATCGACGCTTGATCGCTGCTTTCCATGCTGCGGGAGGCGTCAGACGGGAATGAACTTCCCGTCGTAGCGCACGCGAAAATTCCGGCGCTGGGCATCTTCCTGGAAGCAGACAAACACCAGTTCGAGATCGTGCGTGCTGCTGCGTCTGCCAAGCAGGCTCAGCGTGATCACGATCACGCCGCCATAGGTGCGTGTCAGGTTGATGGCCGCGCGTCGGATTTCGTTAGTGCCGGCATCGTCCCGGTCTTCGCGCCGTTCGTAAACCTGCCAGTAACGCGCGCTTTCCCAGGCGGACCGCAATGCTTCCGTTATCTCCGCCTTGAACTCGTCTACCGACCGTCCTTTGCTCCATGAAACGGTCCGCTCGGTGTGATCGCCAAAGATATCGAGATAGCCGTCATAGTCGTCCGGATGGGAAAAACACCGCTCGATCATTCCGAATGCCACGTCGTCGGAAATTGCTGCCTTAAAGAAAATCGTCATCGAATCGCAACCCTGCCTTGAGCGCCTATGTTGTCAAAGCGTCAGCGGCGTATCCAGTCCCCCGGCGTCTGATCGCTGCCGGGCGAACAACTATCATGCCTCTACAGTGACTTGAACCGGCTGACATCCTGTCCGTGAAAGGCTCTTACGTCATTCGAAGTCGATATCCGAGGGAAGGCTGGTGGATTGGAAATAGGGGTGTCGTGAAACAGCAGATGGGGTTCGTCGTCGTGCGATCGAACAGTCCGGTTGCGAGATCTTCCACGCCGCGAAGAAGATGGTGGGTTGAGGTGGCAGCAAGCAATGGCTATGTGGAGCGCTCCCTCTTCAACGAACGACAAGGCCAATCGGGATGATCCCAGAGTTTCTCGTCACCCATTCCGGTGGCTTCCATGCCGACGAGCTGTTGTCCACCGTCATCCTCACGCGGCTTTTTCCAGAGGCCCGTCTCGTCCGCAGTCGGGCTGCGGAATGGATCAGGCCCGGTGCAGACCGCATCATCTACGATGTGGGCGGCCAATATGACGCCGCCGCCGGTATCTTCGATCATCATCAGCGCGGTGCGCCGCTGAGAGCGGACGGCCAGCCCTATAGCTCGTTCGGACTGATCTGGAAGCATTATGGCCGCGACTATCTGGCCGCTTCAGGCGTTCCTGGAGACCATGTCGAGGCGGTCCATGCCGCCTTCGACGCCCGCTTCGTGCTTCCGGTCGACCTGATGGACAATGGCGCGCTCGATCCGTCCGTTGCCGGCCCGCTCGCCGGGCTCACGCTGCCGGCGCTGCTGGAAACCTTGAAACCCGTTTTCGACGAGGCCGGCCAGGAGGCTGAGGATCGCGGCTTTCAGGCGGCCTTGGCGATCGCCCGCACGCTCGTCGAGGCTGGCGTAGCGCAACGCGCGGCAAAACTGAGGGCCGAGACGCTCGTCCTTCAGCAAATCGCCCAGGCCGGCGACAGTCGAATCCTCGAGTTGCCGATGGGCATGCCCTTTCGCCCGGCCGTCGTGAAATCTGGCGCCGATCATTTGTTGTTCGTCGTTCATCCGCGCGAAAAAGACTGGTGCCTGACGGGCATCCGCAAGGCCGATGAGGGCTTCGAGCTTCGCGCAGACCTGCCGGTGGCCTGGGCCGGTCTGACCAACGGCGAATTGGAGGCGGTCTGTGGGGTTGCAGGCGCGCGCTTCTGTCACAATGGCCGCTTCATCGCGGCCGCCGCAACGCGCGAAGCGGCCCTCGCCATGGCCGCGCTGGCCGTTGCGGAGGCCACTTCGTCCGCCGTGGAAAACAGGGCGTAAGCTAGGACCTTGTGTCGGGCGGCTTTGCCTGGCCGGAAACGGTATCAGGACCGACCGCGGCGCGATCGGTCGCATGAAGCGGCTTAGCGCTAAGTTTTGGGGCCCGCGGTTTTGACGAAATCGACGAAGGCGCGCAGCGCCGCCGGCATTTGCCGCCGGCTGGGGTAATACAGATAGAAGCCGCCGTAATAGGGGCACCAATCCTCGAGCACTCGAACGAGTTTTCCTTCTTCGACGAGCGATCGCACCTGATCCTCGAAGGTGAAGGCTATGCCGGCGCCCGCAAGCGCGGCGTCCACCATCATGTCCTGGTCGTCGACGATCAGAGGGCCGCTCACCTCAACCTGAAGTTCCACACCTCCGCGCTCGAACTCCCAGGCATAAAGCCGGCCGCTGCCGAAGCGCAGTCCGACACACGGCAGTTCCCTCAGGTGATCGGGAGCGGTTGGCTTGGCAAAGCGCTCGAAAAAGGAAGGCGTTGCCACGATCGCGGTGCGCTGGCGTGGCCCGATCGGTACGGCGATCATGTCCTGTGCGATGACTTCGCCGAAACGAACGCCGGCATCGAAGCCCTCCGACACCATGTCCACCAGGTCGTTGTCGACGACGATCTCGATGCTGATCTTCGGGTAGGCTTCGAGAAAACGCGCGACCAGAGGCAGAAGCACCATCTTTGCGGAGGCGCGCGCCGCATTGAGTTTCAACCGCCCGACAGGGGTGCCCCGGAAGTTGTTGAGGTCGTCCAGCGCATCCTCGATGTCGCGGAAGGCAGGGGCGACCCGGGCGAGCAGAAGTTCGCCTGCTTCCGTCAGCGCGACGCTGCGGGTGGTTCGGTTGAAGAGACGAAGATCGAGGCGTTCTTCAAGAGCCTTCAGGGCATGGCTGAGCGCCGATGGCGTGCAGCCCAGTTCGTCTGAGGCGCGGCGGAAGCTTCGATGCCGGGCCAACGCCAGGAAGGAAGACAGATCGGAAGGCGATACGGTTCTCATTGTTGAATGGTACTCATTAGATCAGGGAGAATCCAGTCGATTATCTCAGCAGATGTAACGGGGTAGAACCTTCTCAGCCGCCGACGATGGAGCGGCGAAACAACAGGAGGTTCACATGCATACTTGGTTCGTCACCGGGGCTTCTCGCGGATTTGGTGCCCTCATCGTTGAAAAGGCGCTCGCCAAGGGCGACCAGGTCGTCGCGACGGCGCGCAATCCGAAGGCGATCGTCGAGCGTTTCGGCGCGCAGCCCAATCTTCTGGCCGTGGCGCTCGATGTCACCGACGAGTCCCAGGCGCATCAGGCCGTCGGGCAGGCGATCGCACGCTTTGGCCGGATCGATATTCTGGTCAACAATGCCGGCTACGGGCTGCTCGGTGCGGTCGAAGAGGCAAGTGGTGCCGAGATCGAGACCCTCTACCGCACCAATGTCTTCGGCTTGCTGGCCGTCACCCGTGCCGTGCTGCCGCATATGCGCCGCCAGCATTCGGGACGCATCCTGAACTTTTCGTCGATCGGCGGATATCGCAGCGGGCCCGGCTTTGGCGTCTATTGCTCGACGAAGTTTGCGGTCGAAGGCTTGACCGAGGCACTTGCGGCAGAGCTTGCCCCGCTCGGGATCCATGCCACGGCGATCGAGCCCGGCTATTTCCGCACCGACTTCCTCGACTCGACCTCGCTCAGCGTCAGCCCGATCGAGATCGACGACTACGCGGAGACGGCCGGTGTCGTTCGCAGCAAGGCGAAGGACATCAGCCATAACCAGCCGGGCAACCCCGATAAGCTGGCAGAGGTGCTGATCTCGTTCGTCGACGCAGAAAATCCGCCGGTGCGGTTGCCGCTCGGCAGTGACACGGTGGCAGCGATCGAAGCCAAACACGCATCGGACGCCGAGCTTCTGGCCCAATGGCGTGCCGTGTCCCTCTCGACCGATTTCGACCCGGCCGCATAAACGTTGAGGCAGTCGGCCGCTTCCTCAGGCCCCGCCATGATGCGGGGCCTTCTCGTTGCCAGGCCAACTTAGTTCGCGCCGACAGGCTTGAACTGTCGCCACTGTTGCAGATCACTTAACCGTTCGACGCTGCGCCTTCCTCCGGGGTCTGCGACCTCGAAGGTCGGGTCGCCAGCCAGAAGATGAGCGAGGCAAGGCTGATCACCGTGCCCATCAGACAGACGCCGCTCCATCCCGCATGCGCGTAGGCGACGGTGGAAAGGGAGGATCCGATCGCGCTGCCGAGCGAGTAGAACAGCATGTAGCCAGCCGTCAGCCGGTTCTGCGCTTCCGGGCGGACCCGGTAGATCAAGGCCTGGTTCGTGACGTGGACCGCCTGGAGCCCGAAGTCGAGAACGACGACACCGGCGATCAGCCACAGAATGGACTGGTCCAGCAATGAGATCGGCAGCCACGCAATGAGCATGAGCGCGAGTGCAATGCCCGTCGTCGTCTGGCCCAGTCCAAGGTCGGCCCAGCGGCCCGCGCGAGAAGCAGCCAGTGCCCCGGCGATGCCAGCCAAGCCGAAAAGACCGACCTTCGTATGCGACATGGAGAAGGGCGGCGCACTCAGCGGCAGAACAAGCGGGGTGAGCAGCGTCGTCACGTTCGCGAAAATCAGCAGGGCGATCACGCCCCGGGTGCGCAGCACCGGCTCTTGCCAGATCAGCTTGAAGGTGGAGCCGACAAGGCGGGGGTAGCTGAGCTTGCTCGCTTCCCGCTTCTGGTGTGGCAGGAGCCGATGCAGCAAGACGGTGATAACAAGCGTCACGGCACACGATGCGAGATAGACCGATCGCCAGCCGAGGAGATCCGTCAGAAGACCTGCGACGGTGCGGGCGGACAGGATGCCGATCACGATGCCGCTGGTGACGAAACCGACCACGTGGCCACGTTCAGATGGCCGGGCCAGGCTGGCCGCATAGGCGACCAGGGCCTGCGTCAGGACGGCAAGCATGCCGACGGTCGCGATCGAGGCCATCAGCATTTCCGTGTTGGCTGAAAGGGCCACGAAGCCGAGCGCCATCGCCGAAAACAGCGATTGGGCGATGATCACCCTGCGGCGATCGAAAAGGTCGCCAAGCGGAACAAGCAGGATCAGGCCGAGCGCGTAGCCGACTTGCGTCGCCCCGACGATCAAGCCGGCACCTGTTTGTGAAAGGTCGAGATCGGCCGCCATCACATCCAGCAGGGGATGCGCAAAATAGGCGTTGGCGACCGCAAGGCCGGCGGCAAAGGCAAAAAGGGTCATCATCGGGCGCGTCAACGCAGACACCACAACACCGGCATTTGGGCGCACGCCATCGTTTGCGGCGTCGCTCGACGCCGCAGCAGCTCTACCATCCATTGGACTTCTTCCTTATTTCGGTTTAATAATGAAACCAAGCAATGGATACCAATTTGGTTTTATAATGCAACCAAAAATCTCGTGGAGCGGGAGAGGAGAGTTCGTATGGTGGCGCGCAAAAGCCTCAAGGGCGACTACTGCCCGAGCGCGCGATCGCTGGACGCGATCGGCGACTGGTGGTCGCTGCTGATCGTGCGCGATGCGTTCGAGGGACTGAGGCGCTTCAGCGATTTTCACAAAAGCCTCGGCATTGCCAAGAACATCCTGACCGATCGTCTGCGCACGCTCGTCGACCGCGGCATTCTCGAGACGGTTCCCGTGGACGGGACGAAGGCGCGGGTCGAGTATCAGTTGACGGCCATGGGGCGGGACCTGTTTCCCGTGATGGTTGCCTTGAGGCAGTTCGGTGAACAACACCTCTTTCAGCCCGGCGAAGAGCATTCCCTGCTGGTCGAAAAGGAAACCGGGTTGCCGGTAAAGCTCGATATCCGCACGCAAGATGGCAGGCCGATCGGTGCCGCCGAGACGGTCCTGATCAAGGTTCCCGAAGACTGATCGGGTCTGCAACGATCCGCACAACGACGACAAACTGATCGTCGCCCGCCGGACAGCTGGTGCGTGTTTTCGGTGTTCTCCGGCCGGCGACGCGTGCCGGCGAAGCTCTCCGGGGCGTTGTGCCTTCAACCTCGATACAAAGGTGAGACGAACCGGGCAGGTTGGGCGCTCGACTGCCGTTTCGTTGGCCATGGCGAGAAACCGGAAAAACCGCCATGTTCGCCATCCCTGCCGCGTCCGGTTGACACGGTTCGCGCTCGGTTGGGTAATAGTCCTGCCGGGAAAAAGTTCCGCGCCTGCAACGGGATACGGGTGCCCGATCGCAGGCGCATGCGTCAGTCGATCAAGAGCCGCGAAAGACCGCTGCGAACGGCGCAACTCTAAAGCACGGTAACAAGAAGTACCTAGATGGCGGCGGCACCTTGGCGGTGCCGCATGACGGTGAGCGGATCGCCGCGTGTGGCACGGCTGGCCTTGCCGGCGGTACTGCCGGCTAGACGCAATCCAGCTACACCTGGACGAAATGGTCCTCCCCGACCTGCCGGTAACGCCGTTCGGCCGGAATATAGTCGGGGGCGCGCAAGGGGCTCTTGAGCTCGTCGCTTGCAACGCCGCGGCGGGCATGGCGGCGTGTCGGATCGGCAATCGGCACGGCGGCGATCAGCTTCTTCGTATAGGGGTGCTGCGGGTTTTCAAACACCTGGGCGCGCGACCCGATCTCGACGATTTCACCGAGATGCATGACCGCAACGCGGTGGCTGACACGCTCGACCACGGCCATGTCGTGCGAGATGAAGAGGTAGGCAAGACCGAGGCTCGCCTGCAAATCGAGCAGTAGGTTGATGACCTGCGCCTTGATCGAGACGTCGAGCGCGGAGACGGATTCGTCGGCGACGATGACCTTCGGGTCGAGCGCAAGCGCCCGGGCGATACAGACGCGCTGGCGCTGGCCGCCAGAGAATTCATGCGGGTAGCGCGCGGCCATCTCGGCCTGCAGCCCGACCCGTTCCAGAAGGTCCGCAACCTTCTCGCGCGCCTGTCTGGCCGTGCCGAGCCTGTGCTCGAGAAAGGGTTCGGCGATCGCGGCCCCCACCGTCATGCGCGGGTTGAGGCTGGCAAAGGGATCCTGGAAGATCATCTGCATGGTGCGGCGCATCTCGCGGAGCCGCTTGCGGTCCATGGCCAGAACATCCTGTCCGTCGAGCCTCACCGAGCCGCTTTCCGGCTCAATCAGGCGCATGATGGCGCGGCCGGTCGTCGACTTGCCGCAGCCGGATTCGCCCACGAGCGACAGCGTCTCGCCCGGCTGCAGGCTGAAGGAGACGTTCTCGATCGCGTGCACGCGGCCCTTGAGCTTGCCGAGAAGGCCGGCGTGGATGTCGAAGCGCTTGACGAGGTTCTTGACCTCGAGGATCGGCTTGCGGCCGGATTGAACCGTATCGGTGGCTTCGGCTGAGGCTGTCGGCAGGCCGGTTGCCGGGTCGACGACAGGAAAGCGCATCGGCTGGCTCTCACCCTTCATCGAGCCGAGCATCGGCACGGCCGAAAGCAATGCGCGCGTATAGGGATGTTTCGCCCGGAGGAAGATGTCCTCCGTGCGTCCGGTTTCGACGGCGTCACCACGGAACATCACCACGGTACGATCGGCGATCTCGGCAACGACGCCCATGTCGTGGGTGATGAAGAGCACCGAAGTGCCTTCCTCCTCCTGCAGCACCTTGATGAGGTCGAGGATCTGGCCCTGGATCGTCACGTCGAGCGCCGTCGTCGGCTCGTCGGCGATCAGAAGTTTCGGGCGGCTGGCAAGCGCCATGGCGATCATCACGCGCTGGCGCATGCCGCCGGAGAAACGGTGCGGATATTCGTCGAAGCGGGACGCCGCAGAAGGGATACGGACCTTTTCGAGCAGGCGAATGGTTTCTGCGCGGGCGTCGGCCTTCGACATGGGCTTGTGGCACAGTAGCGCCTCGGAGATCTGGTCGCCGATGGTGAACAGCGGATTGAGGCTGGTCATCGGTTCCTGGAAGATCATCGCAACGTCGTTGCCGCGCACATTTCGCATCTCGCTTTCGGGCAGATCGAGGATGTTGCGCCCGCCCATCATCACCCGTCCCTCGATGCGGCTCGTCTCCTTCTGCAGGAGCCGCATGATCGAGAGCGAGGTGACGCTCTTGCCCGATCCGGATTCGCCGACGATCGCGACGGTTTCGCCGGGGGCAACCTCAAAGGAGATGTCGCGCACGACCGGCTTCCAGGCGCCGTCGACCAGGAATGAGGTGGTCAGGTTCTCGACGGAGAGAACGGGCGCCGTCGAACGGTCCTGCTGAGCTTGGGTCTCGGTCATATCGGCTCCTCCGCCTGGTATTGTGCGTCTCGTCGCTTTCGGATGCTGAGATCAGTCGGGCCAGCGCAGCAGGCCGGCGAAGCGGCGGGCGTTGCGCTCGCTGAGCGAGGTGGCAATGATCTCGTTCGATGCTCTCGCCTTGTCGAGTTCGTCGGCAAGGCGGCTTGCGACGATCTTCTCCTGACCGGGATGCAGGTTGCAGGGGTCCAGGTAGAAGTAATTATGTTCGACCTCGTGGTCGCGCACGATGATCGGTGGCGCGCCGCGCGCGAGCGCATCGGCGAGATCCCAGGCGGTGATGTGGGCCTCCTGCGGATCGATGGCGACGCGCAGACGGTCGAGTGGGTTGTTGGTCGGATCGGCCTCGATTACCGGCTTGATGCCGGGACGACCGCTCAGCGTCTCGTACCAGAGGTTCAGGTAACCGGTTTCGCGTTCGCGGATGCCGGCATGGTCGCGCCTCTCCCAGGCTTCGAGTGCCGCCATCACGCCGAGCATGCTTTCCTTGCCGACCTTCATGCCGCGGCCGATGCCGAGGTTCTGCAGGAAGGTGTTGCGCACCAGCTCCTTTCTGCCGGCGACGATGCCCGAGGTCGGGCCGCCCAGGAACTTGTGGCCGGAATAGAGCACGATGTCGGCGCCCTGTTCGAGGAAGATGCGCAGATCGTACTCAGAGGCAGCATCGACGATGACGGGGACGCCCTTCGAATGGCAGACCTCGGCAAACTCCTTGAGACCGACGAGGCCGTACTGCACGACGTGATGGGAGACGACATAGATGGCGCAGGCCGTGTGCTCGTTGATCGCACCTTCGATATGATAGCGATAGGCCGAGGTCGCCTGGCCGACGAGCACCGGTTTGGCGCCGGCGATGCGGATGGCCTGATCGACGGGGGCGCCGTAGCTCACCACGTGGCCCATCTGGATGATGACCTCGTTCTTGAGGCCGGTCGTATCCGGCAGGCGCTCGATTGCCGCGAGATTGTTGCCGGTCATGGTGCCGGCGACGGCGAGGCTGATGCCCGCGGAGCAGGAAGCGGTCACAAAACCGGCCTCGGCACCCGTTAGCCGTGCGATGACTGGGCTCACCTTGCGCTGCAGATCGTTGATCTCGACAAACTGCGGCAGTATGCCTGTCATTGCGGCAATCGCTTCCGGGACCACGATCGATGCCCCGAGGCTGGTCATCGTGCCGGAGACGTTGATAACGGGACGAAGGCCGAGAGCTTCGCGAATGTCACGGTCAGGCATAGTGGTCTCCATGTGATTTTCTTGTCGTCGAGGCGGCTAGACTATTCCGTTTTCGCGGAATATCTACCATAGTAATGAAGTATGCGTGAGGCGTTTCGCCGTACGGTCCAGCCGTCTTGAGCGGACCTGCATGGCTGCAGCCTCGCATTTCGCTGTCGATATAAGATCCAAGCCGCGCGGGAGTGGAGCAGTGGACAAGACGACGACCGGCGCCGAGCCGAACGACGACATTGAAACGACCGGCAAGCCGCGCCGTTCGCGCGTGAGCGGCATGGACCGTGCCTTGCAGGTTCTGGATTTCCTTTACGAGACCGGCGCCCCGAGCGGCGTCTACGCCATCGCCAAGGCGGTCGGTGCGCCGCTGTCGACGGCTTACGTCATCGTCGACGACATGGTCGAAAAGAACCTGCTCAGCCGCGATGCCGATGGTCTCGTCTGGCTTGGCGACCGGCTCTATCACTATGGCCTGGCCTATGCCCGCTCGCTCGATTTCCTCGGCGTTGCCACCCGCGAGATGCACGACCTCGGCCGTGTGGTTTCCGAGACGATCCAGCTTTGCGGTCGCGACGGCGACTATATGCAGGTGCTCGCCATGGCCGACGGTCCCGGTCATTTCCAGGTGACGTCGCGCGTCGGTACGCGCGTGCCGCTCAACTGGACGGCCTCCGGCCGGCTGCTCGTCGGCCATCTGCCGGCCGATGAACGGCTCGAGCTTTTCCGCCGCTGCGCCCGCACATCGCCGACCGGCCGCGCCGATATCGACCCGGCGACCCTTTCCGCCCAGGCCGAAAGCGCGCTTGCCGCGCGGCTGTCGATCCAGGCGGGTGAATCCGATTATGCGGTCGCCTGCGTCGCCGCGCCGATCCTCGACGACAAAGGCAATTGCGCCGCCACGATCTCGATCGTGCTGCCGGAGCAGAAGATCCTCGACGATCGGGCGTTTTACGCCGATCACGTCAGGGTTTCCGCGGAGCGTATCGAGAAGATGATGGGCTGGCGCAGCCATTGATCCGACCTCCCGTCGTCACTCGTGCAGAGCGACGATCGCCTCGATCTCGACGGTGATGTTGCCGGGTAGAGACCCGAAACCCACCGCCGAGCGCGCATGGCTGCCGGCCGCTCCAAAAACGTCGATCATCAGGTCCGAGCAGCCGTTGATGACACGCGGATGCTCGGCGAAGTCCGGTACTGCGTTGACCATGCCGAGGATCTTGACGATGCGCCTAACCCGTCCGAGATCGCCCAGCGCGTCGTGCATGACGGCAAGCAGGTTGATGCCGGTCAGCCGCGCATGGTCATAGGCGCTGTCGATATCGACATCCGCACCCACCTTGCCTGCATGCAGATGGCCGTCGACCTCGCGTGGCCCCTGGCCCGAAAGGTAGAGGATGTTGCCCTCGCGCACATGCGTCACGAAGTTGGCGATCGGCGGCGGCGCCGGTGGCAGGTCGATGCCGAGGGCCCGAAGCCGTTGATACGGGGAGGCAGCTTCGGGGCCGTCTTTCTTCTGATCCAGACTGTTCACGCGATGTCCTGTCATTTCTGTATTCGGTGGCCTTGGTTCAGCGGTAGCCGTAGCCATGGCTGTGGTCCGGGCATTCGACGCGCTGCGGCTGATAGCGGGTGGCCGTGACCACATCGGTGCCCATCACTGCGTAACGCGGTTCGAAGAGGCGATTGAGGTGCGCCTCTGCGCCGAGTGAATCGAAGACCCGCAGTTCGGAGTCGACGAGGTCGAAGAGGGTGAATTCGGCGCGAGCGCCGACAGCGAGCAGATTGTCCATCGGCAAGCGGATCACCGAGGCCGGCGCGTGGGTTACGGCCTCGACCACTTTCTCGAAGGGCATGCCGACGCTGAGGAGTTTCGACATGGTGGTGCCGAGGTCCCAGACGGACTGGTTCATGCTGCGCAGATGCACGTCGGTGGAGATCGAGAAGGGCAGGAGCCCGCGGGCGATCGCGACTTCTGCGACGCGGAAGGAGAAGGAGGCGCCGCCATGGCCGATGTCGAGGCGGATGCCTTCGCCGGCGCAGCGCTCGGCAAGTTCGAACAGGTCCTCGTCCTCGATGATGCTCGACCCTGCCTTGCCGTTGAAGCAGTGGGTGACGATGTCGCCGGGACCGAGGATCTCCAGCACCTCGTCATAGAGCGCCGGCGGCTCGCCGACATGGACCATCATCGGGACCTTCAGAATCTTGGCGATCTTCTTGCCGAGCTTCACCGGCGTCACGCCCCAGGAACCGGTGATGACGTGGCTGGCGCGGACTTTCAGCCCGACGATGTGCTCGCGGTTTTCCTGGTAGCAGGCAATGATGCGGTCGATGTCGATCGAGCGGATGTCGGAGAGTTCGCTGACGCGATTGCAGGCGACGAGACCGATCGAGCCGAGATTGAGGAACGCCTTGATGCGCTCGCGTGCCGGCTCGATGATATATTCGCGGAAGCCGTGGAAATTGGCTTCGCCTGCCGAACCCGCGTCGACGATAGTGGTGACCCCGCGCTCCATGCCGCAGAGCTGCGGGCGCACGGAGATGTCGGTGCCGCCATGCCAGACATGGGCGTGAAGGTCGATCCAGCCGGGGGAGATCCAGGCTCCCTTGCCTTCAACGCGGCGCGCTCCGCCGGGAGCTTCGATGTTCGGGCCCAGTGCCGCGATGCGGCCCTCGCCGTCGACGAGAATGTCGATCGTCTCAGTCGGCGCCGCCATGCCGAAGGCGACGGGCTTCACCTGCCGGATCAGCACGGGATCGGCGCTGGGAGTTGCGTTCGTCATGACTTACAGGTCCTTTCTGAGGCGGGGGTCGAGCATGTCGCGCAGGCCGTCGCCGACCATCTGCAGCGACAGCACCGAAAGCACGATGGCGATGCCGGGGAAGAGCGTCACCCAATCGGCCTGGCCGATATATTGGCGACCCGAGGCGATCATCGTGCCCCAGGTCGGAATTTCCGGGCTGACGCCGACGCCGAGGAAGGAGAGACCGGCTTCGGCGAGCATGGCGTGGGCAAAGAGGAACGTGCCTTGCACGAGCACCGGTGAAAGAAGATTGCGCAGCACGTGCCGCGTCATGATATGCGGCGTCGAGATACCGAGCGCGCGCGCCGCCTCGACATAGGGCAACTCGCGGATCACCAGCGTCGAAGCGCGCACGACGCGGGCGAGCCTCGGCGCATAGACGATGCTGAGCGCGATGATCACGGTCGTCAGTGATGGCCCGAGGGCAGCGACAAGCGCGATCGCAAGCAGGATGTCCGGGAAGGCCATCATCGCGTCGATGACCCGGGCGATCGGCGTGTCGAGCTTCGGGAAGAAGCCGGCAAGCAGTCCGAGCACGACGCCGATGACGGTCGCAAGCGTGACGACCGCCGCGCCGACAAAGAGCGACAGCCGGCCCGCATAGATGGTGCGGGAGAAGACGTCACGGCCGAATTCGTCGGTGCCGAAGAACCATTGCATGCCGGGCGGCGTCAGCCGGTTGACGATCGACAGCTTGCCGGGCGCATAGGGCGCAATCAGCGGTGCGAAGGCGGCAAGCAGCACGAAGACGGTGAGGACGATCAGGCCGAGAGCAACCGTCTTGCGCTTCAGGAGCCGGCGGATGAACTTGCGGCCCTCGCTCTCGGAGGGCACGGATACGGTGATAGCCATCAGTAGCGCACCCTTGGATCAACGAGGAGATAGAGCATGTCGATCGCAAAATTGATCAGCACGTAAAGCGCGGCGATGACGAGCAGTGCGCCTTGGATCACCGGATAGTCGCGGCGAAGCACGGCGGAGACGACGAGGTTGCCCACACCGGGCAGGCCGAACACGGTCTCCGTGACGACCGCGCCGGAAATCAGCACGGCGGCGGTGAGGCCGATGATCGTCAGGATCGGGATGAGCGCGTTCTTGAGCGCGTGTTTCATCACCACCTTGCGTTCGCCGAGCCCCTTGGCTCGGGCGGTGCGGATGAAATCGTCGCCGAGTACGTCGAGCATCGAGGCGCGGGTGAAGCGCAGGATCAGTGCGGAGGAGACGACGCCGAGTGCAATCGCCGGCAAGGTCAGGTGATACATGCGCTCAGTGAATGAGGAACCGGGACCGCCATAGCCGGAGACCGGAAACCAGCCGAAGCGGACGGCAAGCACCTGGATGAGGATCAGGCCGAGCCAGAAGCTCGGTATGCTGGCGGCCAGCATTGCGAGCGTCGTTGCCGCCTGGTCGACGAGGGAACCACGCTTATAGGCGGCATAGATTCCGATCGGTAGCGCGATGGCGCAGGCGATCACGATCGAGAACAATGTCAGGAAGAAGGTCGGTTCGGCGCGTTCGGCAAGGGCTGAGGTGACTGGCTGGTTGAGGAAGATCGATTGGCCGAGATCGCCCTTAAGCAATTGCCCGATATAGTAGACATATTGCAGCCCGAGCGACTGATCGAGGCCGAGCCGGGTGCGCAATGCCGCGATGTCTTCCTGGGTCGCTTCCGGACCGAGCATCACCGCAGCCGGGTCGCCCGGGGTCACGCGGACGATGACGAAGACGATCGTGACGACGAGCGCCATGACGACGATCATGCCCATCAGCCGCTGGAGAATGTAGCGTAACATGGTGGCCTCGAAACTTTCCTGTGCGCGTCAACCGCCGAAGCGGATGAAGACCGTCGCGTCCTTCCGGCGGGCGGTCAGCAAATGGCCGCGCGCCCGCCGAAATCCCTGGGAGGTGGGAGCTTATTTCTTGATCGAAGCGTTCCAGAAGTATGGCCATGGCGCCGGCGAGACGCCTTCCAGTGTCTTCGACTTTGCCGAGAGCGCGTTGAAGTCGCCGATCTTGATGAACGGTACTTCCTCGTAGATCACCTTCTGCACGTCAGCCCAAAGGGCCACACGCTTGGCTGGATCGGATTCGGCGTTGAAGGCATCGACCGCCTTGGCACGCGCCGGGGTATCCCAATTGCCGGGTGCCTTGGTCGACATCATGCCGATCAGCGCCGGTTCCGGCAGGAAGGGGCTGTGAGTGATGTAGATGTCCCATAGCGTCGGGTCGGCGCGGCGCTGGGTGAGCGTTGCCCAGTCGACCACCTGCAGATCGACCGTGAAGCCGGCAAGCTTCAGATACTCGGCCGCGACCTGGGCCATCTTGTAGTGGAACTCGTACTGGCGGCTGGTCAGGATGCGCAGCGGCTCACCCTTGTAGCCGGAGGCTTTCAACAGTTCGCCAGCCTTCTCCGGATCGGCGATGTTGTAGGCGCCTTCGGTGCCTGCATCGGTCCGCCAGGCGTATTGCGACGGATAGAGGGCCGCGTCGAGCGCATAGAAGTCGGTGCTGCCGAAGGCGGCCGCCATCATGTCTTCCATGCTGAGCGAGGCGCGGATCGCCTTGCGCAGTTCGACATTCTTGGTCATGCCGTTACCGGAGTTCAGCACGAAGACCGGCCAGCCGAAAGGCTGCAGCATGACAGGGTCGGAGGCGCTCGAACCCTTTACCCGCTCGAAGGATTCGACCGGCAGCGAGTCGACATAGTCATACTGGCCGGAAACGGCGGCCTCGACGCGGGTATTCGGGTCCGGAACGGGCACGAAGCGGATTTCGTCGGCATACTGGTGGCGGGCGCCGCCATAGCCGTTGGCCTCGCCTTCCGGCGATTTGTAGGCGTCAAAGCGGGTGAGCTGGATATACTGGTCGGCCTTTCGCTCCTTGAGCTGATAGGGGCCGGTGCCGACGAAATCGGTCATCGGTTCGGCCTGCTTCTCCGACGGAAGCACGATCGCTGCGGAGTTGTTGAAGGCCAGCAGCGAGACGAGCGGCGCGTAAGGGGTGTTGAGCGAGATCTTCACCGTCAGCGGGTCGACCGCCTCGATACCGGCGATCGTCGTTGCCGTCTGCTTGCCGCGCGAGGCAACCTTGGTCCAGCGCTCGAGCGAGGCGACGACGTCCTTGCTGTCGAGGTCGGTGCCGTCATGGAACTTGACGCCGGAGCGCAGCTTGATCGTGTAGGTCTTGCCGTCGGCGCTGATCTCCGGCAGCGCGCTGGCCAGAAGCGGCGTCGGCTTCCAGTCCTTGTCGAAGGTGTAGAGCGTCTCGAAGATGTGCTGTGAGACGATGCCGACAAGATCGGCGGTCGAGGCCATCGGATCGAGCGTCGGTGGTTCGCCCACCGTCGCCACATTGATGACGCCACCTTTTTCCTGCGCAAAGGCGAAGGATGCCGATGCAATGAGCGCCGTTCCGACAAGCAAGGCAAGTTTAGTCGATTTCATGATTGCTCCTCCTCTTATTCCATAGTTATGTTATGAAGTTCTTTATTTTGGAATATAAAAAGGCACAAAGTCGGAAATGTCAACCGGAGGCCGTCGTGTTACGGGCATTGTCGAACGCCAGGCTTGATGGAGACCGGCGAGGCCGGCGCGGTTTCGGGCGAGGAAATGCCTGTTTCACTAGGGAATTCCCGCGCGCAGGAGCTTTCGCTATCGCCAGCGATTTGTTAGCTCGAAGGTCGGTGGAAAGAGGAGACGCCAGGTGAAGGTCATTGGGCTAATCGGCGGGATGAGCTGGGAGAGCTCCGCCCAGTATTACCGCATCATCAACGAGACGGTCCGCGACCGGCTCGGCGGCGTGCATTCGGCAAAGTCGCTGATGTGGTCGATGGATTTCGGTGAAATCGAGCGGCTTCAGCACGATGGCAATTGGCCGGCGCTGACGGAGGAAATGATCGCGGCCGCACGCCGACTGGAAGCAGGCGGCGCCGATTTCCTGATGATATGCACCAACACCATGCACAAGATGGCCGCCGACGTTTCGGCAGCCGTCTCCATCCCGCTGCTTCATATTGCCGACCCGACCGCCGAGAAGATCAGGGCGGCAGGCCTCGGCAAGGTTGGCCTGCTCGGCACCGCCTTCACCATGGAGCAAGACTTCTACAAGGGCCGCCTGAAAGACGCGTTCGGTCTGGAAGTGCTGGTGCCGGAGGCGGAAGACCGCGCCAAGGTGCACGAGATTATCTATCGCGAACTCGTTGCCGGCATCGTCAAGGACAGCTCGCGCGACGCCTACCGCGCCATCATCGCGCGACTTGTCGCTGCGGGCGCGGAAGCGATCATCATGGGCTGCACGGAGATCATGCTTCTGATTTCGCAGGCAGACAGCCCGGTCCCGGTCTTCGATACGACCGAGATCCATGCGCTCGCCGCCGTGGATCTCGCGCTCGAAGGCGCGTGAGTGGCTGAGACGCCATCGGCTGCTGCCGGGTCGGGCAGGGGATGCTGACGGAGGGGCGCTGGCCGCGTAATGCTTTGACGGCCGGCGGAATCGCCGGCCGTGGTGGCAAGCCTTTAGTGTAAGGTGAATGCCCGGGGCTCGCCTTGAAACAGGCTGAGCAACGCGATGCCCTGCTGCAGCAGAAGTTCGGCTGCCGGCAAGTCGCCAGCGATCAGATCGTCGGCACAGCTGGTGATGATGTTGGCGAGGCTGATCGAATTCTCTGCGAACCGATCATCGCCGATCTCGTAGGCCTTTTCGGCCGTCGCCTCGAGTGCGTCTGCGACGAGCGCCATCATGTCCGAGCGCTCGTGAAGCGTCATCTTGTCCAGTGTCTTGGCGTCAAGCGTCTTGGCAGATGTCTGCATGATTACCTTCCCTGTTGTTGAAGCCGGAATTGGCCGCGCCGGCCGCAGGGCCGGGGGAAAAGTCTACGACTGTGATGGATCGCTGATGGGAGCCGGCGTCGAACGCGGCTTCCTCATTAAGATCGTGAATAGCGGCGCGGTATGCAAGGAATGGCTACTATGCGCCCTGCGCATGGGTCGCGACCTGTGGCAAAAGAGGTGTCTCCCAGGCGCCTCAACCACCCATATGGGTAATCTTCGCCGGCCATGCCAGGCTCTCGTCGATCGTCAGGCGGTCGGCGGCGCATTCCTGGGCGAGAAAGTCGATGAAGGTGCGAACCGACGGCAAAAGCCCGCGCCTCGAGGGAAAGACGGCGTGAACGATGCCTGACGCAGGCCGCCATTGCGGCAGCACCGGCACAAGGGTTCCGGCCACCAGGTCCTTCCAGATCATCATCGTCGGCAATTGCACGATGCCGGCGCCGTCGAGTGCGGCCTCGCGCAACGCTGCCATATCGTCGGTCAGGAAGCGTGGCTCATGCCGGACGACCGCCTGCTCTCCCGAGGAACTTTCCAGCCGCCATTCATAGCTGTGAGTGGCGGATGTCCAGGCAAGGCTGGCGAGTCCCGCCAGTTGCTCGGGCGCCCGGATCGGCTCTTTGAGGAAGCCTGGCTTGGCGACGAGATATTGCGAACTGTCGTCGAGCTTGCGCATGACGAGCTCGCTTCTTTCCAGCGGCGGAAACCGCACCCGGATGGAGACGTCGAAGCCCTCGGCGATCACGTCCACGCGGCGGTTGGTGCTTTCGAGCTGCAGGCTGATTTTCGGATGGGCGGTCATGAACCGGGCGAAGAGCCGGCCGAATTGGAAGGAGATCAGCGCCGTCGGACAGCTCACCCGGATGGTGCCCTGCGGCTCTCCTTGGTGCTGCGCAATGAAGGCATCGGCGGCTTCGGCCTCGATCAACACGGCGACGCAGCGCTGGTAGTACTCGCGGCCGACATCGGTGACAAAGAACCGCCGCGGCGAGCGCTGGATCAACCGAACGCCGAGCCGGTCTTCAAGCGTCGCAATCCGCCGGCTCAGTCGGGACTTTTGTGTTCCGGTCGCCCGTGCCGCTGCCGCAAAGCCGGCATGCTCCACGACTTGCACGAAATAATAGAGGTCGTTCAGGTCTTGCATCGTTCTACAAATAGAACGCTGCGTCGAAATTCACAATCTTTTTGCCTTGACGGTGCTGAAGTAGCCTACATCCAATCACAGCGGATCAGGCAGCGATGAACGCACCGCCGGCGGTGATGGAACCAAGCGAAGGAAAGGACTTCCGATGACCAAGCCCTACGTACGCCTCAACAAGGATGATGTTGCCGTCCTGCTCGTCGACCATCAGACCGGTCTCCTGTCGTTGGTGCGCGACTTCGATCCGGACAAGTTCAAGAACAATGTCCTGGCGCTCGGCGATCTCGCCAAATATTTCAAGCTGCCGACGGTTCTGACCACCAGCTTCGAAGACGGCCCGAACGGCCCGCTGGTGCCGGAACTGAAGGAACTGTTTCCCGACGCGCCCTTCATTCCCCGTCCGGGTCAGATCAATGCCTGGGACAACGCGGACTTCGTCAAGGCGGTGAAGGCCACCGGCAAGAAGCAGTTGCTGATTGCCGGCGTGGTGACCGAGGTCTGTGTGGCGTTTCCGGCGCTTTCGGCGATCGAAGAAGACTTCGAGGTCTTCGTCGTCACCGACGCCTCCGGCACGTTCAACGAGGTGACCCGCGATTCTGCCTGGTCGCGCATGACCGCCGCCGGCGTTCAACTGATGACCTGGTTCGGCGTCGCCTGCGAACTGCACCGCGACTGGCGCAACGACATCGAGGGTCTCGGTACGCTGTTTTCCAACCACATCCCCGATTACCGCAACCTCATCACCAGCTACACCACCATGGCGGCGCGCAAGTAAGGCACGCTGCCGGTGAGCGACGAAAGCCCCGGCCGATCACGGACGGGGCTTTTCGCATGGCATATCGCGGTGGCGGTTACGCGCGGCTGGCGGCCCGTTGAACATCCTGCGCGGTGACGCGCGTGGCGGGCTTCAACCGGCCGGTCAAAAGCAGGCTGGTGACGAGGAAGGGCACGAGCACGCCAAGGCCGAAGCGCATGTCGCTGTGTTCGGCGACGAGGCCGATCAGCGGCGGTCCGAGCAGGAAGCCCAGAAGTGCGATGAATGACAGGATGGCGACGCTGGCGGCGGCTGGCCGGTCCTTCTGGTCGGCTGCCGCGGTGACAGCGAGCGGGAAACCGACCGAAACACCGAAGCCCATGGCGGCAAAACCGGCAAGCGCGGCCCAGGCGGCAGGGCTGATGACCACCAGAACCAGCCCGGTAACGCTGGCGATGCCGCAGGCGCGCGCGACGGCAACCGGTCCATAGCTCGCCTTCAGCCGGTCGCCGGCGAAGCGGCCGGCTGCCACCATGAAGGCGAAGATCGAATAGCCGAAGCCGGCGCTGGCGCCGGAGAGCCCGTAGACGTCGCGAAGGAAGACGGCCGACCAGTCGGCCACGGCGCCCTCGGTCATGGTGATGCCGAAGACGAAGAAGCAGACGCCAAGCAGTGCAAGGCTCGGCAACCGTCGGCTGGATGGCGCCGCCTCCGCAGACGCGGCCTCGCCGGTCTGGAGGCGCGGCAGCTTGCTGGCAAAGAAGACACTGATCGGCAGCATGAACGCCGCCGCCAGTGGCACTGCCCATTCCGGCGCGACACGGAGCGCGGCGAAGCCGACACCGATCAGGCTGCCGGTCATGATGCCAAGGCTCCAGAACCCGTGGCACGTGCTCATGATCAACTGCCCGGAGTGCTTTTCGATCGCGTCGGCCTCGACGTTGAGGCCAAGCTCAAGCGTTGCCAACGCCACGCCGACGATGGCGAGTGTCACGAAGAGCCCTTCGATGCTTGAGGCCCATGTCGGCAGCCAGACAAGTGCCAAAAAGACCACGAAACCATAAAGGATGGTGGCGCGGCCGCCGATCCAGGCGACGAAACGCCCGGCAAAGGGCAGGGTAAGCAGGATGCCCACCGGCATGCCGAGGAGGGCAACGGCGAGCTCCGCCGGTCCGAGACCAAGGCGCTGCTGTACATCGGGTATGCGCGGCAGCCAGGCGCCGAAGGCAATCGGCTGAAGGAAGAAGATCAGCATGATGAGCCGTTGGTTGGTCATGCGCATTGTTCCCCAATAGTTATCGTATCGCGCGCTCCGACCTCGGCAGCGGCGGCGCCGTCGAGCCGATGCGGTCCATGAAGCAATTCTGATATTCTGAAAATCGTTTTCAGAGCTTGTCGTGCACGACAGATGCCGTCAAGCTTGGAAAGAGCTTCTCTGGCGAAAACGCGGCAATTCCAGAGCGAATGGCGGGTGGGTGTTGCGAATGTGTCGCCACTTTCCCGTGTGATGCCGGGCTGATATGAAAAAAATATACATAGGCATGGGCGGCGTCCCTGCGAAGGGGCGCCGCCCTTGCCTCCGGCGTGCACTACCTGAGCAGCTTCAGGGATCCCGTCAGCGACTTCACCCATTTGGCCGTGCCGGCGAGGCCGATGCCGTCGATCGTTTCCTCTGCGAGGTCTCGTTCCGGGAACTGGGCTTTATAATCTGCATAGCTGTGCAGCGAGCGCGCGAAGGCCGGAAACGGCACGACGATGCGATCCTCCTGTTTCGGCAGCGCCTTTAGAAGCAGTGCGCCGATCGTGCGGCTGTCGGCCTGGAGAACCGGAACGGGGCGGTTGGAACTGATATCGATCGTATTCTGCCTGCTGTCCGTCAGTCTCTGGTTGCCAAGGTCGGGCATCGCCGAGCCAATGCCGATGGAAATCGCCGCGATGGTGTTGGCGAGGTGGCCCGGTGGCAGTTCCGGATTGACGACGATGGCGAGGCGGATGTCCTGAAGCACGGTGGTCTATTCCTTCCTGTTTCTTGATCGGGAGAATAGACCGAGCTTCGAGGTAGGTTCTTTCGAATGTTGCGGAGAATTGTTCAAGCGAGGTAGGTTCTACCCAAATCAATGAGCTTCGAGGTGCAATATGCCAGCGACTTTGACGCCCGCGGACGTGAAGATATTGACCGCCCTGCAAAATGACGGGCGCCTGAGCAACCAGGCGCTTTCGGAGGAAGTCGGCATGTCGACCTCGCCGTGCTGGCGGCGCGTGCGCCAGCTTGAGGACGATGGTGTCATTCAGGGCTACATGGCCGTCCTGAACCGGAGGGAAATCGGCTTGGGGGTGCTTGCCTTCATCCGGGTGAAGATCGACAGCCACACGGAGGCGGAAGCCGATGCCTTTGCCGACGAAGTGATGAAGCTCGACAGTGTCGTCGCCTGCTACAGCATTGCCGGCGATGCGGACTTTCTTCTCCAGGTCGTTTCATCCGACCTCGATTCCTACTCGGACTTCGCCATGAAGGTCGTGCGGCGACTGCCCTGCATCAAGGAAATGCAGACGACCTTCGTTCTGAAGGAAATCAAGGCCTTCAGCGGTCTCCCTTTGCGCGCGACGACCGGCCACCGCTGAGCGAAGCATTTCGTGGTTAGGAGGCGGACGCCATCAAGGGGTCCTCCCGGACGACCTGCACGAGGAAGTCGAGAACCGTCCGCACCCTCAGCGGCATGTTCCGGCGTGACGGATAGACGACGCTGATCGGCAGGCGCGCCGGCGGAAAGTCCGGCATGATGTTCACCAGCCTGCCGGCTTCGATGTCAGGGCAGGCGAGAATATGTGAAAGAACCGCAAGTCCGCCCCCTGCCAATACCGCCCGATGCACGGCCACGGCGTTGTTGGCGACGAGACGCGGCGCGATGCGCACGAAGATGTCGTCGGATCCATCGGAAAAAGTCCAGGAGCGCCCGTCTCCGGCGCGGCTATAACAGATACATGCGTGGCCGCCGATCTCGTCCGGTGTTTTCGGTGCGCTTCTTCCGTCGAGATAGCCGGGTGCTGCGACGAGGAAGGCGGTCGTCCAGCCGATGCGCCGGCACATCAGGCTGCTGTCTGACACAGGGCCGAGGCGCACTTCGAGATCGATCCCTTCGCCGACAAGATCAGACGGTTCTTCGCGCAAGATCAATTCGACCGACAGGCCCGGATGCCGCTCGAGGAAGGCAGCGAGGCGGTCGCTGACATAGAGGCCGAGCGGTGCAGGCAGGGTGAGCCGTACGCGTCCGGACACCATGGCGGTCTCGGCGCAGGACGCCTCGTTGAGTGCGTCGACCGCTTCGACCACTCTCAGCGCCATCGGAATCATATGTTCGCCCTCGGCGGTGAGCGCCAGCGCGCTCGTCGTTCGATGCAGAAGGCGCGTGTTCAGATGTTCTTCCAGCGCCGATACCTGCCGCGACACGGCCGGCTGCGTCAGCTTGAGGTCGAGCGCTGCTGCAGAGAACGAGCCCGTTTCCGCAACCCGCAGGAAGGCCCTCAGCGCAGAGACGATGTCCATTCAGGCCCCCAAACGTTTCGGCATAAGGCTTATGCGGCGAGTGTATGCCCAATGCGCTTTACTGTCCAGATATTAAGGATATTGTGTATCCATAAGGATATTTTTTGTCCTTAATAACGGAGCAAGAAGCCATGACACAGCGCCTGAACTACGCACAGCATTCCCCCGAGTTCGTGAAGAAGCTCTCCGACCTCAGCTTCAGCCTGAAGGACAGCGTCATCGAGCAGAAGATCCGCGATCTCGTGAACATCCGGGCCTCGCAGATCAACGGCTGCGCCTTCTGCCTCGACATGCATGTGAAGGAAGCGAAGATCCACGGCGAGAGCGAATTGCGCCTCTACCACGTCGCGATCTGGCGTGAATCGAACCTCTTCATCCCGCGCGAACGCGCAGCGCTGGCCTGGACCGAGGCGGTGACGAAATTGCCCGAAGGCGGCATTCCGGACGAACTTTACGAGCGGGTACGCGGCCAGCTTTCGGAGAAGGAAATCTCTGACCTGACGTTCGCAATCTCGATCATCAATGCGTGGAACCGTGTCAGCGTCGCCTTCAAGAACGTGCCTGGTTCGGCCGACAAACTCTATGGTCTCGACAAGGCCGGACTGAACTAACCCCTGTTCCAGAGTGATCGGGCAAGGCGGCGCGTGCGCCGTAGCGATTGGAGGATTCCATGAAAATCGTCATCATCGGCGGGACGGGCCTTATCGGCTCCAAGACGGTCGAGCGTCTGCGAAAGCAGGGCCACGAGGTGATCGCCGCCTCCCCGAATACCGGCGTGAACACGATTACGGGCGAAGGGCTCGCTGAGGCGCTTGCCGGCTGCGACGTCGTCGTCGATCTCGCCAATTCGCCCTCTTTCGAGGACGAGGCGGTGCTCGCGTTCTTCGAGACCTCCGGCCGCAACCTGCTTGCGGCCGAAAAAGCGGCGGGCGTCAAACACCATGTCGCGCTTTCGGTCGTGGGCACCGAGCGGTTGCAGGAAAGCGGCTATTTCCGCGGCAAGCTCGCCCAGGAGAGGCTGATCAAGGCTGGCAGCATCCCCTATACGATCGTGCACTCGACCCAGTTCATGGAGTTCCTGGGCGGCATCGCCCAGTCGGGAACCGTCGGCGGCACGGTGCATCTGTCCCCCGCCTATGTGCAGCCGATCGCCTCGGATGATGTCGCCGATGTCATGACCGAGATCGCGCTCGCGGCCCCTGCCAACGGCACGATTGAAATTGCCGGCCCGGAGCGTTCGCGTCTTAGCGATCTCGTCGCCCGCTATCTCGAGGCCAGCGGCGACAGCCGCAAGGTCGAACCGGATCGTCGGGCGCGCTATTTCGGCGCTCTTCTGGAGGACCGTTCGCTCGTCTCCGACAACAACCCTCGGCTCGGCCGCATCACCTTCGCGCAATGGTTCGCCACCTCCGCTCGCAAGTGAAAACACCGTGTGCTTGGCGCATACCACCAGACCCCCGAAAGGATTTCCGACATGATCAAGTCACTCATTTCCGCTCTTGCGGTCACGGCCGCATTGTTTGGATCAGCCGCTGCCGGCGACGCTTCCAAGGTCACGCTCGTCTACGAGCACGAACTGCCAAACGTTCCGGGCAAGAGCATCAAGGGTGTTCTGGTGGAATATGGGCCGGGCGGTTCCTCGGAGGCGCATACCCATCCGAGCACGGCTTTCATCTACGCAACGGTGCTCGAAGGCACGATCCGAAGCAAGGTCAATGACGGCCCGGTCAAGGAGTACAAGGCTGGTGAGAGTTTCTCCGAGATGCCCGGCGATCGCCATGGCGTCAGTGAAAACGGCAGCAAGACCGAACCGGCCAAGCTGCTTGCTGTCTTCGTCGTCGATACTGCCGAGAAGGAACTGACCCATCCGATGACGAAGTAACGCAAGGAAGGCCGGGTGCCGATCGCGCAGCCGGCCTTTCGTTCGGGCGCAACTTTTGGAGCCGATCATGTTCGCCGACAATCTGCCATTGCCGCTCGTCCTGATCAATCTTCTCGGGGTTACCGGCGTTGTCGTCTGGCACCTGCAGGGTCGTGACCGCCCCACGGCCAGGCTGATCGTCCAGATCCTCTTCTTCTGCGTCATGACGGCGGTTCTCCTCTTTGCGGGCATCATGCCGCATCGAAACGACGATCAGTACCTCCAGGGCGCGGCCGCCCTGCTGGCGACGTCAGCGCGCGTCCTATGGTGGACGCACCTGGCTTGGTCCCTGATCGGCTTCGTCCGTATCTACATCGTTCTGGAAAAGCGGCCCCGGGAGGCTCGCTTGCTGCAGGATCTCATCGTCGCAGTCGTTTATCTCGGTGTTGCACTGTCGGTTCTGGGCTTCGTCTTCAACGCGCCGATCGGCACGCTCGTCGCAACGTCTGGCGTGGTCGCCATCATCTTCGGTCTGGCGCTTCAGAACACGCTTGGCGACGTATTTTCCGGCATCGCGCTGACCTTGGGGCGGCCTTTTGCCATAGGCGACTGGATTGCACTTGGCGACGGCACCGAGGGGCGTGTCATCGAGAACAACTGGCGTTCTACTTTCCTGCTCACCAGCGCCCACAACGTCATTGTCCTGCCCAACAGCGCGCTGGCCAAGATTGGGCTTACCAATCTCAGCCGCCCGGACGAGACGCATCAGATCTCGCTCCTGATCCGTATTGCGGCAGGTCATTCACCGCCGCGTGTCGAAGCCGCCTTGCGGACGGCGCTATGCGGCTGCCTCCGGATTGTGCATGAGCCGCCGCCGGTGGTCGCCCTTAAGGCGATCGACGCGGTGGCGATCGAGGCTGAACTGCAGTTTCGCGTCACGAGCCCGGCAGAGAGGACGCCTGCCCGCAACGAGGTGATCGCGCGCGTCCATGACCAATGTCTCCAAGACGGCCTTTCGCTTGCATTGCCGCCGCAGGCATATCTCTATGCCCTGCCTGCCGATACAGGCACCCAACTCCGTTCAGCCGGCGCGCTCTAGCACCCAGCCGAATGTACGCTTCATGAGGTCTGCGGGAATTTCCTTCGACAGGATCTCGATCAGATCGGACAAGCGCACATTGCGGAGCTTCTCGCGCCAGGCTTCGTCCGCTTCCCACATGATGCGCGCCACCGCGCACGGCGTGCTTTCGCAATAGCCGGGCGCGCGACAGGGATTGTTGGCCCTGATGTTGGTGCAGACGAAGGTTCGCGCCTTGCCTTCGACCGCTTCGACAATATCGAGAAAGGTCAATTCGGCCGGTGGTTTTGCCAACCGGTATCCACCCGACGGACCGAGGGTGGTATGGACAAGGCCGGCTTGCGAGAGGCTTTGCAGCGCCTTCGACAGATATTCCTTGGGGAGCCCGTGGAACTCGGCAAGCGCCTTGGTCGAGAGATAGCGGCCCTCAGGCAGGCCCGCCAGGATCGCACAGCAATGCAACGCCCATTCGACTTGGCTCTTAAGGATCATGTGTTCTAACGATCATGCATTCGTCCGGCCGATGCCATCCGCACCTATTAAGGACAAGAAATATCCCTATTTTCCCGTCGTGTAAACAGCGCTTCGAGCAAACGCAGTCAAGCGGCGGGAATGGTGGCAGGAAACGGGTTGAATTCTTGCCTCTTCGGCACGATTTTGATGGGTAGACACAGGGAGGCCGTACCGATGGGCCAGGCAGGACATCGCTATTTCATCTTCGAGACTGCCGCCGGGTTTTGCGGTATCGCCTGGAACGACGTGGGCATCACGCGCTTCCAGCTGCCGACCCGCACGGCAGAGGCAACCGAGCGGCTGCTGTTGCGGCGCCTGCCGGTCGCCGAGGCTTGGGAGCCGACCTGCGAAATCCGGGAAGCCGTCGAAGCCGTCCGACGCTACTTCGACGGCAAGGAAGTCGACTTCACCGGGTTTACGGTCGATCTGGAAGGGCAGGACGAGCTCTTCCGCCGCATCTATGCCGCGACCCGCGCGCTGCTGTGGGGACAGACCACCACCTATGGTGCGCTGGCAAAGGAGCTGGGTGCCGGGCCGGAGGCGGCGCGTGATGTCGGTCAGGCCATGGCCAGGAATCCGGTATCCTTGATCATCCCTTGTCACCGGGTGCTTGCCGCCGGCGGCAAGATTGGCGGCTTCTCGGCGCCCGGCGGTTCCACCACCAAGACCCGCATGCTCGAGCTGGAAGGCGTCCAATTGGGTCAGCCGGCCGAACCGACGCAACAGTCCTTCGGGTTCTAAATACTTCGACGACCGCCAGACGGATCGGGCGCTCAAGGTCGCTTTTGCCGAATTAAATGGGACGCCGTGCGCGTGTGTTGTGGGAACAGGGGGTGACTGATGGTTGCGCCACGCCACCCTCTTTCCGAGAGGTTCTCGGACATACTGCTCAACATATGTTACAAGCTTCATCGGCATTTCGGGAAATACATAGTGTTTTCAAAATGTTGCCGAAGCTGCCCAATCGGATTAATTCCGATTTTCTCATGACAGACTATCAGAACGGAAATATTTTAGCGTCACAATCTTGTCGCAAACGAATCCTGGGGGTGACGCATGTCCATCAGTTCAGGAACGCCCTGCCGCAAGGACCGTACGCCAACGGGGATCGTGATAGAACGTCAGGCGCTGGTGCGCAGCGTCATCGTCGCCATTCTCGAGTGCGAACTCTCCGGTTGGAACTTTATCGATATGGTTTCGACCGACTGCCTTGACCAGGCGCTCGGCTACGACGTGCGTTTAATTGTGCTGGACCTGAGCGCTCGAAGCGACGTCTGGTACAGCTTGCATGACGCGCTCGCGAAAATTCGCAAGTGCTTTCCGGACGTGCCGGTTGCGGTGCTCTCGGACACGGACGACAAGGCGACTGCCGCCGACGTTCTCAAGCTTGGCGTTCGCGGCTTCTTCACGACATCCTTGCGGATCGAACTGGCGCTTGCAGGCTTGCGGCTGATCCTTGCCGGTGGCGTCTTCTGTCCAGACCCGCTTGCCGCGCTCACCGATTGTGCCGCTGTCGCTCGCCAAAGTGAAAGGGTGCCGATCAGCGCCTACCGAAGCGAGTTTGCGCTCGCCGACTTCACGCCCCGCGAGGCGGACGTCCTTGCCGAGCTGCGCTGCGGGTCTTCGAACAAGGTGATTGCCGGAAAGCTCAATCTATCCGACCATACGGTGAAGATGCATCTGCAGCACATCATGCGTAAATTGCAGGTGCAGAACCGAACCGAGGTCGTCGCCTTGCTCGCAGATCGGGCAACCGCCGGCGATGGTCATGCCACCGCCGCCAACGGCAGCAGCGTCGTCAACGTGATGTCTTTTCGAGCATCTCGCTGAGGGTGGCCGCCGTCAGCATGGCTTCGGCCAGCAGCCTCTTGAGCTTCTGATTCTCCACTTCGAGCGCCTTTACGCGGTCCGCATCGAAGTTAGGGCCTCTGATTTGCAACGACTGCCACCGATAGAAAGTCGGTTGGCTGATGCCATGCCGGTGGCAGACATCGGCGACGGTTGCACCGTGCTGATGCTCCTTCAGGATCTCCAGGACTTCGTCGTCACTGAACTTGCGTTTGCCCATCGCGGCTGTCCTTCGGGGAACCGAGTGGCACATGTGATCGCGAGGGCAAGAAACAGAGCCCATGGGATAGGCCACGGCGTACCCGCGCGGCATATCTCAGTTCTCGCGAAATGCGGTGTTGAAACTGTCAATCAACGGACGCAACGCATAAAGCGCCACGCTGCTCGTACCGGTCTCTATCATGGCCCGCACCGGCATGCCCGGTACCATCTCCACGCCCGGCATCCGACCCAGCCGCTCATCGGTAACGCGGATCGTTGCGGCGTAGTAGCTGTGCCCGGTTTGCCGGTCGACAAGGTGATCGGCGGACACATAGGAGACCGTGCCCTTCAGCAGCGGAACCCGCCTCTGGTTGTACGGAATGAGATGGACCTGAGCCTCAAGCCCGGCATGGACCTGGGCGATGTCTTCCGGTTTCACCCGCGCTGCCACGACCAGCGCGCCGGTGTCCGGTACGAGGTCGGCCAGTGGCTCTCCGGCACCGATGACGCCGCCTGTGGTGTGGACGCGCAGGTCCATGATCACTCCGTCGTCGGGCGCCCGGATCTCCGTTCTCGCCAATTGATCATCGATGGCGTTCAGGCGTTCGCGTAGTTGCGCCAGTTGGTTTTCCGTGTCGCGCAGCGTGAGCGCGACCTCATTCAGTCGGTCGCTACGCAGCTTGACGATGTAGGACTGCGACTCGCTGATGACCTGGTGGGCGCGGGATATGCGTGCGGAGACTTCGCCGATCTGGCCGCCGATGTCAGCCTTTTCCCGGGCCAGGACGAGGGCCCGGCTCCTTCGTTCGAGGCCTTTCTCGGTCAGCATCGAGACGGTTTCAAGCTCCTGGTGCGATATGGCGTTTCTTTCGACCAGCGATGCCTTCTGGGCGCTCAGGCCGGCGATTTCCTCCAGCACCTCCTTGATCTTCTGCTGCGTGATCACGATCTCCGACTGCATCACCTGGCGCCGTGCATCGAAGATGTTCTGCTGCCCGTCGAGAATGTCGCGGATCACCCGGTAGTTGCCGGCCTGCTCCACGAGATCGGGCGGAAAGGCGACGTGGTCCGAACCGTCCTGCTCGGCGGTCAGCCGCGCCTGCCGCGCCTCGGCATCCCAGAGTTGGCCACGAAGGCTGTCCCGTTCCGAGCGGGGTTTCGTGTCGTCGAGCTTGATCAGCACCTGACCGGCAGATACCGCGTCGCCGTTGCGGACAAGGATCCGCCTGACGATCCCGCCTTCAAGATGCTGGATGGTCTTGCGGTTCGCTTCGGTCTCGATGACGCCGGACGCGATCGCCGCGCTGCTGAGCGGTGCAAGAACCGACCAGATGCCGAGGCCCACGACGAAGACGCCGACCAGCAGATTTCCCGTCCAGGCGACATGCCGCAGCCTCGACATCGGTGAAGCGCCGGCAAGTGTCAGCGGAAGGCAGGTGGCGACGGCGGCGGAGGGTTGGGGCCTGGCTATCCCCTTGCTGTCTGAGACGTAGCCATCGATTTCAGGTCCGCGTCGGGTCAGGTCGGATTTGATGAGCTCCATCGTTTTCGTGCCTCCCTGCTCACGTGCCCGCTCGCGCTGGTGGTTGCAGATAGGTATCGAACACCCAGTCGCTGTCGCCGAAGGCTTCGATCGTGCCGTTGCGCATGATCGCGATCTTGTTGGTCACGGGGAGAATGCCCATGCGGTGCGTGATGATGACGATCATCATCCCCATGGCGCGCATGCGGGCGATTGCTGCAAACAATCGGCGTTCGCCATCATAGTCCAAGCTGGAATTGGGATCGTCGAGGACGACGAGCGCGGGATTGCCGTAGACCGCGCGCGCCAATCCCAACTGCTGGCGCTGGGCCCGAAGCAGGGTCGCGCCGCCGTCGCCGATATCCGTCTCATAGCCCTGTGGCAGCTGCATGATCACATCGTGCAGCCCGACAAGCTTTGCCGCTTCGATGACCTTGTTGACGTCGCCGCCGTCGAGCCGGCCGACGACGTCCTTCACCGCGCCGCCGAAGAGTTCGATGTCCTGCGGCAGATAGCCGATGTGACGCATGCCGCCTCCGAGCCGGAGGGTGGATATATCGACGCCGCCGAGCAGGGCGTTGCCGAAGGTCGTCGGCTGCACGCCCGCGATGATGCGGCCAAGGGTGGACTTTCCGGAGCCGGAGGGACCGATCAGCGCAAGGCAGTCGCCCGGCATCAGCCGCAAGGTGACGGAATTCAATATCTGGCGGTTACCCGAGGGAAGGGTGTAGCCGACGCGCTCGAGCACGAGGCCGCCCGCTTCGGGCATCGGTATCGTGCGCACATTGTCCTGCGCGGCGATCGAAATCAGCATGGTGTTGATGCGCTTGAATGCGGCATAGGCGAAAGCAACGGCGCGCCACGCGCCGATCGCGCCCTCGACCGGTGCAAGCCCGCGACCGAGAAGCAGGCTGGAGACGAAGATGATGCCGGGGTTTCCGTTTTCCTCCAGGACGAGCCAGGCAGCCGACCCCATCATCAGGATCTGCGCCAGCATGCGCACGGATTTCGAGAGCCCGAGAATGGTCTCGGTGCGCTTCATCGCATCGTCCTGCGCTTGCCGCGCGGTCTCGGCGTCGCGGTAGACGAGTTGAGCGGCGCCGTTCTGCATGTTCATCGCGCGAATGACCTGGATGTAGCGCAGTGCGGTCGCGAAACGCACGTGGCTGCGGGAGAGTGCCAGGTTCGCTTTCGCCAGCGGTTGGCGGGTCGAGAATTCCGTGACGATGGCAAGCAGCAGCAAAGTGAGCGCGGTGAAGAGGCCGATGGTTCCGAGCAGCGGGTGGACGAGGAATAGAAGCAGCAGGAAGATCGGCGCCCAGGGAACGTCGAAAAGCAGCGAACTGGCCGGTGCGTCGAGGAACTGGCGCAGGGTCGACAGGTCGCGGTAGCAGTCGTTGGCGAGGCCCGTTTCGGTGCGGGCTCCGTACTCGAAACATGCCGTCAGCACGACCGGCCGCAGGCGGTGGTCCAGCCAACTGCCGATCCGCGACAATGCCGCGCGCCGCACGATATCCAGGATCGAGCCGACCAATACCGCCGCCGCGATGATGAGCGTCAGCATGAGCAACGTGTCGGCGCTGCGGCTCGACAGGACGCGATCGTAGATCTGCAGCAGGTAGATGGAAGGAGCGAGCAGGAACAGGTTATAGGCGCAGCTATAAAGGAAGACCAGCAGGAACGCCCCGGTGCAGGCCCTGAGAGCGATGACGAGATGGGTCGGAGGAAGGTGCGCTCCTGTCGAATTCGTTGTCATTATCAGATCTCGATACTGACACGGCGGCTCAGTTCCCACAGGACTCTCTGGACCAAAATCGATCTCAGGACAAAATCCCGCAGCGGTTCAACGTGCTACGGCACCTTGCGCGTCCGAACGGAGGCGCGGTGCCGCAGGAAAGGCGAATAGGAGGATCGCCGGCCATGGCCGGCGATCCTTGTCGAGCGACTCAGATACCGATGTCGCTGATGCTGCCTAAGGTGTTGTCGAAATTGTCGAGTACAGTCGAGACCGCCGTGGTGTTGGTCGTCGTTGTGGTTTCCGAGATCGGGTTCGAATGAACCAAAGCTGCGGAAATATCGCCACCGAGGGCCGCATTGCCGCTGCCGCCGGCACCGCCCATGCCTGCAATGATCGTTCCATGTTGGTCGGCAACGAGTGTATTGGTCTGGGTGGCGGTGGTGTCCGCCCCCATGCCCACGACGTTGCCGCCACTCGAATTGCTCTGGTCGCCACTCGAGGTCGGGTTCCCGCCTGCACCGGCGGCGCCGCTATTGCTGAGGGCTGCGCCGCTATTGGTGAGGCCTGCAAGGGTGGCGATCGGCGTCTGAACGAGGCCGCCGCCATTGGCGTCGCCGGTTCCCCAGTCAGCGCCCTGCCCAACATTGTCGCCATTGACGACCGTGGGGTCTGCGCCGTCGACAGTCTGTGTGCTGGCGAGAGTGGCGACTGGACTGTAGAAGATATCGCCGTTGCTGGTGCCGTCGCCACCGTTACCTGCATTCGCGTCGCCCGCAGTGGGATTGGTCAGGTTAATCGTGTCTGATGTCACTTGCGTAATAGGCATAGCGTCTCTCCTCTACTTGTTACCCCGTAGTCTTGGACGGTTCGATGCCACAGCACACCGCCACGGGCGGGGGTCAGCGCAAACCATGGTGCGCGTGATCATCGGGGGGAACCAGCCGGACATTTGGAGACGTTCCTTTGGGTAGGGTCTGCAGTGCCGCAGGTTTTGCCGGCGCAAATTTGTCCGGGTTCGATTCGATGGATGTTGATCGTGAGCAATGAGCCGGGCCGCTCCCCCGCGTTAAGACCGGTTGCCGATCCTGATTTTGGAGCGCCACACATCAGCCGTGCAGGACGTCGTCGATTAGCGCGGTATTGGTATCGGCGATGTTGCCTTCGCCGCCAGCTCCCCCGATACCGCCGATCTGCAGCGTATGCTGGTCGACGAGCAGGTGGTTGAGCTGGTCGGCTTCCGCGATGCCGCCCGCAGGCACGGCGATGTTGATCGGGTGGAAGTAGCCGATGTTGACGTCGACGGTGCTGCCGTTCGAATAGCCGTCACCGCCGCCGCCGGCGACCCCGCTTCCGGTGAAGATCGTGTCCGAGGAGAGGTTGAAACCGCCGCCCTTGCCGCCGACGCCGGCAATCTGCACGCCGCCCTGGTCGAAGATCACGTTGTTCGTCTGCGTGGCATGGGCATCGCCGCCGGCGGCGCCGACGGCGATATTGATCGGCGAGAACACCGCGACGTTTACGTCGACCATGCTGCCGATGAAAGTGCCGTCGCCGCCGTGGCCCGCATAGGCGTCGCCATTGAAGATGAACGTCGCGCCCTGCGGGGCGGGGGCGGTATTGCCGGCAACGTTATGGTCCCCGCCCGAGCCGCCAACGCCGCCGATCTGGGTGGCGCCCTGGAGGAAGGCGGCATTGTTTGTCTGCCCGGCCGAGGCGCTCGCGCCTGGACCGGCCGCCACCGCTAGGTTCAACGGCGCAAACACAGCGGTGTCGGTACTGATGAGGCCGCCAAAAAAGCTGCCATCACCGCCACCGCCGGCCACGCTGCCGCCGCCATGGCCGACCGCCACGTTGCCGTCCCCGCCTTCGCCACCGATGCCGGCCATCTCGGTGACGTGCTGGTTCATTAGCGCGTTGTTACCCTGGTGTGCCTCGACGTCCGTATGCGGGCCGGCGATTGCTGTATTCGACGGCATGAACATCGCCAGCGTGTTGCTGCCGATCGTGCCCAGGCTGGTGCCGTTGCCGCCGCTTCCGGCCGAGTTCTGCGCCGGCGCTATGTCGAGCGGAAGCCATGTCGGAACCAGCGCGAGATGTCCGCCGGCGACCGTGCTCTGATTGGAGTTCGCGTTCGGTGCCTCTTCCGACAAAAGACGAGTTTCCGTCATCGCCTTGACTCCCATAGGCTCGCTCCCTCGCAGCACGATCATGCGGCGTGTGCGAGCGCGCATTGCGAACTATTTTGAAGGCGGTTGCGGCAAAAGGTGAGCCTGCAATTCGGCTACGTCCGTTCGGGGAGGCCATTAGTCGATCGGCTATCGCGGCCCGAGCCCCGAGAACCGCAAAGCAGGTTTCATTTCGACAGTGTCGCGCGCATCTGGCGCGGCGACTGGCCGAAGGTCTTGGCAAACATCCTGGAGAAATGCCCCGCGCTTTCGAAGCCGACTTCGAGGGCGATTTCAATGAGCGAAGCATCGGTCTGGGTGAGAAGGTGCTTGGCGCGTTCCAGCCGGAACTTCCTGTAGACATGTGCGGGCGACATCTTCGCCTTTTCCATGAACAGGCGCTCGAGTTGTCGCCGCGACAGGCCGACGGAGGCCGCCAGCTCCGGGATCGAGATCGTGTTCTCGGTATTCTGCTCCATGATGATGAGGGCAGCGTTCAGGCGCGGATCGTTGCTCTCGATCGCGAGCGGTTTTCTCGGTTGCACATGAAGATGCGAGCGGGCCTTGTCGATCTGCAGGACTTCCAGCGCATTGCGCTCCGCTTCCCTGCTGATGTGGAGGCGCACGATATGGGCCGCCATGTCGGCCGCGCTGCTGCCGCCGGCGCAGGACCCGCGGGTGCGGTCGAGGTTGAAGAGGCGGTCGGAGCGAACCTTCAGATCCGGGAAGCGCTCGCGGAATGCCTGATAGTGGAGCCAGCTGACGCAAACGACGTGCCCCGCCATTAGTCCTGCTTCCGCCAGGATGAAGGTCCCGGTGCACAGGCCGATCAAAGGCACCTTCTTTGAGGCTGCCTTCTTCAGGAAAGCGATGGTCTCGTCGTCGATCGGATGTTCGTTCTTGAGAAGGCCGCCGACCATCACGATGTAGTCGAACTGGCCGGGGTCGACGAGGCCAGATGTCGGCGCCACCTGAACCCCGCAACTGGATGCGATCAGATGGCGGGTATTGCCGAGGACCTGCCAGTCGGCGCGCACGCGGCCCGATTTGTCAAGCTCGTCGCTAGCCAGCCGAAGCGTGTCGATGAAGAGAGCGAAGGCCGAGAGCGTGAACGATCGCGCCAGTACGAAGCCGATCTTGAGACGGTTGGCTGCAGCATCATTGGATTTCGTGTTCATCGTCATTGAGAACCCATTTTCAATTTCTCTCCCAGTTGGCGCCCGTAGGCCACCCGTCACGGCCAAGACACCTCCTGAGGATCGTGGCGCAATGTCGCAAGCACCGACAATAGGAACCGCGAGCCTCGCGTTCTGCGACCATCATCCGATCCGTTATCCTATCTGAAATCCGCGTGCCAGGGGATCACAATCACTCATGAAGATCAGCCGGCGCTCGAAGCGTTCCATCTTTCAAATCCTGTCCTGGCGGGTGCTCATCGCGGGATGAGGCAGACCTGCGGCGGGTACCATGTTGCGTGACGGCGGCGTGTGGCCGGGAAGCCCTCTTACTTGTAAATATGAGTTCAAAAAAGATTGACATTTCAACAGAAAAGATAGTTATAAAGATAACAACAAATCAGCTGGACTCATGAGATGCTCGCCATTGTCGCTGATGACCTGACCGGCGCACTGGATGCCGCGGCACCGTTTGCCGCGAGGGGCTTCCACGTCGAAGTCGCCTTGGCGAACGAAGCGATCAGTGATGCTCTGGAGGCGGAACCGGACGTGCTGTCGGTCAATCTCGGCTCGCGCGAACTGAGCGCGGAAATTGCCAAGCAGCATTCCGCCGCCGCTCTCGCCGCCCTGCCTTCCGGTTCGCGGATCTTCAAGAAGGTCGACTCTCGTCTGAAGGGCAATATTGTTGCCGAACTCGACGCGATGGCCTTCCATTCTGCGCTGGTGGCGCCGGCCATTCCTGCCTTTGGCAGGGTGGTGACATCCGGCCGTGTTCAAGGCTTCGGAGTAGATGCACCTATTTCCGTTGCCGAGAGGCTCGGCCGGCATGCGGCAAAGGCCTTGATCCCGGATGCATCGACCGAGGCCGAAATGCGCGCCCTGCTCGACGAGGCGGAGCGAAGCGGCACGGATCTGCTGATCGGAGCGCGTGGCTTGGCTGAAGCGCTTGCCGAGCGGATGAGCGGCGGAGCTGAAGCGCGCGCTGCCGAAGTGGCGATCGGGCCGGCCTTGTTCGTCATCGGCTCGCGGGACCCGATTACGCTTGCCCAGATTGACGCGCTTCGCAGCGCGATTGCTCTGTCCTACCTGCCGGCGCCGAATGGGCGACTTGTGAAAGAACACGACGCTGGCGGCGCGATCACCCTTGTGCAGGCGGTGCCAGGCGAGGGGGAGGCGACGCCGGAGGCGGTTTCCGAAGCGCTTGCCGACAGCGTTTGTCCAGGCCTCGTCCAAGCGGCAGGGACACTGCTTCTGTCCGGTGGCGCAACCGCAGAGGCGGTTTTGAAGAGAATGGACATTCGGCGTTTTCGGCTGCTTGGCGAATGCCTGCCTGGCCTGGGCTTGGCTGAGGTCGAAGGACGTTGCATCATCGCCAAGTCCGGTGGATTCGGCGCGCCGGAGACACTGAAGGAAATCGCGGAGGCTGTCCTCCGCAAGATGGGATGACGGATGGGACTGGAGAACGGAACAGCACGCAAAAGCCTCGGCGATCTCGTCTTTGAGCGCATGCACCGTGCGATCAAGTCCGGCGCCTACAAGCCGGACGAGCGCTTGCCGACCGAGCATGATCTGGCAAGCGAGTTCGAGGTTTCCCGGCCCATCATCCGCGAAGCTCTGCGCCGGCTGCGCGAGCAGGGTTTCATCTATTCGCGCCGGGGGGCGGGCAGCTTCGTTCGTGCCGTCGGCATGCGTGAGCCGCTTGGCTTCGGGCAACTGGAGAACGTCGCCGATCTTCTGAACTGCTACGAGTTCCGCCTGACGGTCGAGCCGGCCGCTGCGGCGGCTGCGGCCGAGCGGCATGATGCCACCACCCTGGCTGCCATCCGACAGGCGCTGGAACTGATGCGGGACGCCACCAATCGGCAATCGCACCGGGAGGATGCGGACTTCCAGTTTCATCTCGCAATCGCGCGTGCCGCCCAGAACAGCTATTTTTTCACGGCGATGGAAGCGCTGAAGGATCACATCGCCGTCGGCATGCGGTTTCACGGCGCTTCGGTCAAGCGGGAGACTACCGGGCTGACGCGGGTCTTCGCGGAGCACGAAGCGATTGCCGAAGCCATTGCCGCGCGGGAAGCCGCAAGGGCAAGACAACTCATGCATGACCACCTTGCCGGATCCCGCGAGCGCCTGTTCCAGGCGACGAAGTAGTCGGCAATTGCAAAACCCCGGTGGCGCCGGGGCTTTGATTTCGGCAGCGTCCGATGAACTAAAGCGCGCCGCGATCCTTCACATTCGCTCCTTGCGCTTTAAGTCTTTGATATTTCGCATGTCGCTATCGCAAAACAGCCGCACACTTTTGCGCGACATGCTTTAGAAGGCTGCCCTGTAGACGGCGAGCACGTCTTCCACGCCCATGTCGATCGGGTTGTTGTCCATCAGCCGGCGGTTGGCATGGGCCTCGCTTGCATAGAGCGGCAGGTCGTCGGCCTTGGCGCCGTGCGCGGCAAGCGACATCTCGATGCCGAGCTCGCGGCAGAAGCCGCAGGCTGCATCCAGGAGTTTGCTGGCGGGGAGATTTTCACCGAGGCCCAAGGCCCGGGCGACTTCCGCGGTCTTGTTCACAGCAACCGACTGGTTGAAGGCAAGCACGTGCGGAAAGATGATCGCGTTCGCCAGGCCATGGGGCAAGCGAAGCCGCGTTCCGAGCGGATAGGCGATGGCATGGCCGGCGGCCGTGTTGACCGGACCTAGGCAGATGCCGCCGTAATAGGAGGCGAGCATCATCCCTTCGCGCGCTTCGGTATCAGCACCATCCTTGACGGCGCGCGCGAGGTACTTGCCGACGAGCTTGAAGCCCATGCGGGCAAAGCCGTCGATCATCGGATGGGCGCGGCGGTTGGTGAAGGCTTCCACACAATGGGCCATGGCATCGACACCGGTAGCGGCAGTTACAGCCGGCGGCACGGAATAGGTGAGCTCCGGATCGAGAACGGCGAAATCGGCAATCATATGCGGGCTTTCGACCGCGATCTTGTTTCCCTTGACCGGATCGGTGATCAGCGAACGGATGCCGGCTTCGGAGCCAGTACCGGCGGTCGTCGCCACCTGGGCAAGGCGCGTGTTGCGGCCCAGAACCCGGTTCGGCCCGGCAACATCGGCAAGCGTCTGCTCTGAGTCCCAAAGTACGGCAACCAGCTTGGCAACGTCGAGCACAGATCCGCCGCCAAGGCCGACAATAAGGTCCGGCTTGCACCGGCGAGCGGCGTCGAGTGCGGCGTTCAGGGTATCGACATCCGGTTCGCCTGGGATCGCGTCAAACACCGTCGCGCGGCCCGAAAGCTTCAGGCGATCGACGAAGCCTGCGGTGATCGGTGTTGCGATGACGAGGACCGAGCCCGCGTCTGTCGCCCAGGCGCCGACATCTGCGATCGTGCCGGCGCCGACGGCCAGGCGGCGCGGCTGATGAAGAGTAATCGGAGCGATGGTCATGGAGGTCATCCTCGCTTGGCAGCGCCCGCCACGAGCTTGCGGGCGTAGGCAATGGCGGAGTTCATGTTGCCGTGGTTGGCGATGCCTTTTCCGGCGATGTCGAAGGCTGTGCCGTGATCGACCGAGGTGCGGTCGATCGGCAGGTCCACCGACACGTTGACGGCGGTGTCAAAGGCGACGAGTTTCACCGGGATGTGTCCCTGGTCGTGATATTGCGCGACCACGAGGTCGAAAGCGCCCGAATAGGCACGGTGAAACACCGTGTCGGCGGAGATCGGACCATAGGCATCGATGCCTTCCGCCCGCGCCGCCGCGACGGCCGGCGCGATCTGGTCGTCATCCTCGGTGCCGAAAAGGCCGTTCTCGCCGCAATGGGGATTGATGCCGGCGACCGCGATTTTGGGAGCCGCATAGCCGATGCGCTTGAGATGGGCGTCGCCGGCGCGGATGGTGGCGAGAACCCGTTCGGTCGTTGAGCGTTGGATCGCTTCCTGCAGCGCCACATGGGTCGAAACGTGGATGACCTTGAGCCGCTCGGAGGCAAGCAGCATATAGGCCGCCTTCGAACCCGTCAGGCTGCGCAGCATCCCCGTATGGCCGTCATAGTGATGGCCGGCAAGGTTCAGCGCTTCCTTGTTGATGGGCGCCGTCACGATGCAGCCGATCACGCCGGCTTCAGCGTCGCGCACCGCCTTTTCGATGAAGCGGAAGGCTGCGTCGCCGGCGATCGGGCTCAACTGTCCCCAGGGAAGCGGTGCACCCTCGATCGGCAGATCCACGACGTGCGACGCTAGGTCAACCTCGAGACCGAGGGCAGCACGGGCCGCTTCGAGCGTGGCGAGATTGCCGTAGATCCGGATCGTGTCGCGCTCCTGCTGCGACATGTCGGCAAGCGCGCGCACCGAGATTTCGGGGCCGACGCCGCACGGGTCGCCCATGGTTATGCCGATGATATTGCTCATGAAGGTCTCCATTGGTCGGCGTTGTCCCAGCCAGGGGCCAGGCGGACATATTTGATGGCGCGCCGGTGATAGGTGTAGGCGAGGTGCATGGTGCCGTCCGGCCCCTCGAGCAGCCAGGGATAGGACATCTCCTTGTTGCGGCCGTCGGTCGAGTCATTGGAAAGGCATGTGCCGGGGCCGTCTTCGATCAGCAGTCGGACAGGGAAGGTCTTGCCGCCATCCTCGGAGAGGCAGAGGGCGACGGGTGAACGCCGCACACCCCAGGCCGGAACACAGCCGCCTGTCGGGTCGGCGTCGGGGCGGCTGTCGTCCTCGCCAAGTTCGTCGTAGAGCGAGGCGCGCCGCTCGGCAGTGTCGGCCGCGCTGACGGGATTGCAGATCATCGCAATCCGGCCGTCGCTCAGGCGCAGGGCGGCGATCGAGGAATTGTTGTTGGGGACGTCGCTTGCTTCCGGCCGCGACCAGGTCCGGCCCTCGTCGAGGCTCTCGGTTCTATAAACCCAGTCCGCTTGCCGTCGGCGGAAGAGGGCGGCAAGGCGGCCGTCGCCGAGCGACACCGGCGACATGTGCACGCAGCCGATGGACTGATCCAATTCTTCCAGCTGCCATGTCTCTCCCTGGTCGAGCGAAATGCCGAGGGCGGCGGTATCGTGGCTGCCGTTCCACTTCTGGCCAGGGCGCTGAACGCAGCGGAAGATCGGCAACAGCCAGGCGCCGTCAGCGCGCACCACGAGGGGCGCACGGATGAAGCAGCCACGGGGGAGGTCGAGATAACGGCCCTCGGTCGTCGCCAGTGTCAGCGGGTCGGATGCGTTGCGGCGGATCTCGGCCATCCGGATCCGGCACTCGTCCTGATTGCCGGAGGGTTGGGAGGTGTGGAAGAGCCACAGCCTGCCGTCGGGCGCGGTGAAAAACACCGGGTTCTGCTCCGAATGCGCAGGGTCAAAGCTCAGACGCTGCGGCGGACCCCATTGCATCGCATCCTTCGGCAGGACGGACGCGAAGATGGAGATATCCGACTTGCCCTCGAGCGTGCCGCCGAACCACGCGCAGGCGAGCGCGCCATCTGAAAGCAGATGCAGGAAGGCAGCATGATTCTGGATCATCGGCGAAGGCAATAGCGCTTCCATGCGCCCGGGCGAGGCGGCTTGAAGCAGGCCATTCATGCTGCGGGCGATTTCTTCCGGGTCCATGGGGCTCCTCCTGTGTGCTCCGAAAATCGCCGAATTTTCAAAGTTGTCAAGTTTGATAAAGTCACAAATAGGCCAATTCGTCACCTGTGTTTCCATTAAATTATTGTTTTTAAAATATTATTTATGACAAAAATTCGGCATTGAATTTTACATTCAGATTTAATTTGACAAACTTGAGCGAAAAGGGGATGGTCTGGGCAAGCCGGCGAGAGGATGCCGGGAGGAGGATCTCATGCCGGAAGTCAGCCCTCATGGGGCTAAGATGGCAGTCATGTTCGCGGTCGGTGCCGCGATCCTGGCAGCAGTCGACGCGGTGATCGTGCGGGCGCTGAATGGTGCCGTGCATCCCTTCGTCATTGGCTTCTTTCGTGCCTTCTTCGGTGCGGTTATCCTGTTGCCCTGGGTTGCCCTGCGCCCGTCCGTCCTCAGGTCAAGCCATCCCTTGCGCCAGCATGCGGCCCGCGCGGGCTTCAAGCTGCTGGCGATGGTCGCATTCTTCGCCGCCTTCAGCTGGGGCCCGCTTGCCGACGTGACGGCCATCGCCTTCACGTCACCGATCTTCCTGTTGCTCGGCGCCGTGCTGGCGCTGGGCGAGAAGCCCGGACCGGCGATGATCGGCGCGGTGGCGCTTGGTTTCTTGGGGGCAATGCTGATCATTGGCCCTTCGGGCGCCGGCTTCAGCCTTGCCATTCTTCTCGCGCTTACGGGCGCGGTGCTCCAGTCGGCCATTCAGTTGATCCTGAAGTCGATGTCGAAGGGCGATACGACGTCGACGCTTGTCGTCTGGAACCTCCTCTTGACCGTTCCGATCGCGCTTGTCTTCGCTCTGCCGTTCTGGACCATGCCGGGCGCAAGGGAGATGGGCCTCCTGGCGCTGCAGGGCGTCGTCGGAACCGTCTGCATGATGACCCATGCTTTTTCGCTTGCGCCCGCCACGATCGTCGCGCCGGTGGATTTCCTGCGCCTGCCGCTCGTGGCGCTCGGCGGCTTTGCGCTGTTTGGTGAACACATTGCCCTCACCACCCTTTGCGGCGGCGGGCTCATCGGTTGTGCGGCGCTGATCGCCGCGCGATCCGGAAAAGCAACATCCGGCTGAATGAATTTCACTAGGGAGGAAATGCCGTGAAGAAACTATTCGTCTTGAGTGCGCTCATGCTGGGTTCGGCCCTGTCGCCCGCTTTCGCGGGATCGGGCCCGATCAAGATCGTGCTCGCCGAGGAAGCGGACCTGCTCGAACCCTGCATGGCGACGCGCTCGAACATCGGCCGCGTCATCATGCAGAACGTCAGCGAAACGCTGACCGAGCTCGACGTCCGCGGCAACAAGGGCGTCATGCCGCGCCTTGCCGAGAAATGGGAACAGAATGAAGACGGCAGCTGGCGCTTTCATCTGCGCCAGGGTGTCAAGTTTTCCGATGGCACGACCTTCGACGCCAAGGACGTCAAGCACAGCTTCGATCGCATCATGAGCGACAAGAACACCTGCGAGTCGCGCCGCTATTTCGGTGGCATCACGGTGACCCCCACCGTGGTCGACGATTACACGATCGATTTCAGCGCCGATCCGGTTCAGCCGATCCTGCCGCTCTTGATGTCTCTCGTCACGATCGTGCCCGAGGAAACACCGCTCGAATTCGTGCGCGAGCCGGTCGGTACCGGCCCGTACAAGCTGACCAACTGGACGCCGGGCCAGCAGATCGTGCTGACCAGCCGTGACGACTACTGGGGCACAAAGCCGGAAGTAACCGAAGCCACATACCTGTTCCGCGCCGACCCCTCGGTGCGCGCTGCCATGGTCCAGACTGGCGAAGCCGATCTTTCGCCGTCGATTTCGCAGCTCGACGCCACCAACCCGGCCACGGATTTCTCCTATCTCGACAGTGAAACCGTCTATCTGCGCATCGATCACAACATCGAGCCGCTGAACGACGTTCGCGTCCGCCGCGCGCTCAACATCGCCATCGACCGCCAGGCCTTCCTCGGCACGTTGGTTCCCGACAGTGCGCTGCTCGCCACCGCCATCGTGCCGCCGCCGACGCTCGGCTGGAACCCCGACGTCAAGGTCTTTCCGTACGATCCGGAAGGCGCAAAGAAGCTGCTCGAGGAAGCCAAGGCCGATGGCGTGAAGGTCGAAACGCCCATCACCATCATCGCCCGCTCGGCCAATTTCCCGAACGTGACCGAAATCATGGAAGCCATTCAGGCGCAGCTTCAGGAAGTCGGGTTCAAGGTCGATCTGAAGTTCGTCGAGGTCGCCGAGCACGAGCAGTATTATTCGAAGCCCTTCAAGGAAGGTCGCGGACCGCAGATCGTCGCTGCCATGCACGACAATTCCAAGGGCGATCCGTCGTTCTCGATGTTCTTCAAATACGCGACCGACGGCACGCAGTCCGGCTTCTCCGATCCGAAGGTCGATGACCTGATCAAGCGCGCATCGGCCGCCGTCGGCGAAGAACGCGCCAAGCTCTGGTCGGAGCTGATCGCCTATCTGCACGACGACGTCGTTGCCGACGTCCTGCTGTTCCACATGGTCGGCTTTTCCCGCGTCTCCGACCGGCTCGATTTCAAGCCGACGATGGCCACCAACGGGACGCTGCAGCTCTCGGAGATCAAGATCAAGTAATCTGCCCTGGCGAACGACAGGTTCGCCAGTCACAACAGCAATCAAGGCGGTGGGATGATCCCGCCGCCGGATTTCTTCGAGGGCGCCATGCTGAAATTCGTTCGAAAACGCGCCGTGGCCAGTCTGATCTCGCTCGTCGGGCTGCTTGTCATGGTCTTCTTCCTGTCGCGATTGACGGGGGATCCGGCCGCCTTGTTCCTGCCGGTCGAAGCCTCCGCGGAGATGAAGGCGCAGTTCCGTGAACTGCACGGTTTGAACGATCCCATGCTGGTGCAGTTCGCGCGTTATGTCGGCGACGTCGTGACCGGCGATTTTGGCGAATCCCTGCGCAAGGCCCGCCCTGCACTGGACGTCGTCCTCGAGGCCTTCATCTGGACGCTCTGGCTGGCCGTCATCACCATGACGCTCGTCGCCGGCGCCGCGATCGTCGTCGGCTCGCTTGCCGCCTTCCGCGCCGGCGGCTTCTTCGACCGGCTATCCTCGCTGATCTCGCTGGTCGGCGCTTCGGTTCCCGATTTCTGGATCGCCATCGTCGCGATCGTCGTGTTCTCGGTAAACCTTGCCTGGCTGCCGACTTCGGGCACCGGGTCTTTGCTCCATTGGATCCTGCCGATCTCGGTTCTGTTCATCCGGCCCTTCGGTATCATCGTGCAGGTGGTGCGCGGCTCGATGATCGGGGCGCTCTCCTCCGCCTATGTGAAGACGGCGCGCGCCAAGGGCGTCAAATCGGGGCCGATCATCTTCGTGCATGCACTGCGCAATGCCACGCTGCCGGTCATCACCGTCATCGGCGACCAGGCGGCGAGTCTTCTCAACGGCGCGGTGATCGTCGAGACCATCTTTGGCTTTCCCGGGGTCGGCAAGTTGATGATCGATTCCATCCTGCAGCGTGATTTCAACGTCGTGCTTGCCGCCATCCTCGTCACGGCGCTGGCGATCTTCCTCATGAACCTGTTGATCGATCTGGCCTATGCGCTGCTCGATCCGCGCATCCGGCATTGAGGAGGCGAACATGACCCTGCAGACCGCCGATACAGTCCTCGCCGACGAACCGCGCTTTGCGACGCGCATGTTCCGCATGCTGCTTGCCGACAAGTTCGCGCTTTGCGCCGCGATCTTCCTGCTCTTCGTCCTGATCCTCGCGATCGTCGGGCCGAGCTGGCTCGGCGATCTCGCGACCAAGCAAAACCTCAGGGGGCGCAACGCCGTGCCATTTGACTGGGAGCGCGGCTGGGTCTGGTGGATGGGGGCCGATGCGCTGGGGCGGCCACTGCTTGCCCGCATCATCGTCGCCACCCAGAACACACTGATGGTCGCCGCCGGCGCGGTCGCGCTTTCGGCAACCGTCGGTACCTTCCTCGGCCTCGTCGCCGGCTTCTCCTCGCCGCGCGTCAATCAGGTCATCATGCGGCTCGCGGACGTCATCATGTCGTTCCCGTCGCTACTGATCGCCGTCATCGTGCTTTATATTCTCGGCTCATCGATCCTCAACCTGATGCTGGTTCTGGCGATCACGCGTATCCCGGTCTACCTGAGAACGACGCGCGCCGAAGTGCTGGAAATCCGCGAGCGCATGTTCGTGCAGGCCGCGCGCGTGATGGGCGCATCGAGGAAGCGCATCCTCTTCCGCCACATCCTGCCCGTGGTGCTGCCGACGCTGACGACGCTCGCGACGCTTGACTTCGCCTATGTGATGCTGGCGGAAAGCGCGCTCTCCTTCCTCGGTATCGGCATCCAGCCGCCGGAGATCACCTGGGGCCTGATGATCTCTCAGGGACGCCAGTACCTCACCAATGCATGGTGGCTTTCCTTCTGGCCCGGCCTTGCGATCATCCTCACCACCATGTCGCTGAACCTGCTCTCGAACTGGCTGCGCATCGCGCTCGACCCGGTGCAGCGCTGGCGCCTCGAAATGAAAGGTCGCAAGAATGGCTGACCATCTCCTGGAAGTCCGCGACCTTTCGGTCGAATTCCACACCGCAGCCGGCGTCGTGAAGGCGGTGCGTAACATTTCCTACCACCTCGACCGTGGTGAGACGCTTGCGATCCTCGGCGAGAGCGGGTCCGGCAAGTCGGTCTCCTCGTCGGCGATCATGAACCTGATCGACATGCCGCCGGGACGCATCAGCTCCGGAGAGATCCTGCTCGATGGCGTCGACCTGCTGACGATGCCGACGCAGGAAAGGCGCAAGGTCAACGGGCGCCGCATCGCCATGATCTTCCAGGATCCGCTGAGCCATCTCAACCCGGTCTATACCGTCGGCTGGCAGATCCGCGAGGCACTCACCACCCACGGAACGGGTGCGGCACAAGCCGCATCGGAAGCGTTGCGGCTCTTGACCCGGGTCGGGATCCCCGAGCCCGAGCGCTCGCTCGACAAATATCCGCACGAATTCTCGGGCGGCCAACGCCAGCGCGTCATGATCGCCATGGCGCTGGCGCTTCGCCCGGACCTTCTGATTGCCGATGAGCCGACAACGGCGCTCGACGTCACCGTGCAGGCCGAGGTTCTCGCGCTGCTTGAGGAGTTGCAGCAGGAGACCGGCATGGCGGTCCTCATCATCACCCACGATCTCGGTGTCGTCGCGGAGATCGCCGACCGCGTCGTGGTGATGGAAAAAGGCGTCCTGGTCGAGGCCGGCACGGTGCGCGAGGTCTACAAGAACCCGCAGCACCCCTATACGAAGAAGCTCATTGCCGCCGCCCCCGGCAAGGGCGAGATGCATGCGCCGGCGGCGCGCGCCGAGCCGGTGCTCTCGGTTCGCGACGTGCGCAAACGCTATGGCTCCTTCGAGGCGCTGAAGGGCTTGTCCTTCGATCTCATGCCCGGCGAGACCATGGCCGTCGTCGGCGAGAGCGGCTCGGGCAAGTCGACGCTGGCGCGCATCCTGCTGCGTCTCGACGAACCGGACAGCGGCAGTGCCCTTTGGAAGGGTCGCGACCTCTTCACCATGTCGCCAGCCGAACTTTACAAGCTGCGCCGCGACTTGCAGATGGTGTTCCAGGATCCGACGCAGTCGCTTAATCCGCGCATGACGGTCTATCAGCTCATTTCCGAGGCCTGGGCCATCCATCCAGATATCCTGCCCAAGGCGAAATGGCGCGAGCGCGTCGCCGAACTTCTGGTGCAGGTCGGTCTCAGTCCGGAACACATGGGCCGCTATCCGCATCAGTTCTCCGGCGGTCAGCGCCAGCGCATCGCAATCGCCCGCGCACTTGCGCTCGAGCCACAGCTCATCATCTGCGACGAGGCCGTCTCGGCACTCGACGTCTCGGTGCAGGCTCAGGTGATTGCGCTGCTCGATAGGCTGCGCAAGGAAATGGGCATCGCCTTCATCTTCATTGCCCATGACTTGCCGGTCGTGCGCGACTTTGCCGACCACGTCATGGTCATGCAGAAAGGCAATATCGTGGAGCTTGGAACGGTGCGCGACGTGTTCGAGACACCGCGGCAAGACTATACGCGCGCGCTGCTCGCCGCCGGCCTCGACCCCGATCCCGACGTCCAGGCCGCCCATCGTGCCGCCCGTCTTCAGCGCGCGTCTTGAGGCGCGCACATTCAAAGGATATCCGCATGACCAAGCAAGCCTTCGTTGCCCTCGTCACCTGCTTCAACGAGGACGAGACCATCAACTACCAGGCGACGCGCGCCCAGGTCCGCCGCCAAGTCGCTGCCGGCAACAACATCATGTGCGCCGGCACCAACGGCGACTTCACGGCGCTGACCTTCGAGGAGAAGGTGCGCCTGACGGAAGAGGTGGTCGACGAGGTCGGCGGTCGGGTCAAGGTGATCGTCAATGCCGGCATGCCCGCAACCTTCGAGACGGTGAAGCTCGCCCGCGAATTTGACTGTATCGGCGTCGACGGGATCGCTGTCATCACGCCGTTCTTCATCGCCTGCACGCAGGATGGTCTTGTCCGCCATTTCTCCACCGTCGCCGACGCCGTGCAGACGCCCCTCTACCTCTACGACATTCCGGCCCGCACCCAGAACCACATCGAGCCCGACACCGCGCGCACGCTCGCGGGCCACGGCAACATCGCCGGCATCAAGGATTCGGGCGGCGCAAAGGAGACGCTGGAGGCCTATCTGCAGGTTGCCAAGGAGGTCGATGGCTTCGAGGTTTATTCCGGTCCCGACCATCTCGTGCTCTGGGCGCTGCAGAACGGTGCGGCCGGCTGCATTTCGGGGCTCGGCAACGCCATGCCGCTGGTGCTTGCGGGCATCCTGAATGCCTTCAATACGGGCGAGATCGGTGAAGCCGAGAAGCAGCAGGCGATTTTCGCCGCTTTCCGCACCGACCTTTATGCGCTGGGCTTCGCTCCGGCCATGGTCAAGCGCGCGCTCTTCCTGCAGGACCCCTCCGTCGGCGCGAGCCGCCAGCCCGCCCTGCTTCCGAACGCAGGGCAGGACGACCAGATCGCGGCAATCCTTCGGAAATACGAACTTCAGGGGTGACGTTCCTCGGCGGCGGGATCGGCGAGGAAGGCGCTTCAGGCGCGGGCTATTGCAGAAGCTGGTTGAACAGCTTTCCCAAGGTGCCGCTTTCCTCCGCAGGCTGCTCCGCTTCGGCGGCTGGTTGCTGGTCGGGCTGCTGCACTACCGGCGCCGGTTGTTCGGCGGCGACGTCGGGTGTCACGGCTTGTTCTTCAGCCGGCGGCGCGGGCGGCGTCTCGCTGCCCTCGGTCGCGTTGCCACCGATGATCTCTTCGATGGAGAGCTGATCCCCTCCGTCTTTCGGTGGTTTGCCGATCGCGCCGCCGATGATGTCGCGGATCGATCCGGCTTTCCCGCCGCCGGAGAGAAGCTCGTCGAGCTTCAGCTTTTCGGTGGGCAGTCCCAGCTTCTTCAGCGCCGACAGTGCGGCGTCAGGGTTCTTCAGCAGGCCTGAGAGATCGGGATAAATGCGCGGAGCCGCAAAGGAACCCTCGATCATCACAGGAACGCCGATGCCTTCGGTCGCGATATCGGCGCCTTGGCCTTCCAGCGAAGCGACGACGCGCGGATCCAGGCGGAAGTTCAACTGGTCGTTCGGAAGGTTTGCCTCACCGCTGCCGCTCATACGCACCAGCGGGCCGATGAGCTTGATATCTTCGGTGCGCGCGACGCCGTTCTCGATGGCGAAGGATGCCCCGAGCTCGGTAAAGCCGGTCGCGCTGTTTTCATTCTGCTTGAAGCCCGACGACATCAGGCCGACGAGGTTGTTGTAAACATCGGCGACGTCGATGCCGCGGATAGCACCGTCGGAGAAGCGGACGTTCGCCGCCCCCTGGAGCGCACGCTTGAGCGCTCCAGTCGTCGCGCCCGCGCCGGCGATATCGAACTGGGCCTGCAGTGCGCCTTCGAGATGCTTGAAATTCGCAAGGTCGATCAGCAGCGGGGCGGCCGAAGCGCCGGCGATCGAGGCCTTCAAGGCGATCGACGCCCCTTCTCCGGTGCCATCGGCCTTGAGGTTCGCGGCCATCCGACCGCCATAGAACGGGCTTTCAGGTAGGTCGAGGCTGGCCACACCCTCGGAGATCACCAGAGTGGTTGCCACCGGTCCGGCAAAGACGCGGCCATATCCAAGCCTCTCCGCATCGACCTTGATGGACGCATCGATCGTTCGAAGCGACGACAGGTCCAGCGGCGCGTCCGGAGCGGGGCTGCCGGCTTTGCCCTTCGCTTGCGGCGATGCTGGTTGGGCACCGGCAAGACGCGCCAGGTCAAGTTCGGCGAAATGGAGGGCACTCAATATCTTGAGCGGGGTGCCCAGCTGTACGGAACCGTTGCCGGTTCCTTCGACCCCATTGACCGAAAGGGTGGCTTTTTGAAACTCGACGCCGGAGGCGCTGGCATTGACTTCGCCCTTGAAGGCGAATTGCTCCACGCTGTCGCCGCCGCCTTGGCCAATCCAGGCCAGAAGCGCGCGCATATCGGCTGCTGCGAAATTCACCTTCCCGACATAGCTGCCCGCAAGTGCCGCCTTGCCCTCAAGCGAGAGTGTCGCTTCAGGCATGCGCAGGTCGAGCTTCAAGGGCAGCTCACCTGGCACCGTGCCCGAGAGCAGGTCGCGGACAGGCAGCCGCAAATCGGCGTCGGCGGCTTTCCCGCGCCAAACCAGGTTGCCGGACAGGAGCACCGGCTTGGTAAGATCGTCGATCTTGACTGCCAGCTTCCTGATCTTCACTTCGCTCATCGACGGGTCGCTGATGCCTGGCGCCACGAAGGTGGCGTCGCGCAGGCTGGCCGTGCCGCTTGCATTGACGGTCTTTCGGAATGTGTCTCCGCCAAGGCCGCGGAACGCGAACCCGGTATCCATCGCAAGCGTGCCGGATAGTGGAACCGATTGGCCCGCGAGGCTCGCGAGCTTCGCGATATCGAGCCCCTTGCTTGCGACGCGGCCCTTGAACGTCGGCTCGCCCTTGCGAACGTCGGCGGTGATTTCGGCCGAAATGCCGCCGGCGTCTATGCCAAGATGCTCGAGCCGGGTCGTGAGCAATCCATCCTTCAGCGTCGCCGTCAGCGCCACATCAGCGGCGGAAATATCGTTGACGGTAATGGCGCCCACATTGACGCTGACATCGGCATCAAAACCGGCGAGTGCCTGCAAGCCGGCCGAAGTCGACTGCTTCTCCGACTGCCCCGCGGATTTGGACGACCCCGAGGCGCTGGTTTCGACAAAGGCGCTGAAATCCAGCTGGTCGGCACTGAGATCGGCCAAGAATCGCGGCCGGTCACCGGGAATGAACAGCGCATCGAGGCTGAGCTCTTCCTCTCCGACAAGCAGTTTGCCGCCGCGGATCTGGTAGCTGCCATTGCTGTTGAGCGCCACTTGCCCGCTGGCCTTGATTTCGGTCAGGCCTGGTGCAAGCACGGGATCGGCTTCCACCGAGAGGCTGAGATCGGCCGGCTTGCGCTCAAGCAATGGGCGGAGCGGGGAGACGGAGAGCGCGATCTGATAGCGCTGGTCCTTGAGCCGGGCACCGGCCGACAGCGAAAGTTCGCCGTCAATGTCAGGAGCCTGGAGTGTAACGTCGAGATCGCTGACGACCTCACTCGCCCCGCTGTCCTTCACCTGTCTCAGCGTGCCTTCGGTGATCGATATCGTATCGATCGCGCTTCGTTCGAGGAAGGCAACCAGGGCGGCAAGCGGGTCATTCGGCTTTGCCGCGCCATTGCCGCCGCCGCCGTCATCCGCGGCCGCTGCGTTTACTGATTTCTGCCGTATCACCACGACCGGCCGCGTGAGCCTGACTTCCTTGACATGCAAGCGGTCCGACCAAAGCGAGGAGAGTGTCACCGAGCCAGCGACTTCGCCGATTTCCGCGGTCATGCCATCGCCTTCCGCGTCGAGCGAAACATTCTCGGCCACAACTGCCAAGTGAGGGATGACGGAAAGCCGGACGGGACCCTTCAGTTCGATCGAGCTACCCGTCGCGCTCGAGAGCTGTCGGCTGAGTTCGGCACGCATCCACGCGCTGGAAACGAAGCTCGGCAGGACAACGAGAGAGATGACGACAAGAACGCCGAGCGCCAGCAGGCCAAGAAAGAAACGCCGCATGTGTCTCTCCGTTGCGAAAGCGATTGATTCGGTATCGTTTTCCACGGCGGCGTGATTTGCAACTCTTGCGGTGGGTTCACCTGGAAGCCACCGCACCTCCTGCGCCCGCGGTGACGTCCGTCCTCGCCTCCGCATCGCTGTTCGTCGTCGACACATTCCGAGCTGCTGCCGCGTATGTTCGCGGGCGATGCACGAGCGTGACCAGCACGAAGGACAGGATCATCAGCAGGTACCAGGCGCCGAGCTTCTGGAGCGATACCAGGGTCCAGCCATTGTGCTGAGAGGGATAGATCCAGGCGCGCGACCAGGTGCCGATATTCTCGGCAAACCAGATGAACAGGGCGACCAGCAGGAATCCGAGAAGCAACGGCATGCGGTGCCGAAACCGGAAGACGCGATAGTGCACTGTGGTGCGCAAGAACAGTGCCGCGGTGATCGCAAACAGCGCGTAGCGCAGGTCGATGATGAAGTGGTGCGTAAAGAAATTGGCATAGATTACCAAGGCGAGCAGCACCGTCGCCCAGAGCGGCGGGTAGCCGTCGTAGCGCATGTCGAGGATGCGGGTCACGCGGGCGAGATAGGAGCCGACGGCGGCATACATGAAGCCTGAGAACAGGGGCACGCCGCCGATGCGGAAGATGCTTGGCTCCGGGTAGATCCACGACCCGACCGAGGTCTTGAAGACCTCCATCACCGTGCCGACGACGTGGAAAATCAGAATGACCTTGGCCTCGGCAATGGTCTCAAGCTTGAAGACGAGCAGACAAATCTGGATGGCAAGGGCGGCGAGGAAAAGGTAATCATAGCGGGCGATGCCCATCTCCTCCGGCCAGAACAATTTCGTCGCGAGCATCAGGGCGAGCATGGCACCGCCGAAAAGGCAGGCGAAGGCCTGCTTGATGCCGAACACCAGGAACTCCGTCAGACCGCCGAGGAGGCCGCTCGCAGGAAGTCGGTCGAGCAGGCGATGCGCCACAGCATCGATACGCGCTTCCCGGCTCGTAAAACGCCTGCCGTCTGACATTTGAGCCACTGTTTCCGCCTCCCGCTTCACCGTTGGAGACGCGATGGCGGGACAATGCGGTTGAATTATGGATGGTCGACAACTGCCAGGTGGACGGACGTGCGGACGCCTCGTTACGACACCGGCTCATTCCATCTTGCGGCAGCGCCTGCGGACCAGTGGCCTCAACGTGGGAAGGAATAGCGCTCGACGACCGCCCAGATTTCCCTGTTGACCCCCTGGAGCTGCTCGATGACGTCGTTGATCCGGGAGATCTCGGCATCGTTGATCTGCTCGATCTTGCCGTACTTGATCGTGTCCTTGCTGTCGAAGATCGCCATCAGCTGGGTGCTTGCCTGGTCTCCGGTCTCATCGAAGGAATAGATGCAGTGGCTGTACTTGTTGCGAAGCTTCGCCTGCCGGGCGAGCTGTTGCGTCAGCGCGAGAATTTCCTGCCGTTGGTTCGGCGGCGTCTTGTTTGTCTTGGCCAATCGCTCGACGAGCTCGATGCGAGCCCGCGTCGTGTTCAGCGTCAGGAAGATGACGATCGCGGTTTCCTTGTCCACCCGCGCAAGGCCGGCGATCAGATAGATGAGCAGGCTTTCCGTGTTGGTCCAGGTGTAGTTGAGCTGCCCGATCAGGAGAAGGATGTCGTGAAATCTCGCCATTGGGCCCCTGCCAAAACCTTGCTGTCCAAGAACCATTCCGTTCCAGAATAGCGCATTCCCGTTTTCAGTAAATTCTTCCAATAGGACGATGCGGTGCACGTATTCGGTGCCGGCTCGATCGCGCGCAATGACTCCGTTTAAAAGCTACTTCTAATAGGTAATACCTTGGACGGACCGAGGGCAACGGCCGCGCTACCCCGGCGAGGCTAACCCGAAGTGGCAGCTTACAACACGTGTCTGTTTGCGACAGACTGCTGACGCAACCGGAGAGCAGGATGCACTCAGGCCTTTGAGGGCTGGACACTGCACCGAATGGAATAATGCCCTTTTTAGAACCTGATCAGCTCTTCTCGACCAAGCGGGAGAGAGAGCAGCTCTATTTTAGTTGATTGCAAATCATTGACATACGGGCGCGCAAGCGCCTCGGAGGATCCAAACTTTCATCAAAACCAACCGCAGCCCGCTAATGGCCCAAATCCGCGTAAGAGAAGAATGCGGTTCGGCTGTAGCGGTCTCAACTTGAGGTGATCGTTATGAGCAAGGACAAGAATTTCCTGTTCCCATGGGACCCGAGCCAGGACCAGAGCCAGGACCAGGATCAGGGACAAGGCCAGGGACAAGGACAACTGCAAGCTGAGCTCCAGGGCCAGCTCCAGGGTCAGGGACAAGGCCAGGGCCAGGGGCAAGGACAGGATCAGGGGCAAGGACAGGATCAGGGGCAGGGGCAAGGACAAGATCAGGGCCAGGACCAGTCGCAGTACAGCGAATCCTACAACGGCAACCTGAATGGCAATGGCAATCTGAACGGTAACGGCAATGCCAACGGTAACGCCAACGGCAACGCCAACCTGAACGGTAATGGCAACCTGAATGCCAACGGCAACCTGAACGCCAACCACAATGAAAATACGTCGAACACCCATGTCGACGTCGACAGCAAGACCAACGTCGACGTCAAGGTCGATCTCGACCTTGATGGCTACAAGCCGTCTGACGATGACTTCAACGACATCGACCATTCCAAGATCGACGGCATGGCGAGCACGAGCTTCAAGGACATCCTGAACGACTCGCTTAACGGCAACAACAACGTGGCCAACGTCTTCAGCCAGAACGCCATCATGTCGGACGACGACAAGGCTGAAAACATCCAAAACAGCGGACAGCTAAACCAGAACGGCAGCGCCTGGGGTGGCACCGCCAGTTCTGGCGACGGTATCCAGTCCGGTGCTGACGGTGGCGCCGGCGGAAGCGAGTCCTATGCCAATGGTGGCGACGGTGGCGCCGGCGGTCACACGATCGGCGGCTTTGCTGCCGGCGGTGAGGGTGACGGCGGCGATTCCGACAACGATGGCGACGCAACCGGCGGGCATGGCCTTGGTGGTATCGCAGCCAGCGTAGGCGTCGGTGCGGACGGCACGAGCGGTGATGCCAACGGTGGTGCTGCCACTGGTGGTGCCGGTGGCGCAGGCGCCGCAGGTCTCGGCGTTGGCCTCGGTCTTGGCGTCGGTCTGGGTGTCGGTGCCGCAGCCGGTGGCGAAGGCGGTGACAGCACTGCCGGGAGCGGTGGCGGGTCGGGTGCCGTCCAAAGCGGCGACGCCAACGCGTCGGACGCTGGCAACGGTGGGGACGCCGGTGGGTTCGTGCTTCCGATCCTCAACTTCGGTGGCGACGGTGGCGACAACGACGGTGGCAACAGCGTAGCACTCGGTCAGACGGGTGACGCCGATGGTGGCAGCTCAGGCGATGCCGGCAATGGCGGCAACGGCTTTGGCGCAGGCTCCGGTGCCGGCGGCGGCTTTGGCGCAGGCGCTGGCTATGGTGGCGATGGCGGTGCCGGCGGCGCTGCCGATGCGAGCGGTGGGACCAGTGGTGACGCCTATGGCGGCGACGGTGCCGGCGGCGCGGCTGACGGCGGTCATGGCCTTGGCGGCCTTGCTCTCACGGGCTCGTGGGCCAGTGGCGGCGAAGGCGGTGCGGCCTATGGTGGCGACGCCTGGGGCGGCGACGGCGGAGCCGGCGGTACCGGCGGCTTCGCGACCAACGGCGATGGCGGCGCGGGCGGCGATGCCGGCACCTGGGGCTCCTTCAACGGCGGCGACTCCGTGGTCGAGGGGCTCTCCCAGGCGACGGCAGATGCCACGATCGACACCAATGCCTTCAACCAGCAGATCGTGCTCGGCGCGAACCTGCAAGGCAACACGATCGACATGACGGTCGTCGGTGGCGACTACCATGCCGACGTGATCGGTCACGACGACAACTCCTGATCGTGAGGTGACGCGGCCGGTTCCAACGGTTCGCAATCGGTTTCGAACAGGGCTGCGCGGGTCCCGCGCAGCCCGTCATGACCCGATCCGCTACGGGCACTACCGGCAACAAAGAGGAGACACTAACCATGTACTCCGCGAAAATCTCCGAATCCATCGCCCACTTCATCGGCCTTTTCCAAGTCTCGATCGAAGATGTTCGCCTGCGCGAGGCGCACGAGAAGTTCGACCCGGAACGTGAAGTTCACAAGGATCCGACGGACATCGAGGCCGCGCCCGTCAAGGTGCAGGCTCCCTACGATCTCGACGACTTCAGTCCCAACGTCCCCTACCATCCGCTCGACACGAACATCTATGGGCCCGTACCGGACGGATATGCCGGACTGCCCTTTCCGGAGCCCCCGCTCACGGAAGGCGTGATTGGCCGCAGCGACGTTGAAGGTGTCGCGCAAACCTGGTCCATCAAGGCGTCCTTTGTCGGCACGCCGCACACCATCAATCCCCCGGGGTCGGTGGCCGTCTACAGCCAGCAGACCGTCGAGCTCTCGGATAACGATTTCGTCGATATGGGTGGGCACGGGTTGAAATCCGGCCTGCATATCGACGACAGCGCGACGATGGCTCAGCTCATTGACGCCGCGCAGCAGGTTTCGCCGCTAGGCCCCGTGGACGTTGCCGGCTCCGATGCAACGATCGCCAGCCTGGTTACGACAACGGCCGCGACGCTTGATGCCTATTCTCCCGACGATACGGGGCAAGTGGATGGGTTGGTTGCCAGCCAATTCGTCGCCAAAGGCGACACGCTTGAAGGCATCCATGTGAACGGTGAACTCGTCGAGAAGGCGCCGGTTCTCAAGGATCATCTGCCAAACCCCGACGGACCGTCGAACGAACCCGATGAGCCTGAACTGACGAACAGCCCGAAGGAGGCCAGTGGCGCTGTCGCGCACGGCGAGGGCCCCGTTCCGGTCGTGGCTTCGGTTGAACTGGATGCAGGCAGCAACACGCTGGTCAACGAGGTCGTGATTTCAGGTAACTGGCTGCAAGCGAATGTCCTTGCGGCTGCCGGCGATCACGTCCAGCACAACGCTATCATCCAGACCAATGTCTATTCCGACAATGACGCCGTGGGCGCCACGCTCACCGGTGGGGAGCTTGCGGCGGAAAAGCTGACCGAGGCGCTCAATATCGCATCGTTCAAGCATGTCGAGCCGACGGAAACTGCACGGGACGAGTCGAGTGCATTTCCCAAGGCTTGGGCCATCACCAAAATCAAGGGTGACCTGATGATGGTGAATTGGCATCAGCAATTCACCTTCATGTCCGACAACGACACGGCGATCCTGGCCGCCTCCGGTTCCAAGCTGTCGATCATTGCCGGTGACAACACCGCCGCCAACCAGCTCTCGGTATTGGAACTGGGATATCGCTTCGATCTCGTCTTCGTCGGCGGAAACGTCCTCGACGCCAACATCATCCAGCAGACCAACATCCTGCTCGACAATGATTTCATCGGGGCTGTCGGCGGTTTCCATATGAGCGGCCATGGGTCGGTTTCGACCGGCGGCAACCTCTTGTGGAACTATGCCAGCATCGTTGAAGCCGGTGGCGCGGGCCCGGTGAACCCGATGCCCGAAAGCTACTTGTCGGCTCTGGAAGACCTCTCCGAAGGCAAGAACCCGTCATCGAAAGACTTCATGCACGATTCTGTCTTTGCCGGATTATTGGGCCTGAGAGTGCTCTATATTTCCGGCGATCTCGTCAGTCTCAACTACATTCAGCAGACCAATATTCTGGGCGACAACGACCAGGTGACGCTGGCCATGAACGCGCTGACGGAGCGTCCCGATGCGGACTGGACCATTTCGACAGGCAAGAACGCCTTGGTGAACTACGCCGGCATCGTCGACGTGGATACCGGCAAGACCATCTATGCCGGTGGCGGCATCTATTCTGACGAAGTGCTCGTGCAGGCCGAACTGATCAAGAACGAGCCCTTCCTCGAGGGGCAGGATCCGAATGCACTGGCGAGCGAGGCAGTCGTCTTCCTCGGCGACGACATGCTGAGCCCGGATACCGGTCATCAGTCGCAGGGCCACGCATCGCCGCATTCGGCCATGCACACGTCAGACACCGTCAGCGTCGATCCCATGCATAGCATGGTCGCCTGAAGGGGCGCGGGAGGATTCCATGACCGACCGCACCGACCCGTCGCGGCAAAACGTTACCGAAGCCGGAAACGCGCTTCCTGCGGATGCCGATGGGAAACCACGGCAGGCCGGATGGCCGGATACACAAGCCACTCAGCAGCGGTTCCTTCGCGGACTTGATCATCAGGAGAGCATCTTGGACCGAGCCGTAAAAGAGATCGACGGGTTCGCAGAGCAACTGCGCAGAGCGGCGGCCAACGACGCCAGCGAAAATGAGGGCAGGGCAAACCCCGGCGGGGCATCCGTTGCGAGTCCAGGCGCCAGGGCTGCAAGCTCGACACCTCCGGCCACCCACGTGACCCCACCGCCGACGAATATCGTGCCCCAGCCAGTCAAACCCGTACCGACGACCACAAATGCGGCGCCTCCGGCAAACAATGCCGCGCAGATGGGCAGCGTCGCACAGCGCGCCTGCCCCCCGAAAGCCGAGATTCCGGCCAACGTAGAAACGCTCTCGGCACTGCGTGATCGGATGTCGGCGGAACAGCGGCCAGCGCAAGAGCAGCGTAAGCCCGATGTCGACCAACCGGTTGTCTGGCCGGCGGCCGAAGTGAAGGAGAGGAACTCGCCGCCAGGCATGGTCGTGATCGATGGCGATCGCGGGCCGATCAAGGCAGAGGTGCGACCGTCCGGCAAGGATGGCGGCTCTTCGAGCGGCAATGGCGGTCACGGCGGCGGCGCAAGCGTCTTTCACAAGCGCCTGGGGCCGGTGGATTTCACTGCGAGCCTCAAGGCCGGCCTCAAAGCGATCAGGCAGAACCTGATGATCGTTATGGTGTTCACGATCGCCACCAACGTCCTCGTACTCGCGATACCGGTTTATCTGTTCCAGATTTCCGATCGCGTACTGACCAGCCGCTCGATCGACACGCTGGTGATGCTGACGGCCCTGATCGTCGGCGCGGTGGTGCTGCAGACGATTTTCGACGGTATCCGCCGCATGATCCTGATGCGGACGGCGGTGGAGGTTGCCGCCCAGCTCGGCGCGCCGATCCTGAGCGCCGCCGCAAGAGCCGCCCTTCACAGCAACGGGCGTGAATATCAGACGCTCGGCGACCTGCAGCAGCTTCGCGCTTTCCTGGTATCGGGAACGCTGCTTTCCTTTCTCGACGCGCCGATCGCGCCCTTCTTCGTGCTGGCGGTATTCCTCATCCATCCGCATCTCGGCGCGATCGTCATTACCTCGGCCATTCTTCTCCTGATCGTGACGCTCTTGAACCAGCGGGCGACCGCGGCCGGGTTTGGGGAGGCGACCAACTACCAGACGAAGGCGAACCTTCATCTGGATTCGATGTCGCGCAATTCGCAGATCATCAATGCGCTGGCGATGATCCCCGAAGCCGTCCACATCTGGGGCAAGGACATGGCCGGCTCGCTCAAGGCCCAGGTTCTGGCACAGGACCGCAACATCGCCTTCGCGTCGCTCTCCAAGGCGGTGCGGCTGCTTACCCAGGTGACGATGCTCGGCTGGGGTGCGAACCTGGCTCTGCACGGCCAGCTGACGGGCGGCATGGTAATCTCCGCCTCGATCATCGCCGGCCGCGCGCTCGGCCCCATCGAAGCGGCGATCGAGGGCTGGCACCAGGTGATCCAGGCCCGGGCCGCCTATGGGCGGATTTCGGCGCTGCTGCATACGTCTCCGCTCAATTTCGAGCGGCTGAAACTGCCGCGGCCCGAAGGACGCCTCGACGTCGAGCGTCTGCTCTTCGTTCCGCAGGGCACCAAACGGGTCGTGCTCAACGGAATTACCTTCGCGCTCGAGCCGGGCGATTCGCTTGCGGTGATCGGCAGTTCCGGTGCCGGCAAGACGACGCTGGGAAAAATGCTGGTCGGCTCGATCCTGCCGACGTCAGGCAATGTCCGCCTCGATCTCATGGACCTTAGGAACTGGGACCAGCGTCAGTTCGGTGAGAGCATCGGGTACCTGCCGCAGGACGTGCAGCTTTTCCCGGGGACGATCAAGGCCAATATCGCCCGCATGCGTGAAGATGCCACCGATGCGGAGATCTACGCCGCCGCCAAGCTTGCCGACGTCCACGACATGATCGCCATGCTGCCCCATGGATACGAGACCGTCGTTGCGGCCGACGGTTCGCCGCTCTCGGGCGGCCAAAAGCAGCGCGTCGCGCTGGCCCGCGCCTTCTTCGGCAATCCACGCATGGTCGTGCTCGACGAGCCCAATTCCAATCTGGACACGTCAGGCGAAACGGCGCTCACGCGCGCGCTGGCGCATGCAAAGCGCGAGAAGATCACGGTCATCACCATCACGCAGCGCCCCGCGCTTCTCAACAGCGTCGACAAGGTCCTGCTGCTGGTGAACGGCACCGTGGCCCTCTTCGGCTATCGGCAGGATGTTCTCAAGGCGCTCGCTGCGCGCGGGGTGAACACCGAAGGTAATCCACTCGATCAGACCCAACTTCCGTAGGCGATCATGACGGACGTAGCCAAAGTACAGGACCTGACATGGTACGCGGAGGTACCGCGCTCCATTTGGCAACACACGCTGATCGGTTTCGTGCTGATCGGCGTCACATTCGGCGGCTTCGGTGTCTGGGCCGTTACCGCACCGTTGGCGGCGGCGATCATCGCACAAGGCAGCTTCGTCGCCACCGGCCAGAACAAGGTCATCCAGCATTTCGAAGGCGGGATCATCAAGGAGATCCTGGTCAGCGAGGGCGATCGCGTGACGGCAGACCAGCCGCTGATCCGTCTCGACGAGACGGCCGCGCTCGCCAATGAGCGCCAGTTCTTCCTGCGGCGGGCAAGGCTTGAGGCGATCGTCGCCCGCCTCAATGCGCAGGCGCATGGTCTCAAGGAGATCACATTGCCCGATGTTCTGATATCGCACCTGAAGGACGATCCGGAAATCGCGCCGATCGTGCAAAGCCAGCAGCTCAATTTCCAGACGTGGAGAAGCAAGCTCGATAGCGATATCGGCCTGCTGAAGCGCAACATCGAGAGCCTGGAATTCCGGTCCGAAGGCTTCCAGGAGCAGTTGAAGGCGGTCCGCGAGCAGCGCGCCCTTCTCGACGAGGAATACGCCGGTAAGAAAGTGCTGCTGGCGAAAGACCTGATCCGCAAGACGGAGATCAAGACCATCCAGCGGGCGATCGCCGATGCCGAAGGCCAGATCGGCCGGCTGATGTCGGAAGTCTCCGAAACGGGTGCACAGATCCTGAAGCAGGAGCAGCAGGTGAACCAGACGGAAGAGAGCTACAAGGAGGCGGCTCTCGACGAGTTGCAGAAAGCTGAAGCCGAACTGGACACAGTGCGCGAGCAGTTGCGCGGGGCTACCAACGTGCTGCGCCGCGCCACGATCAACGCCCCGGTGACGGGGACGGTCATCAGGATGCACTACCACACATCAGGCGGCGTCATCGAAAGCGGCAAGCCGATCATGGAAATCCTGCCGGCCGACGTGCCTCTCATCATCGAGGCACAGGTCCTGCGCACCGAGATCGACAATATCAAGGTCGGCGAGAAGGCAACCGTGCGACTGACGGCGCTCAATCAGCGCACGACGCCAGTTCTCAACGGGCAGGTCTTCTATGTGTCTGCCGACGCCTTGCCCGTGCAGACGCAGGACGGGACGCGCGAGGTTTACCTAGCCCGCGTCAGCCTGCCGGCCAGTGAACTCGCACGGGTCCATAACTTTGCCGTGACGCCGGGCATGCCGGCCGAAATCCTCATCCAGACGGCCGAACGGACCTTCTTCGATTATCTTACGAAACCGATCCGCGACAGCATGGCCCGCGCCTTCATGGAAAACTGATCGTGGCCTTTCGACGGTCGTCCGCGGAGCGTGCCAATCGCCTGAGATACAGGCCGTAGCTTCAATTCGCGGCGAAGCAATAGAAGAGGCCCTCGCAACCGGTACCCTTGAAGGCTTCGATGGTGCAGCCTCCCCGCGTCACCTGTTGCGCGCAGGACGCATGGCTGGCTTGCGAAATCCCCGCTACGATTTGGGCGCGATCGCTATATATTCAAAAGCATCGAAGCGATGCACCTCCTCCCGCAGAGCTTCGACAGGCGAACGACCTTCTCCTCCTCCCAAAGGTCGTTTGTGAGATCAGCGCCACTCCTCCTCCCAGGGCTGCTGATCGGTTTTCTAAAGAGCCTGCCGCTCCTCCCGCGGCGGGCTCTTTTGTTTTTCGCCGGATGGAAACCTCACCTTGCGCATATGCACCGGGAGCGACGGCAGGTGCATGGCGCTCTCCAACTTTGCGGAACAAAGCGCCGGCTGGACGGTTGAATATCAAGGAGGTTCCAATGTCTATCCGGCAATTGAAATCCAGTGTGGAACTGAAATCACCGCGATGGGCGTTTCACCACGGCGCGGGGAGCCTTCGCCGGGCGCAAGGCGCTGAGGCGCGCAGCTGGGCGGTAAAGGAAGAACCGCGCGCGCAGGTCGTCGACGCGGGCGACGGCGGCCTGGTAGCTCCCGACCTTGATGCCAGCCTTGAACCGGATCGCAGCCGCCAACCGTCTCCGCACGACTATAGCCGTCCGGCGGTCAAGCTTGGCAAGCTGGGTTCCATCCAGGATATGCGTGACGAGGACTGCTCCGGCGGGCCGGTCTGGCTGGCCGTGCTCGGCGATAATACCAGCGACGCGATGCGGCAGTTCATCGGCCTGGTGCTCGCCTTCATCTTCCTGTCAGCAGTCTTCTTCTGGTTCCTCGCATAGGGCGACGAAAGCGTGCGGGTGACGTTGCCCGATCTCTGCAGTGCCGCGACGGTTGACGCGGGAAGGCCGAACCCTAGATAACCGGCGACACCCCGCCTTCCAACGCCAGCGAGCTCATCATGTACTATAGAACCTTCGGCCGTAGCGGCCTTCGCATATCCGAGATCGGCTATGGTGCCTGGGGCATCGGCAAGAGCCATTGGCGGGGCGCGAGCGACGATGAATCCGCCCGGGCCCTCAACCGCGCGGTCGATCTGGGCGTGAACTTCATCGACACCGCACTCGGGTACGGCCAGGGTCACAGCGAGAGGCTGATCGGGGCTTTGCTGCGTGAGCGGTCGGAGACGATCCATGTCGCCACCAAGATTCCGCCGAAGAATATGCAATGGCCTGCCCGCGCCGGCACGCCGGTCGAGCAGACCTTTCCTGCCGACCATGTGATCGCCTGTACCGAGATGAGCTTGCGCAATCTCGGGGTCGAGACGATCGACGTTCAGCAGTTCCATGTCTGGTCGGATGAATGGGTCGGCCGTGGTGACTGGCTGGAGGGGATCGAGCGGCTGAAGGGTGACGGCAAGATCCGCTACTTCGGCGTCTCGATCAACGACTATGAGCCCGACAATGCGCTGAGGCTGATCGAGACCGGCGTGGTCGACAGCGTACAGGTGATCTACAACATCTTCGAGCAGGCGCCGGAGGAAAAGCTGCTGCCCGCATGCCTTGAACACAAGGTCGGCGTCATTGTTCGCGTGGCGCTGGACGAAGGCGGCCTGACCGGTCAGATCCGCGCCGACACCGTCTTCCCCGAAGGGGATTTTCGCGAGACCTACTTCCGGGGCGAGCGCAAGCGCGAGGTGGAGGAGCGCACGCAGAAGATCGTCGAAGACCTGGAGATCGCGCCCGATGCGCTCGCCGAAACGGCGCTGCGCTTCGTTCTCAGCCACCCCGCGGTATCGACAGTCATTCCCGGCATGCGCTCGGTGCGCAACGTCGAGCGCAATTGCGCCATCGGCGACGGCCTGGGCTTGCCGGATGCTCAGCGCGCAAAGCTGAGCGCCCATCGCTGGCGGCGCAACTTCTACCGGGATTGAGCGGCCTGTTTCGCCCGCCTAGCCGAGGATCGGAGAGTGGCGCGGCGGCTGGATCGATCTTGGTTCGGCCTGCCGATTGCTCGCCGCAACTCGGCCGCCTGGAGGGCGTGCGTCGCGCCGCTGAAACCGTTCTCGCGTCGCCAGATAGGGACGCGATGCTGCTTGCGCTGCATATTGGAGGCGTGAGGCTTCTGGGATTACCGGAATAAGCGCTGGCCGTCGCGAGGGAGCCGCATCGGCCGAGCTCCGTTGGAGGAAAGGCAATGTCGGAAACAGTCAATGTCCGCTACATGGTCGACGACGTAGAGGCGGCGATCGCCTGGTACACGACCCATCTCGGCTTTTCGGTTCTGTCAAATCACGCGCCGGCCTTCGCGGATGTCCAGCGCGGTGCGTTGCGGCTCCTGCTCAGCGGGCCGACAAGTTCTGCGGGCAGGCCGATGCCGGACGGAGAGAAGCCGGGGCCTGGCGGCTGGAACCGCATCCATCTGATTGTCGACGACCTCAAGGCCGAAGTGGAACGGCTGCGCCACGCCGGCGTCACGTTTCGCAACGACATCCTCACCGGTCCCGGAGGGGCGCAGATCCTGCTGATCGACCCCTCCGGAAATGTCGTCGAACTGTTTCAGCCAGCGGGCCGATGACTTTCGCGCCCTGAGCACGTTCGTTGATGCCACGCGTACCGCTGGATGCGAGTGGTGGGTTGGGTCTCAGCCGGCGCTGGTGTCGACCACTTCAAAATCGTGCGTGATTGTCGCGGTCTTGGCGAGCATGGCCGAGGCCGAGCAGTATTTTTCGATCGAGAGGGAGATGGCGCGTTCGACCTTGTGGACCGCCAGCCCGCGCCCCTTGACGATGAAGTGCATGTGAATGCGGGTGAAGACGCGGGGTTCCGTCTCGGCGCGATCCGCATCGAGTTCCACCACGCAGTCCTCAACCGGTTCGCGGCCCTTTTCGAGGATATGGACGACATCATAGGCCGAGCAGCCGCCCGTGCCGATCAGCACCATCTCCATGGGGCTCGGCCCCGGCGTGCGCCCTTCTTCACCGAAGGCGGTTCCCAATACGACTTTGTGGCCGCTTCCAGACTCTCCGACGAAGGTCCGGTCTTCCACCCATTTGACGCGTGCTTTCATGTGTCTCGTCCCGTTGCAGCAATTGCCCGGATCATGGACCAGGGGGTCGATGATCTCCAGTTCACATAACGTCTCGAAGGATTTTCGCAAATGGCCCGCTTCCGCTAAAATGGAGCCTGAGTTCATTTGCACGTGAACAGGGTGAGGATCAGTCGGATGAACGAGACGACCGGAAAATCGGCTGACAGTTCCGGCGCGGTGGTCCATCCGCCGATCGCCTGGGTGTTGGCGGTGGGTGGCGGCCTCGTCCTTGACCGCCTCTACCCGCTGCCGTTTGTGCCCGACGCGGTGCCCGGAGTTGTGGTCGGTGGCATCGTTTTTCTCGCCGGTCTGGCACTGCTGATCTGGTCAGCCATGACCTTCGGGCGGGCGGGAACCGAGATCCAGATCGACCGGCCGACCACCACGATCGTTGAAGCCGGGCCTTACCGCTTCACGCGCAACCCGATCTATACGGGCATGTTCCTCGGCTTGGTCGGCTTTTCCATCGTCTTCGACAGCCTGTGGCTGCTGATCCTGCTGCTCCCCTTCTACCTTGTCATCCGCTATGGCGTCGTCGCCCGCGAGGAAGCCTATCTCGAGCGCAAGTTCGGTGATGTCTATCGCGCTTATAAGGGACGTGTCAGGCGCTGGCTCTAGCTAAATCACGACGATCAGTGAGAGGGGAGGGATGCGAGCGGAAACCGCACGCAGTTTCCTCATCCCGCTCGAGCGTGAACCAGGTACGGAGAGCTTGAAACCGCCCGGAGGGCTTCGGCCAGTCGCTCGATGTCGCGAGGCAACAGCCCGGCAATGTTGATGCGACCACTCGCGGTTCCATAGACACCGAAATCCTCGCGGAGCCGGTTCATCTGGCGCTGGTCGAGCGGCAGCAGCGAGAACATGCCTTTTTGACGGCGCAATGCCTGGAACGTCTCCGGAGCGCCGCAGCGAGCGAGCGCCGCGGTGAGGTCGCGGCGGACCTCGGCGACGCGCCGGCGGCTTGCCTCCAGTTCGGAAAGCCACATTCCGGGGCTTTCGAAGAGGTGCGCGGCAATAGCGGCGCCGTGCTCCGGCGGCATGGAATAGTTGGCTCGCGTGATCCGCTCCAGTGTGGCACGAATGTTGCCGAGCAGGTTTCTCTCTGGCGCGATCACCATCGCCGCACCGGTCCGTTCGCAGTAAAGGCCCATGTTCTTGGAGCAACTTGCCGCGACGAGCACCGTGTCGAGTTCTTGAGCGAAATGGCGCAAGCCCGCGGCATCCTGTTCGATCCCGTCGCCGAAGCCCTGATAGGCCATGTCGATAAGGGGGATCAGTCCTCTCTCCTTGCAGAAGATGGCAAGCCGGCGCCACTGCTCTGATGTCGGATCGATACCGGTGGGATTGTGGCAGCAGCCATGGAGGAGAACCACGTCACCCCGGCGGGCTTCCTCGAGATCTGCGACGACCGCGTTCATATCGAGGCCGGTCTCGTTCTCCTGCCAACGGAACGCCCGCACGATCAGGCCCGCGGCGGTCATGATCGGGCGGTGGTTCACATAGCCGGGATTGGTGTTCCAGACCGTCGCGTGCGGCGAGACGAGCGCGATGAAATCGGCGAGCACGCGAAGCGCGCCAGTGCCACCAACCGTCTGGATCGTGCATTGACGGTCGAGCGCCTCGGCGCCCTCACCGAGAAGGAGTCTCGACATTCCATCGTTGAACGCCAGGTTCCCGGAGAGTGCCCTGTAGGTTTTGGAGGCAGCGGCGGAAGCGAGGCGCGCCTCGGCGTCCTGCACGGCTCGCATCACCGGAGTTTGGCCCGAAGCATCGCGATAGACCCCGACGACGAGGTCGATCTTGTCGCCGCGGCGATCCTGTCGGAATGCGTTGATGAGGGCCCACAACGGATCGGGGTCGGCGATTGGCAGAGCAGCGAGCATGCTTGGGTTCCTGTCGTTCTTGAAATTAATGGCGGTTTGCCAGGATCACGCCTGTGGTGATGACCAGGATGCCGACGGCGGTCGCGAGCGCGAGGCCCTCGCCGAGGATCGGAATGGCCATCAGGCTTGCAAGCGCCGGTGCGAGTGAGCCGAGCGTCGCGCTTCTGGCGGCGCCGAGCCGCGAGATCGCAAAGGCGTAGCCGACGGTCGAGACGAGACCGACGCCGAGCCCCTGGACCAGGATGAAGGGCAGGGCCTGGTGCCACGAAAATTGCCCGATATGCGTGGTGACGGCGCCCGTGAAGAGCAGCGGGACGAGGATGACGAGCGAGCCGATGGAGAGCAGCAGACCGTTGCTGATCGCATCCACGCCGGTGCGGCGAAGGCCGATCGTATAGGCGCCCCAGATAAGGCTCGCGATCAGCAGCAGCCCGACGCCGCGCAGTGTCTCGGTCGTTACCGCATGCTGCTGCCCGGCGACGATGCCGATGACGCCGGCAAGGATCAGCGCGAGTGGCAGCCAGCGCTTCCTCGCAATGCTTTTTCGCTCGAGCAGAAGCGCGAGCAAGGCAACGGAAAGCGGCGTCGTTCCGGCAACCAGCGCGCCGACATAGGCCGCGGATGTCGCCTTGGCGCCCTCGGAGACGATGAAGAAGAACGGCACGCCGCCAAGCAAGACCAGAGCCGCATCCCGGAGCTTGACCTGGCGAAGGGCAGAGAGCCGCTGAGGGATAGCTGGCAGCAAAGCGATGATGGGGATCGCGAAGCGGATGACGGCAACGTCGGCGGTGGCGAGCGGCGACGCCCCGATCGCCCGCATGGTCAGCGCAAAACCCGCCCAGACCAAGACGACGATGGAGAGCACGACGTAGCCGGTTGCCGTTGGTGTCAGCCATCCGGTTCTCGATTGCTGGAAATCTGACGTCACATCGGTCATGCGGAGCCTCGCTGTCTGGATGGCTCACATGATATGCTTCTCAGGCTGTCGATTTCTTGCTATTTCACTGGCCAAGCACATGGATTTTGGCAGAATCTGCCAACTGGGAGGGGTGAATGGACGAAAAGGACAGGCAGATCATCTGGGCGCTGCAGAAGGACGGCCGCCTTTCCAATCAGGACCTTTCCGAGAAGGTCGCGCTGTCGCCGTCGCCGTGCCTCAGGCGGCTGCGTTTGCTCGAGGAGGCGAAGATCATCAAGGGCTATACGGCGATCGTCGATGAGGAGGCCTATGGTCTGCCGATCACGGCCTTCGTCCGCATCCGCCTGGAGCGCCACTCCGAAGCCTCCGTCGCCGCCTTCGAACGCAAGGTGAGAACAATCGACAACATCCAGGATTGTTACGTCATGACCGGCGAGGCGGACTACCTGCTGCGTGTCCTGGTGACAAGCCTCAAGGATTACGAACAGTTCGTCCGCACGCAGTTGCACAACATCGAGGGCATTGCGGCGATCGATACGAGCTTTGCCTATGGCACGGTCAAGCGCGCGACCGTCTTTCCGCGTCTGTGAGCGGCCAACGAGTGCCGGGCCTCGTCACGCCGCCCAGCGCCGGAAGATGACGCTGGCGTTGACGCCACCGAACCCGAAGCCGTTGGAGATGGCATGATCGAGCGGCATCTTTCGTGCCGCCCCAGAGACGATGTCGATGCCGTCGGCAGCCGGATCCGGCGTTTCAAGGTTGAGCGTCGGCGGCACCGTCTGGTCGCGCAGCGCAAGCACGGTAAAGACTGCCTCCAGACCACCGGCTGCGCCCAGCAGATGTCCGGTCGCGGATTTCGTCGCGCTGACGGCGATTTCTCCGTTGCGGCCGAAGACCGATTTGATCGCCTCGATTTCGCCCCTGTCGCCGACGGGCGTCGATGTGGCATGGGCATTGAGGTGACGGATATCGCCTGGCCGAATGCCGGCCTGGGCAATGGCGATCTCCATGGCTCGCCGGGCACCCGCACCGTCCTCCGGGCCCGAGGTGATGTGGTGGGCATCGGCCGTCGTGCCATAGCCGACGAGTTCGGCGATCGGCGTCGCGCCGCGCGCCAATGCGTGCTCCAGCGCCTCGATCACGACGATGCCGGCGCCTTCACCCATGACGAAGCCGTCGCGATCGACATCGAACGGTCGCGAGGCGCGATGAGGCGTCTCGTTGAATCCGGTCGACAGGGAGCGAGCGGCGGCGAAGCCGCCGAGGCTGATGGTGTTGATGCAGGCTTCCGCCCCGCCGCAGATCGCGATATCCGCCTCGTCAGCGCGGATCATCCGGGCCGCATCGCCGATTGCCTGGACACCTGCGGCGCAGGCTGTTACCGGCGCGCCGATCGGCCCTTTGAAACCGTGACGGATCGAAACCTGGCCGGCGGCGAGGTTCACGAGAAACGAGGGCACGGTGAAGGGCGAGAGCCGCCGCACACCGCGCTGGTCGACCGTGCGGACCGCCTCCGAGATTGCCGGGAAGCCGCCGATGCCGGACGCGATCACCGTGGCCGTGCGCTGCTGTTCGATCGCGCTTGCAGGCCTCCAGCCGGACTGCTCGATTGCCTCTTCCGCCGCCGCCAGCGCCAGCAGGATAAAGCGGTCCATCTTGCGCTGATCCTTCGGCGGAACGATCCGATCGGGATCGAAGCCAGCGGCGGCGTCGTCGGCAAGGGTGGGCACCGTCCCGCCGATCTTGCTGCCAAGGTCCGCGACGACCTCATCCGGCAGACGCCGAAGCCCCGAGTGTCCGGCAAGAAGCCGCGACCAGCTTGCCTCTACGCCCGCTGCCAAAGGGCTGATGGCCCCCATTCCTGTTACGACGATGCGACGCATCTATTCTCCTGACCTAGGTTTACACAGCCCGAACGGAAAACCATTCGTGTTGTTGCGAAATTGCTCTGGTATGCGGGGCGCAACGGGCGTGCAGCAGCGCGGATGCCCCTTTTGATCCTCAGTGCTCTCAGCGTGGGCGCTCGATGGCGATCGCAGTGGCCTCACCGCCGCCGATACACAGGGCCGCGACGCCTTTCGAAAGCCCCCGGCGTGCCAAGGCGTGAAGCAGGGTCACGATCAGCCGCGCGCCGGTGGCACCGATCGGATGACCGAGCGCGCAGGCGCCGCCATTGACGTTCAGCCGGTCGCGGGCGATGCCAAGGTCCTTGGCCGCGGCCATGGCGACGACGGCGAAGGCTTCGTTGATTTCGAAGAGATCAACGTCATCGACGCTCCAGCCGGTCTTTTCCAATAGCTTGCGGATCGCGGGAATAGGCGCAGTGGTGTACCAGGCGGGTTCCTGACTATGCGTCGCATGCGCCCTGATTTCAGCAAGGATCGGCATGCCTTCGCGCTCGGCGATCGAGCGGCGGGTCAGGACGAGAGCGGCAGCGCCATCGGCATTGGCCGACGCGCTGGCGGCCGTGATCGTGCCATTGGCGCGAAAGGCGGGTTTCAGGTTCGGGATCTTTTCGGGCGACACTTTCAGCGGATGTTCGTCGCTGTCGATGACCTTGTCTGCCCCCTTGGCAGCGACGATGATCGGTGCGATCTCGTCGGCAAAGGCACCGGTTTCGATCGCGGCGCGGGCACGTGTCAGCGTCTCAACCGCATAGGCGTCCTGATCCGCGCGGCTAAACCCATAGGCTTCGGCCGCCGCCTCGCCGAAATCGCCCATCGGCCGGCCGGGCTCATAGGCATCTTCCAAGCCATCGAGCATCATGTGGTCGAAGATCCGGTCGTGCCCGGCGCGATAGCCGGCCCGCGCCTTGGGGAGCAGATAGGGCGCGTTCGACATAGACTCCATGCCGCCGGCGACCGCGACATCGATCGATCCGGCGAGAATGAGATCATGTGCCAGCATGGTCGCCTTCATGCCGGAACCGCAGACCTTGTTGATCGTGGTGGCGCCGACGGCATCGGGCAGGCCGGCGTGGCGGGCGGCCTGCCTGGCCGGTGCCTGTCCCTGGCCAGCGGGAAGCACGCAACCCATCAACACCTCGTCCGGCCGATCGGGCGAGAGTTGTGCCCGTTCAAGTGCGGCGCGAATGACGTGGGCGCCAAGTATGCTCGCCTGGGCCGGTGCCAGATCGCCAAGAATGCGGCCAAGCGGCGTGCGCACCGCCGATACGATGACGATCGGATCAATGAGACTGGACATGTCGAAACCTTTCCGGCTGGAAAATGACGGTGCGGTGCCCGCCGCTCACTGAGGCAGATGTTGGGACGCGTCCCCGGTAGAGGGTTCCGGAAACAGATGGTCCGTGGCCGCCTTCAGGAACCTATTGGAGAGTTGCGCGTCGTCGACGGCCCGAGACAGCATCAGTGCACCGACCATGGTCGAGAGCGCGACGATCGATTGGTCACGCGCCTCCTGTCCCGGCGCAGGCGTCATCATGCCATCGAGAATATCGAGATGGCTTTCGACGCCGGCCTCGAAAACCTGGCGAAGGGCCTTGCCGCGGCGGGCAGCCTCCGGCGCGAGCGCTGCCAAGGCGCATCCGTCCGCCTTTTCATGGCGGTGCGCATCCGACAGGTAGAAGCGGAGCAGGGCGCGAAGCGGTTTGCTGACCGCTTTGGAGACGACCCCGGTCCAGTTCGCCACGCCCTTCTCCAAGGCCTTGGAGGAGGCCTGGACGATGAGGTCGTCCTTGGATTCGAATTGCTTGTAGAAGCCGCCTTGGGTCAGGCCGGCGCCCTTCATCAGGTCGTTCAGGCCGATGCCGTCGAAGCCTTTCTCCCGAAAGAGGCGACTGGCGACGTCGATGACCGTTCGGCGGTTTTCCTCCGCCTGTGCGCGGCTCACTCTCATGGCCTGCTCCCTTCAGGAAAATGCGACAGCCAGAATATATTGCGATCACCATCTATTCGTCAAGCATAGATGGTGATCGCAATCTCAACGGCCGCTTGAGTGGCCGCCGAGGGCGCTTCAGGCGCCTAGCCGCACACCGGTCATCGTCTCGCTAATGAACCAGAGCCGCTCGGCTGCCCCTCGATCGACGGCATAGGCCTCGACACCGGAGAGGCGGGCAGATGTCGTATGGCGCGCGATCGACCAGGGTGTGTTCGGGGGAAGCTGCGGGGCGATATCAGAGTCCAGGCAGAACACCCCGCCCTTGCCGTCAAGCTGCGGGCTGGTCGCGCACCAGACCTGGGTGGCGGCCCCTTGCGCCGGCGTCTTCAGGTCGCGCGACGGGTCGAGGATCGGTTCGCCCTTGTCGTCCAGCGCACCGTGCGCCTGCAAAGTCTCGACCGAGAGATGGCGGGTCAGCCCGGTTCCGACGATGCCGCCCGGATGCAGGGAGAAGGCACGAATCCCGTGACCCTTGCCGCGTGCGTCGAGCGCCGTGGCAAAGAGAACATTCGCCGTTTTCGACTGGCCGTAGGCGAGCCACGGATCATAGGCGCGGCGCTCGAAATTGATATCGTCGAACATCACGGGCGAAAAGCGGTGCCCGGCGGAAGATACGGAAACGACGCGCGCGCCTTGTGCCCGCCGCATCGCCGGCCAGAGCCGCGCAACCAGTTGGAAATGGCCGAGATGGTTCGTAGAGAATTGCAGTTCGTTGCCGCGCGCGTCACGCGTCAGTTCATCGACGGCCATGATACCGGCGCTGTTGACGAGGATATGGAGCGGCAGGCCGGAGGCAAGGAAATCGTCAGCGAAAGAGTCGATCGAGGCCGGATCGGTTAGGTTCAACGGTCGCACTTCTATCCCGGCTGCAACCTCTGCGATCGACTTGCGGGCGCGTTCGACGTCGCGAGCCGGCACGACCACTTTGGCGCCAGCCTGCGCAAAGGTTCGTACAGTCTCGAGGCCAAGGCCGGAATAGCCGCCCGTGACGATGGCGATCTTGCCGGTGAGGTCGATGCCGCGGATGACATCCGATGTGGTCGAGGCGGCGGTGAAGCCGGAGTTGATGGGCTCTTGCAAGATGGACATGGTGGGTCTCCAGTTGATGCGCCCTGGAGATATTCATCATCCCACGAATTATGAATGCTTGAGAATCCGCAGTTCTTTCGCCATAGTTCAGAAATGGACCGAGATCCGCTTTCCTCCATCCTGTCGCTGATCGAAGCCCGAGCGGTCTATGCCGGCGGTTTCAGTGCCGGCGGCGATTGGGCTATCCGCTTTCCGCCGCCGGAAAAGATCAAGTTCTTCGCCATTGCCCGCGGGGCCTGCCTGCTTGCTGTCGATGGCCTCGGCGATCCGTTGCAGCTTGCTGCCGGCGACGTCGTGCTGCTTTCGGCAGCGGCTCCGTTTACGATTGCCAGCGCAGAGGGGATTTCCCCCATCGATGCCTGTGATCTCTATACCGAAGGCAAGCGCATGGCGTCGCTGGGGCAGGGCGAGGATTTCCTGTTCATGGGCGGCCATATCGACCTCGGCACTGCGAGCAGCCGGCTGCTCGTCGACAATCTGCCGCTGGTTATTCACCTGCAAAGCGACGATGCCGGGGCGGGTCAACTGCAATGGCTGATCCGGGAACTGGTGCAGGAAACGATGGAGAGCACACCCGGCGCGGATGCCGCGCGCACGGGCCTCGCCCATCTGATGTTTCTGCAGATCCTCAGGGGGTACCTTTCACGTGAGCGCGGCGTCGATGTCGGCTGGCTGCGTGCCGCCTGCGATCCCAAGCTGGCGCCGGCGCTCTTACTGATGCATGGCGACCCGACCCGCAACTGGCACTTGCCGGAGTTGGCGCGCGCCGCGGCAATGTCGCGTACGGCCTTTGCCACCTATTTCAAGACCGTCGCAGGCATCGCCCCGCTCGGCTATCTCGCCGAATGGCGCATGCGGCTGGCAGAGCGAAAGCTACAGGATGGTGGCCAGTCGGTGGCAATGGTCGCGCAGTCAGTCGGCTACGCCTCGGAAGCCGCCTTCAGCACTGCGTTCAAACGTATCATGGGCCGCTCGCCGCGGCAGCGCACGAACAACGCTGGCGGTTTGGTCAACTCTCGCCGAGCGCGCTCTGACCGGCAGCCCAACGATGGCCCTACGCATCCGGCAGGGTGAAGACGGCGCAAGGTGTCGCGATGCCGCGCAAGGTGTGATCGCCGAGCGGCAGGAGCGGCGTCGAAGTCGCTGCGGCGACGGCGCCAGAGACCAGCACAGGCCGGCCGAGCGGCCGGCACAACCCCTCTAGGCGGCTGACGAGATTGACTGCCGAACCGATGGCGGTGAAATCGAGCCGGTCGGCTGCGCCGATGTTGCCCCAGAGAATGTCGCCGAGATGCAGGGCCACGCCGAAGGAGAGCGGCGCCAGACCCTCGGCCTGCCGCGTCTGATCGAGATGCGCCATGCCGGCGCGAGCGGCCGTGACCGCGCGCAAAGCCGCATCACAGGCTTCGGTCGGCGAACCAGTGACCGGAAAAATCGCCAGGACGCCATCGCCGATGAATTTCAGCACCTCGCCGCCGAAGGCATGGATCGCGCCGGCCACGCGATCGAACCAGGCGTCGAGTGCCGCGATCACCAAAGCGGGTTCCGTCGCTTCGGACAGAACGGTGAAATTGCGCAGGTCGGCGTAAAACAATACTGCGCGAATGGTTTCCCCGGTTCCGCGGGTGAGCGCCCCGGCCCGGACGCGGGCGGCGCTGCGGCGGCCGAGATAGGCTTCGAGCAGCGCAGCGAGCGCTGCCCGCTCGACAAGAGCGGCCAAGGGGGCAGCGGCGAAGCGGGCGACCTGACGAAGCTTTGCCGTCTCGGCCGGGTCGAAAGGGCGGGTGCCGGCCCAGCCGAGCATCGCCCGCTCCGTTCCCGAACCGGTCGATTGTTCCAGCACCGGCCCCAGCCCGGTCAGCCAATCTTGACCTGCCCGATCGGAGACTGCACCCGCAAAGCCCAGGCTCTCGATCACCACGCCAGTCTCTGCCCGCCACAACCAGCTACGGCGAGCGATGATCGGGTGCGGCACGGAAAGGGTGAGCGCACCGCCGGCAAGCGGCAGTTCGTCGGCGACAAGCAGACGTCCAAGCTGCGCCAGGAAACGGTCCGGTTCAGGCGCGGCGCTCGCTTCATCCACCAGCCAGGCGAGGGGTGCGGACAAATCCATGCCGGAATGATAGCGCCGGGACCCGTTCGGGCAAGAGCCATACCGGTGGCGCCATTGGCCGCGCGGGTCTATGATCGCAGCAGCCCGGGTTCCGTGCTTCCTCTCTTAAGAACCGGCGGGCAGGCCAAACAGCAAAGGGAAGACCGATGCAGGAAGCCCTCGTCGTCCGCCGCGAAACGCATATTCAGGCACCGCCTGCCGCCGTCTTCGCTCTCCTGACCGATCCGGAGAAGATCCTCCGCTGGATGGGAACGGAAGCCGATACCAAGGCGGAGCCCGGCGGTCTCTACCTCGTCAACGTGACCGGCGCTCGGTTTGCTCGCGGATCCTTCCGTGAGGTGGTGCCGGTGCATCGGCTCGCCTACAGCTTCGGCTGGGAGGGCAGCGACATCGTCCCGCCCGGTTCCAGTCTGGTCGAGATCGACCTGATCGAACAACCGGATGGAACGTTGCTGCGTCTCACCCACACGGGATTGCCCAATTCCGAGCAATGCGCCGGCCATGCGGAAGGTTGGGCGCACTATCTGGAGCGCTTGGGGCAGGTCGCGTCGGGGCGAGATCCCGGGCCGGATCCATGGCTCGGCCGCGACGGCGGCAGCAGCTGACCACTCTCCCCGATCAGACACATCGGCAAAAGCGCATCCGGCGTGACATCCGCCGCCGACGCGTACTGCATGTCTCCTTAAATCGACCTCGATTTAAGGACGAAGACATGCAGCAAATCAAAGTGCTACAGCGACCTTTGCGCGTCTGATAAGACGCGCGGCGCTGTAGGTATGACGGCCTTCGTCGGCATTGTAGCGCTCGGCGAAATACCGGCACCGGCTCCCGCAGGTCGTGGAGGGAACGCTACTTCTGCGCCTGCTCCGCAGGCATCGGCTTGACCGGAGCGCCGGGGAAGATCTTCTGCAGGTTTCCGGCGATCACCCGATCGCCCTCCGAAACCCCCGACGTCAGGCCGATGAGGCTGCCGCTCGTCGGGCCAAGGGAGACCAGCCGCTGTTCGACCGTGTCGCCCTTGCCGACGACATAGACGTATTTGCCGAGCTGGCTCGAACCGAGCGCCGTTTCCGGCACCATCAGCACGTTCTGCTCATCCCTGATCTTTAGCCGCACGCGGACATATTGGCCTGGGAGCAGGGTCAGGTCCGTGTTGTCGATCGTCACGCGCGCCACGACCGTCCCGGTATTGCCCTCGACCGAGTTGTTGATGAAGCTGAGGTCGCCGCGATAGCGCGGCTCGGTATCGCCGGGCAGAAGCACTTCGGCCTCCACCTTGCCTTTCGTCCGAGCCTGCTGGATGTCGGCGAGCTCGGATTCGCTCGGGTTGAACGAGACGTAGATCGGCGAAAGCTGCACCAGGTTGTTGAGCGGAGTTCCGGTCGTGTTGCTGACCAGCGTACCCTCCGGTGCCTGGTTGCGGCCCAGGCGGCCGGCGAAGGGAGCGTGGATCTCGGTGTAATCGAGGTTGATCTCCGCGGTGCGAACCGCCGCCCGCGACATGGCGAGCGCCGCCTCCGCCTGATGCACGGCACTCTGGCGCTGGTCGAAACTGTCTTTGTCGAGATAGCCTGTGGTCGCGAGCTCGTTGCCGCGCGTGAGATTGGAACGAAGGTAGGCAAGCGATGCCTCATCGCGTTCGACCTGGGCCTTTGCCTGATCGAGTTGCGCGCGGTAATCGCGGGCGTCGATCCGGTAGAGAAGGTCGCCTTGCTTGACGTCCGCGCCGTCAGGTACCGCCTGTGACTCGATATAGCCGGTGATTTTGGCGCGAAGCGTCACGTTGCGGATCGCCTCGGTGCGCGCTGAATAGTCGAAATAGATCGGGACCGTCTTTTTGACGACCGACGCGACGGGAACGGGCATCGCCTGCTGCGGCGGCCCCACCGCTGCGCCGGCATCGCCGCCTTTGATCTCAAAGCCCCCGTTCTTGTAATGATAGGCCGCGACGAGGGCGGCACTCACGACCGCTGCGGCAAGGACCAGTTTCGAACCACGCATCTCAGGCTCCAATTCCTATTCCGCCGCCTCCGGCTCTTGGCTCGCACCCACGGGCTTTGACGAGACCCCCTCCCGCCATTGCTCGATGACCGCGTAGAAGACCGGGACGAAAATGAGTGTGAGAATGGTCGCCGCCAGCATACCGCCGAAGACCGTGGTGCCGATCGACTGGCGGCTGGCGGCCCCCGCGCCCCTGGCGTACATCAGCGGCAGCACGCCGAGGATGAAGGCGAAGGCCGTCATCAGGATCGGCCGTAGGCGCAGGCGCGCTGCTTCCGCAGCCGCGGCGACCACATCCAGCCCTTCCTCGCGCCGGCGACGGGCGAATTCGACGATCAGGATGGCATTCTTGGCAGCAAGTCCTACCAGCATCACGAAACCGATCTGCGAATAGACGTCGATCTGCATTCCGCGCAGCCACAGCGCCGAAAGCGCGCCCAGGAGCGCGAGCGGCACCGAAAGCAGCACCATGAACGGCATCGACCAGCTTTCATACTGGGCGGCCAGGATCAGGAAGCAGAAGACGAGTGCGAGCGCAAAGACGAGCGCGGCGATCGAGCCTGCCCGGATCTCCTGATAGGTAATGCCGGTCCACTCGAATGTGTAGTCCCGCGGCAGCGTCGTACGGGCAACGCGCTCCATTGCCGCCACTGCCTGGCTAGAGCTGAAGCCGGGCGCTGCCGCACCGTTGATCAGCGCCGACGGGTAGTTGTTGTAGTGGGTGACGGTCTCGGGGCCGACCGTCGGCCTGAAGGTCCCAAGCGTGTTGAGCGGCACCATTTCACCCCGGGTGTTGCGCACATAAAGGCGCGAAAGATCCGTGGCCGAAGCCCGGGCGGCCTGGTCGGCCTGCAGCGTCACGCGGAACGTGCGGCCGAAGAGGTTGAAGTCGTTGACATAGAGCGAGCCGAAATAGATCTGCAGCGTGTTGAAGATATCAGGCAAAGTGAGCCCGAGGAGCTTTGCCTTGTCGCGGTCGAGGTCATAGTCGAATTGCGGGCTCGACGTGCTGAAGGTGGTGAAGAGCTGATAGGGGTTGATCTCGGGCTGCTTGCGCGCCTCGGCAATCAGTGCCTGCGTTGCGTCGTTCAGCGCTTGGGCGCTGCGTCCGCCCAGGTCCTCCACCTGAAATTCGAAACCGCCCGTAGCGCCAAGGCCCTGGATCGATGGCGGATCGAAGGCGAGCACGAGGGCGTCCGGGATCTGCAGGAGCTGCGGCTGCACGGCCTGGCGGAGCGCCGAGGCGCCCTGTTCCGGCGGCCGCTCGTCCCATGGTTTCAGCACGGCGAATTGCACGGCGGAGTTCGATTGGGCGGCGAAGGACAGGAAATTGAAGCCGACGACGGAACCGACGAAATCGACGCCTGCGGTGCCGCGGAGGATTTCCTCGGATCGCTGCGCGACGGCCTCGGTGCGTTCGAGCGAGGCGCCATCCGGAAGCTGGATGACCACGAAGAAATAGCCCTGGTCCTCGACCGGCAGGAAGGTCGACGGGGTGCGCTGCCATAGCGCGTAGGTGGAGCCGATCGCCAGCAGGAAGAGGGCAAACAGTGCCCAATGCCAGCGCACGAGCCCGGCGACGCTGCGCGCATAGCCGTGCGACAACGCATGGAAGCCGGTGTTGAACCAGCGGAACGGTGCAAAGCGCGGTTCGCCGCGATAGCGCAAAAAGGCGGCGCTCAACGCCGGGCTGAGGGTCAGCGAATTGAAGGCGGAGAAAGCCACCGAAATCGCGACCGTCAAGGCGAACTGATTGTAAAGGCTACCGGCGACGCCCGGAATGAAGGCAACCGGCACAAAGACGGCGAGAAGCACGGCCGTCGTCGCGATGATCGGACCCGTCACCTCCTGCATGGCCTTGCGTGTGGCGGCAAGCGGCGGCAGGCCGGACTCCAACTGCCTTTCGACGTTTTCGACGACGACGATCGCATCATCCACCACGAGGCCGATGGCGAGCACCATGCCGAGCAGGCTCAGCATGTTCAGCGAGAAGCCCAGCAGATACATGACGACGAGGGTCGCGATCAGCGAGACTGGAATGGCGATCGTCGGGATGATCGTGGTGCGCAGGCTCTGCAGGAAGAGGAAGACGACGAAAACGACGAGGGCCAGGGCCTCGAGCAGCGTGAAGACGACGTCCTTCATCGCCGCCGAGACGAACCGCGTGGTGTCGTAGAACATGTGATAGGCGATGCCTGCGGGGAAGCGCTGCGAAAGCTCGTCCATTTTCGCCTGCACGCGGCTCTGCAGATCGAGCGCGTTGGAACCCGGCGCCTGGAACACGGCAAGCACCACGCTCTCCTTGCCGTTGAAGGTGACGGAGGACGAATAGAGCAGTGCCCCGAGTTCGATGCGCGCCACATCGCGCAGCCTGGTCGTCGCCCCGGTCGTCTGGTCGGCCCGCAGCACGATATCGCCGAACTGCGAGGGGTCGCTCAACCGGCCGAGCGCATTGATCTGCATCTCGAAAGGCGTGCCGGCTGGCGCCGGCGATTGCCCGACCTTGCCGCCCGCGACCTGGATGTTCTGCTCGGCGATGACGTTCTGGACGTCGACGGCAGTGATGCCGAGATTGGCCATGCGGTCGGGATCGAGCCAGACGCGCATCGAATAACGGCGCTCGCCGAAAAGCTGGACGTCGCCGATGCCGGGCAGGCGCTTCAGTGGATCGAGTATCTGCAGGTAGGCGTAGTTGCTGACCGAGGCGAAATCGACCGAATTGTCCGGCGAATCCAGGCTCACCAGCACGGTGAAATTGGGGATCTGCTTGGCGATGGTGACGCCGGTCTGGTTGACGAGCGCGGGAAGCGAGGATGCCGCCTGCGAGACGCGGTTCTGCACGTCGAGCGCCGCGACGTCGATCGGATAGCCCACCTCGAATGAGATGATGATCCGCGACGAACCGTCGTTCGAACTCGTCGAGGTCATGTAGAGCATGCCCGGCACGCCGTTGATCTGCTGTTCGAGCGGCGTCGTCACCGTGTCGGCAACCACCTGGGCGCTGGCACCCGGATAATTGGCGGCGACGACGATCTGCGGCGGCGTCACGTCGGGAAACTGCGAGATCGGCAGCAGGAAATAGCAGATGCCGCCAGCGAGCGTCATGATGATCGCTATCGCCGATGCGAAGATCGGCCGGTGAATGAAGAAGTCGATCATGGCAGGATCGATCCTTTTGGAGCGCCGCCAGCCCGTCGGGCGGCAAGTCGGAACGTTTTGAAACCGGTCACGCGCGCGCCTGCCACGCAGACCATCAGGTCAGCGACGTATTTTCCAGCCTTAAGCCCATCCAGCATGCGCATTGTCAGGCTCCAGCACGAGATCATGATGGGCCGGATCGACCCAAATCACGAGCGTTATCGAATTTTAAAAGTCTCTTCGGTGTGCGCTCTGGATAGAAGACGTCTGACGACCGCGCCCGCCGACACTGCGCTAGAATTATTTTCGGTTACCGCCGTCTCTGAAAGGGCCTTTGCGGCAAGCGGCCATTCCTCGACGTGCCGCGCTGGCGAAAATGTTACTGGTCGGTAACATCGCTGCATGTTATCGACCAATGCCAGGGCGTCAAGGGGCAAGATTTTCCCCGCCGACCACGCCGGGCCAGTGCGATGACAACGGATACCTGCAAGCCATCACGTCGTTCGCCACGCGATCGTATCGTCGCGGCTGCGCGTGACCTCTTCCGCCGGCACGGCATTCGCGGGACCGGCGTCGATGCGATCGCCGATGCCGCCGGCAGCAACAAGATGACACTCTACCGCCACTTCAATTCGAAAGACGAGTTGATCGTCGAATGCCTCCGCCACGCGGGAATGGAGATGGACCACTTCTGGCGCGAACTGGAAGACGCGTATCCCGGCGACGGGATGGAACAGCTCAGGGCCTGGGTCCGGCGGATTGCCGAGCATCTCGGTGACGACAATTGCCACTGCGAATTGATGAACGCCGCCGTCCAGCTTACGGACGAGGATCATCCCGGGCGCTCGGTCATCCGGATGTTCAAGGATGCGCAGCGTGACCGTGTCGTGGGGCTTTGCCGCAGGGCCGGCATCGCCGATGCGGACCTGCTTTGCGACACGCTGCTGCTTTTGATCGAGGGCGCGCGCGCCGCTCAGCAAAGCAGCGGCGCCGAAGGGCCAAGCGCCCGCTTTGCGGAGATCGCCGACGCGGCGATTCTGTCCTTTGCCGGGAGCCGCGCTGCTTTGGAATAGGTGGTGAGGCCGCTGCGGAGATTTCAGTCGGCCATGATCGAACTCGCGACAACAAGCGGTGCGCCGGCGCTGCAGTTTATGCAGGAAAGGTCAGCCGCACAAACTGCTGCTGTCTTCCGATGATCACGATATTGAGACGGGAGACTTGTGCCTGACCGCGCTCCTCCGGGGTGGCCCGTTGGGACGCTCTATCCCCGACACTCGGCAACTGCTGCCGAATGCCGGCGGCTACAGCGCCGCGCATCGGACCAGACGCGCAAAGGTCACTGTAGAATTTTGATTTTCTGCATGTTTCCGTTGGTAAATCGAGGTCGATTTAGGAGACATGCAGTAGTGACAACCGACACTCCGCTGCATCATATCGCGACTTCAGGCAGCGATCGGCGAAAGCCATGACGCCGATGCAAGCGACCAAAGGTCGGAGAGACCAGATTGGTGCCGCGGGTCATCCGGTAACATTCCTTTTCGCAGCGCGTGCCTTGCGCGACATGGGCGACGGCTTCGTGGGGATATTTCAGGCAATGGCTGGTTGGGGCAGTTGAGGCGCCAGCTTGCTCGGCCCGTTCAATCTCGCGCGAGCTTGCCGGTGAACGAAGCGGTCGTTCTCACATTGTATGCAATTGTAGGGCAGTCCCCTTCGGGCATCTTTTGCTGATCAGGGTCGATTTGGCCGCTTCGTACCCGCAGCATTGCCGAGGTCTTGCTTCGGCAAGCGTCGGGAGATGGCACTTTCGTAGCCATTTCGGGCCATCGTAATCGGCGAATTTTCACTCAATGTTCAAACGTGTCTTCAATATAAAATACGATATTGACGCCAGATTGCATACATGAGAGAGTCTTTTTGTCTATACAAAACGGTGTGGAGGCCGATTGTGTCGACGGCGCGAGGAGCGCCAAAAAGGAGGAGAAAATCCATGTCAGTGAAGAGACGTACGTTCCTGCAAGGGGCGGCCGGCGCTATCGGTTTGGCCATCGCGCAGGGTGCTTTGTCGAAGATCGCCTATGCGCAGGGAGCGGCCGGCACGCTCCGGGTCGCCATCGCCAAGCCCGCCGGCAACCTCGATCCGCAGAGCCACTACGCCATCTGGGCGATCCAGGACCTGATGTTCGAACCGCTCGTGAAATATGGCAAGGGTGGCCAGATCGAGCCGTGCCTTGCAACCGACTGGAAGATCGAGGACGGCGGCAAGACGCTGCATCTGACGTTGCGCCAAGGTGTGACGTTCCAGGACGGCACCAAGTTCGATGCCGCCGCGTGCAAGTGGAACCTCGAGCGCTGGATGGGTCTCGACCAGTTCAGCTGGATGAATTGCTCCAAGCACTTCCAGTCGCTGGACGTTGTCGACGACTACCACATCACCCTGCATTTCAAGGAGCCGGTCCTCGCGCTGATGCAGGAGCTTTCCTACACGCGACCGACGCGCTTCCTTTCGCCCAAATCGGTTGGCGCCGACGGCAAGTTCAAGGATCCGGTCGGAACGGGACCGTGGGTCCAGATTAGCGCCGACGACGCCCAGAGTGTCTTCGAACACTATGACGGCTATTGGGGCGACAAGCCGACTTATGAGCGTCTCGAGGCCAAGGTCATCCCCGATGCGCGGTCGCGGGTTGCGGCGTTGCGTGCCGGCGAGATCGATCTCATCGGCGGTTTCTGGATCGCGCCATTGACCCCAGAGGAGGGCAAGCAACTCGAGTCAGCCGGCTTCAACGTCGTTGTCGATCCGGGCAACGTCACGCTGGTGATGGCGTTCAACCCCGACCGTGCCGAGGCGCTCAAGGACCCGCAGGTGCGCAAGGCCGTCAGCATGGGCATCGACCGCGCGGCGATCTCCAAGGTGCTCTACCACGGCTACGCCAAGCCCGCCGGCAACATGTTCTCCGCCGCTCTGCCCTATGCCGGGACGCAATATGATGCGCCCGTCCGCGACGTCGCGGCTGCATCGGCGCTGCTCGAAAAGGCCGGCTGGACGGGAAACCCCATCCGATCGAAGAACGGCAAACCGCTGACGCTCGAACTGGTCGTCAGCCCGGATGCGGTGCCGGGATCGCGCGTGATCGCCGAAGTCATCCAGTCGGAGATGAAGGAGATCGGCATCGACCTGGTGATCCGCTCGGTCGACCATGCCTCCAAACACACCGACATGCTGGAGCAGAAGTACGATCTCGGCTTCTTCCTGACCTATGGCGCGCCTTACGATCCGTTCGGCTCGATTGTCGGGCTGTGCCTGTCGACTTTCAAGAATGACGTCGAGGGCAAGCTGGTCACCGATCCGACCAACCTGGACCCGTTGATCAATGCGGCGATGGCTGCGACCGGCGACCAGATCCAGCCGACCATTCAGAAGGTCTTTGACTGGCTCAGGGACAATGACGCGATTGCGCCGCTGGTCTACGTGCCGAGCATCTGGGCGCATTCCAAGCGAGTCCAGGGCTTTGGCAGTCCGGTCACCGAATATGACATGCCTTATGAAAACATCGTATTGGCCGAATAGCGGGAGGGTGCCTTGATCCACTTCATCAGCAAGCGGCTGAAGCACTCCCTGGTCCTTTTGTTCATGGCGTCCCTGGTTTGCTTCACACTCGTCGTGTCGGCACCCGGCAATGTTGCCGTCCTGATTGCCGAACTGCGGGGAGCCGTCGCCACGCCTGGTTACGTTGAACAGGTTGAGGAAGAGATTGGACTGAACAAGCCACTGCTGATGCGCTACGTGGATTGGCTTGGTGACGCTGTTCGCGGAGATTTCGGTATCTCCTATAGAACCGGTCAGGACGTCAGTGCGGATCTCGCAAACCGGATGCTCGTGACCGGAACGCTGATTGCGGGTTCGGCCGTGATCGCCACCCTCATCAGCATGGCTCTGGGATTTCTCGGTGCCTTCTGGCCCTACAGACTGCCGGACCGCGTCTCGCGCGGTCTGGCGCTCCTTGGCGCGTCCACACCGACGTTCTTCGTCGGCGCTCTGATGATCTACGCCTTTTCCGTCACCTTGCAGCTCCTGCCCTCGTTCGGTTTCGAGGGTCCGAAAAGCTGGATCCTGCCTTGGCTCACTATCGCGGTCTTGCCAGCGGCCGTACTCAGTCGCGTTGTGCGGGTGGGCCTGGAAGAGGCGATGACCAGCCCCTTCGTTCTGACCGCAAAGAGCAAGGGTCTCGGTCGCACCGCCATATTATTCCGCGAAGCGTTGCCCAACATCACGCCGATCTTCATCAACGCGCTCGGCACCCAGGTCGGCTTGATGACCGCGACGGCAATCATCGTCGAGCCGTTGTTCGCCTGGCAGGGCGTGGGGGACTACTTCCTCGCTGGCGTACGCTTCCGTGATTTCATGGTGGTGCAGGCGTGCCTGCTCATCTTTCTCACTTTCTTCATCGTGGTGAACCTGGTCGTCGATCTGGCAGTCCTGCTGACCGATCCGCGCATCCGCCGCCAATGGAGCTGACCATGAACATGCTCAATCCCATTCTGGCCCGGTTGAACAAAATGCCGCGCGCGGCGCTGATCACCATCGGCCTCTTCGTTGCTCTGGGAACCTTCGCGCCCTGGCTTGCACCCCAGGATCCGAGCACTCAGAACCTGCTGGACGCTGGACTTGGCCCGTCCGCCGCCCACTGGCTCGGAACCGATCACCTCGGACGCGATACCTTCAGCCGCTTGATCATCGCCGCAAACACCTCGCTCGTCAGCGTCGGTTCCGTTCTCGGCGTCGCCATGACCATCGGCATCCTGCTCGGAACGATCGCCGGTTATCATCGCGGCTGGGTCGACGACCTCCTTATGCGCGTCGTCGATGTCGGCCTATCCGTGCCGAGCCTGATCATCTCGCTGGCGGTGATCGGCATTGTCGGCCCTGGATACTGGACGATGGTGCTGGCGCTGGCGCTCGCCTGGTGGCCGATGAGCGGCCGCATCAGCCGCGCGGTTGCCGTCAGCATCATGAGCAAGCCGCATATCGAAGCCTTGCGGGTACTGGGCGCCAGCCCCTGGCGCATCTATTTCGGCCACCTTCTGCCTGGCACGATCGGCTCGGTGATGGTCTATGCGACGGCCGATGCTGGCACCGCCGCACTCGCCGTCGCGACGCTGAGCTTCCTCGGTCTCGGCATCCAGCCGCCGACGCCGGAATGGGGTCAGATGCTCGTGGATGCGCTGCCCTATCTCGAATCCGACCCGCGCCAGGTTCTGCTGCCGGGCCTCGCCCTCACGGCCGCCGTTATCGGCTTCAACACGCTTGGGGAATCCATCGCGCTCAACCGCATTCCGAAACCGCTCACCCGGCGCATGCTGGCAATCCGTCGTGCCGAGGTCGCAAGCTGGGGCAAGGAGAATTCCGATGCATGACGAACCCCTCCTGAACGTCAGCAATCTGACCGTCAATTTGCTGACTGCGAAATCGGCGGTTCGCCCCGTCGACGGCGTCAGCTATTCGGTCCGCCAGGGTGAGTGTCTCGCCATCGTCGGCGAAAGCGGCAGCGGCAAGACGGTGATGAACTTCGCACCGCTCGGCCTGATGCCAACAGGCGTGACGACGATGCTCTCCGGTTCTGTCAAGCTGGAGGGCCGCGAACTGATCGGCTTGCCCGAAGCAGAGATCCAGAAGCTGCGTGGCAAGTCCGTCGGCTTCATCTTCCAGGACCCGATGAGCGCCCTCAACCCGGTGCGTCGGATCGGGCGGCAGATTGCCGAGATGGCCGAACTGCATCTGGAGATGACGCCGAGGGCCGCGGAAGCGCGGGCGTTGGAACTGGTGAAGCTCGTCGGCATATCCGATCCCATGGCACGGCTCCGGCAATATCCGCATGAGCTCTCCGGCGGCTTACGGCAACGCATCGTCATTGCCATTGCGCTTGCCGGCGAACCGAAGCTGTTGATTGCCGACGAGCCGACGACCGCACTCGACGTCACGGTACAGGCGCAGATCCTGCGATTGCTGAAGGACGTGCAGCGTCGGCTGAACATGGCGATGGTGCTGATTACCCACGACATGGGCGTCGTGGCGGGCGCGGCCGACAACATCGTCGTCATGTATGCCGCGCGCGCCGCAGAATGTGGTCCGGTGGACAAGGTTCTGGTGAGCCCGCGTCACCCCTACACCCGGGGCCTGATCAACGCGATCCCGAGGCGGGAGGACCCGATCGGTTCGCAGTTCCGGGGGCTTCCCGGCATCCCGCCGACGCTCGGTGCACCGATCAAGGGCTGTGCCCTTGCGCCGCGCTGCGAACTGGCCGTTGAGGCATGCGGCGACAGCCGCCCGCCGCTGGTCCGGTCCGACGACAGCGCCGTTCTCGTGGCTTGCCCCGTCGTCAATCAAGGAAAGGCTGCCGCATGACACAAGCCCCCGTTCTCAAAGTCGAAAACCTGCAGACGCGCTTCAAGAGCGTTCAGCGGGGCAAATATGTGCATGCCGTCGACGACGTCTCGATCGAACTCTATCCAGGCGAGATCGTCGGCTTGGTCGGTGAATCCGGCTGTGGCAAGTCGACCCTCGGGCGCACCATCGTCGGGCTCGAGAAGGCAAGCAGTGGCCGCGTTCTGCTCGACGGCGTCGATCTCAGCGCCCTCTCCGGAGCTGCCCTGCGTGACAGCCGCCGGGCGCTGCAATACGTCTTTCAGGATCCCTATTCGTCGCTCAACGATCGTCAGACGGTGGGCGAGGCGATCGACGAAGCGCTCGTGATCGCCGGCACCCGGTCACCGGAAGAGCGCGATCGTCGTACGAAAGAACTCCTGGATCAGGTGGGTCTCGCATCTGCGGTCAGGGACCGTCATACGCGCGAGCTTTCGGGAGGTCAGCGCCAGCGCGTGGCGATTGCGAGATCGCTCGCCGTGAACCCGCGGGTGCTGATCTGCGACGAGCCCGTGAGCGCCCTTGATCTTTCGATCCGGGCGCAGGTGATGAACCTCTTCCTGCGCTTGCAGAAGGATCTCGGCGTCGCATGTCTTTTCATTGCCCATGATCTTGCGCTGGTGCGGCAGGCGGCCTCACGCGTCTACGTCATGTATCTCGGCAAGATCGTCGAACATGGGCCGTCCCAGGAGCTTTACGACCGTCCGAGCCACCCCTATTCGCAGATGCTGCTGGCTTCGGCTCCCGAGGTGGATCCCCGGATCGAAAAGAACCGCAGGGGACCGCTGATGATCGGGGAGGTGCCAAGCCCGACAAATCCGCCGTCCGGCTGCCGGTTCCGAACGCGCTGCCCTCTTGCCGTCGACGATTGTGCCAAGGCGCTGCCACCATCCCGTGTGCTTTCGCCGGGTCATACGGCGGCCTGCACCTTCGCGGCGGATCTTCATCGCGGTAAGCGATCGGCTCTCCTTCAGCAGGAGGTGTCGGCCGCATAGAGCCGGGAAAGGCTTGCCGATGCGTTGCTCTCCAAAGAGCGGCGCCTCGGTCCCTACCGGACCCACAGTTCCCTCGCATCCTTAAAGCTGGGGATGCGCGACTGCCCCGCCATCGCGCGGGGCTCTTTTTTGTCAGCCGCTACCGGCCAGGCGATGCTGGAGGCCGCGTCGGCCACGTTCCATCACCACGCCGTGGTTCCAGCGGAACACGGGTTTCAGGACGAACGAAAGCCTGATCATCCAAGGTTTGGTGATCTTGACGATCCAGTCGTAACGCACCTGGCAGCGGGGGCCGTCGCTTTGGAGCGTCCAACGGCCGATACCCTCCAATTCTCCGGAGGCCCTGCCTTCGATGAGCGATAGCGGCTCAACCTTCACTGTCTCCATGTCAAAGGCCAGTTCATAGGGCAAAGCCGTCACCCATTCCAGGCGACGAACCGCGCCGACGCCGTGCTCATCTCCCTCACGCAGGAGGGAGACCCGCTTGACCGAGGGCCACCATTCGGGCCAGGCCTCCGGCGTGCTCAGTTCCCGCCAGACATCCTCCACCGGCGCATCGATGGCCCATTGGGTGACAAGGTGGAATTCGGTGAGAGACATCGCCGGTCCTCTTCAGAGCCGGACGACGCAGGACGCCGGCGGCAATGCTTGAGCAAGGCGCAGGCCGCGCACATGACCCGGCCAGTCATTCAATAGTCTCGGTAAAAGATCCGCCTCTTGGCTTGCTTGTGCAAGCTCGGATCGGCGGAAGGGGATTTGCAGCCCGCTGCCAACAGACGTCTTGCAGGCGTCGCTTGACCGATGGTGGCCGTACACCTTGTCGAGCGGGCACATGCGGGCGGTCGTGACCCGCATGTTCTTCCCCACTGCATGTCTCCTTGAATCGACTCCGATTTAAGGACAAAGACATGCAGCAAATCAAATTCGTACAGCGACCCTTGCGCGTCCGAAAAGACGCGCGGCGCTGTAATAGCGTTAGGCTGCGCGGGCGGCCGCCGCGAGCGGCTCGAGGTCGTCGACGGCCTTGTCACCGTTGTAGATGGTCTCGTCGAGAATCCCCTCGCGTTTGGAGACGATTGTCGGCACCAGCGCCTGGCCGGCGACATTGACCGCCGTACGGCCCATGTCGAGGATCGGGTCGATGGCGAGCAGCAACCCGACGCCTTCGAGCGGCAGGCCGAGTGTCGAAAGGGTCAATGTCAGCATGACGGTCGCGCCGGTCAGGCCGGCCGTTGCTGCCGAGCCGAGCACCGAGACGAAGACGATCAGCACATATTCCTGGATCCCGAGCGGCAGGCCGAAGAACTGTGCGATGAAGATCGCCGAGATTGCCGGATAGATCGCGGCGCAGCCGTCCATCTTGGTGGTTGCGCCGAGCGGCACGGCGAAGGCGGCGTATTCGCGCGGCACGCCAAGGCTCTTTTCGGTCACGGTCTCGGTGATGGGCAGGGTGCCGACAGAGGAGCGCGAGACGAAGGCGAGCTGGATGGCCGGCCAGGCGCCGGCAAAGAAGCGCGAAGGCTTCAGGCCGTGGCCGACGAGCAGTGCCGGATAGACGACAAAGAGCACGATAGCGAGGCCGATATAGATGGCGGCGGCATACCAGCCAAGCTGCGCCAGCGTTTCCCAGCCGTATTGCGCAACGGCGCGGCCGAGCAGGCCGATCGTGCCGATCGGCGTCAGGCGGATAACCCACCAGAGGATCTTGCGGACGACTGCCAGCAGCGACTGGTTGAGGGCAAGGAACGGCTTGGCGGCGTCACCGACCTTCAGCGCGGCTGCGCCAACGGCGATCGAAACGACCAGGATTTGCAGCACATTGAAATTGAGCGAGGTGCTCGCGCTACCTTCGGTGATCTTGGTGCTGGCCTCGAGGCCGAGTACATTGGCAGGCACGAGACCCTTCAGGAAATCTAGCCAGGAGCCGGAGTAGGAGGGCGCCTTGGCAGCTTCCTGTGACACGGCCGAGCCGACGCCCGGCTGAAGGATCAGGCCGAGTGCGATGCCGATGACAACGGCAATCAGCGAGGTGATCGCGAACCAGAGCAGCGTCTGCCAGACGAGTTTCGCGGCATTCTGCAGTGTCGCGAGATTGGCAATCGAGGCGACGATCGCGGTGAAGACGAGCGGCGGCACGAGCGCGCGAAGGAGCTGGACGAAGATCGAGCCGACCGTCTGGAGAGTAACGGTCAGCCAATTGGCATTACCGGCGGCATCGACGCCCATGTTGCGGGCGATCAGGCCCAGTAGCAGGCCGATGATCATGGCGGCCAGGACTTGGAAACCGAAGGAGGCGTAAATCGGTTTCGGTGAGGATTTGGTGGTTGCTTGCGACACGTCTTGCACTCTCATTGGATGGCTGGCGGCCGAAATTTTGGGCCATGGCCGCCGCACGTGCTCGAAAAATAGTCGAGTGTCCGGTTCGGGGTAAGAAACTCTTTGTCTCGAAAACCACTCAGAGTGGAATAATTTCTCCGGCAAATTTCCTGGGTTGCTCAAGTGCGTAGCCGAGGCCCGGACAGCAACGATAGCCGCGCCCAAGCAGCCTGCGCAGCGGCGCGTTCCGCTGATTCCTCGGCTCGTTCGCGCAGCAAGGTCACGCCGACCGACTTCCTTTGACGCGCATTCAGTCCCGGGGCTGCGGCGACTGATCCCGCTTTCTGCGTCTGTGTCGAAAATCATTTCACTTGCTTCCGGCGCGAGGGAAATACTCTTTCTCTATAAATATAATGGATAATGTAACTTGTCTGTATGACGTGCCCGAGATCTGGGTCTGGCTTCAGGCGATCCTTCATCCGGTCGCGCAACGCATTTGCAGCGAGAAGAGGAGAGGATTGAGATGACACGCAAGATCCGGCTTGGAGCATTTCTTCCCGGCGGTGGACAACATATCGCCGCCTGGCGCCACCCTGACCAGCCAGCCGACGGGGCCACCAGTTTCGAGTTTCACAAGCAACTGGCGCTGACGGCAGAACGTGGTCTGTTCGACGCCTATTTTCTGGCCGATGGGCTGGCGATCGGCTTCGGCGGTGCGCGTGAAGGCGGCAACGCCCGAGTGGCGGGCTTCGAGCCCGTGACCCTGTTCTCGGCACTTGCGCCACTGACCACACATCTCGGCTTCATCGCTACGTCGTCGACGACCTATGAAGAGCCCTACACCACGGCGCGCAAGTTCGCCTCGCTCGACCTGATCTCCGGCGGTCGCGCCGGATGGAACGTGGTGACGACAACCGGCGACCCGACGGCGCAGAATTTCAATCGCGATACCCAGCTTCCGCATGCCGAGCGCTATCGGCGCGCCGCCGAGCATGTCGAGGTGGTCAGGAAACTCTGGGACAGCTTCGAGGACGACGCCTTCATTCGCGACAAGGAAACGGGCGTCTTCTTCGATCCGACTAAGCTGCACGACACCGACCATCGCGGCGAACATTTCAAAGTGCGCGGCCCGCTCAACATCTCGCGCTCTCCTCAGGGCCACCCTGTGATCGTACAGGCAGGCCAGTCCGATGACGGCCGCGGGCTGGCAGCCGCAACGGCAGAGGTGATCTTCACCGCCCACCAGCACATAGAGACAGCGCAGGAATTCTACCGTGACATCAAGGCCCGCGCCCGGGGACTTGGCCGCAACCCGGACCACATTCTGGTCATGCCGGGCGTCTCTCCGTTCGTAGGCAGAACGGAGGCCGAAGCGCGCGAGAAATATGATCGCCTCACTTCGCTTATCGTCGAGGAGGACGGCATCGGCCTGCTCAATGGCCTGACCGGCGGCACGCTTGATCTGCATGGCTACGATCTCGATGGGCCGCTGCCGCCGGCACCGCCGACCGAGGGCATGAAGAGCCGGCAGGCGCTGATCCGCCAGATCGCCGACGAAAACAACTTCAGCATCCGCCAGCTCTATCAATGGATCGCTTCGGCGCGCGGCCATTACACGATCGTCGGAACCGCGGAGCAGGTCGCCGACACCCTGCAGGAGTGGTTCGAAAACGAAGCGGCCGATGGCTTCAATATCCTGCCGCCCTGGTTCCCGACGGCCCTCGACGATTTCGTCGAGCTGGTCATCCCGGAACTGCAGCGCCGTGGCCTTTTCCGCACCGCCTACGAGGGCAGGACGCTCCGGGAAAATCTCGGCCTGCCCGTTCCCGTCAACCGCTGGGCCGCCGCGCGAACGGCCGTCCAGGCAGCAGAGTGAGGTGCGATCATGTCCTACGAACACGTCAACACGTCGCTTGCGGCAGGCTTTGGGCTCGGCCGCGCTGAGGGGCATTCCACGGCAATCCCGGCGATTGCCTCGCGCTGGCGCGCCTTGCTTGGCTCGATCGTCGCGCGTTATGGCCTGGTGCTCGGCTTTCTCGCCTTCTGGCAACTCTCAAGCACAGTCGGCTGGGTCAATCCGGCGGTCTTTCCGCCTCTCGACGTGATCCTGTCCGCGCTCTGGAGCGGTCTTGCCAGCGGCGCGCTGCTGGACGATATCGCCATCAGCCTGCAGCGATCGGGCATCGCCTTCGCGGCCGCGGTTGCGGTCGGTATCCCGCTCGGATTGTTCATGGGGCAGGTTCGCCTCGTCGAGCAGGCGCTCGACCCCATCCTGCAGCTCTTCCGCCAGACTTCAGCCCTGGCGCTCTACCCGGTCTTCATCCTGCTGCTCGGCCTCGGCGAGACCTCGAAGGTATTCGTGATCTTCTGGGCCACGTTGTTTCCGATCCTCCTTTCCACCACCGGCGGCGTCAAAGAAGTCGACAACAAGCTCATCGAGATGGCACGGACCTACGGTGCCGGGCCGCTCACCGTCTTCCGTCGCGTCGTGCTGCCGGCCTCGGTGCCGGCGATCTTCGTCGGCCTGCGCCTCTCGGCCACCACGGCGCTTCTGCTCTTGATCGCCGCCGAGATGATTGGCGCAAACAAGGGCATCGGCTTCCAGGTCATGAACGCCCAATACAACTTCCAAATCCCGCTGATGTTCGCGGCGATCCTGCTGCTCGCCCTGCTCGGTCTCGCCGCCAACGCACTGCTCGTTCTCGCCCAGCGCAACCTCTGCCGCTGGTCACAGCCCAACGCCTGATCGTCACCTCCCATTCTCTCCTTTGAAAGGACAAAGCGATGACTTTCCATCCCCGCAATCTTCTTCTGTCTGCCTTACTCTCCCTCGGCCTGGCCGCACCGGCGGCTGCCGCTGACGCGGTGAAGCTGCGCTACCTCGCGAGCCAGGGCGGACTGTCTGCCCATGAACTCGCCCAGGAACTTGGCTACTTCGATGGCACCGGGATCACGCTCGAGAATGTCGGCTACGCCACCGGTGGTCCGGCATCGCTGATTGCATTGGCCTCGGGTGATGTCGAGATCGGCAGCGCGGCAACGTCGGCCGTCTTGAACTCGATCATCAGCGGTAACGATTTCGTCGCCGCCTACCCGTCGAACGGCATCAATGACGAGGTGCAGTCGATCTTCTACGTGCTGGAAGACAGCCCGATCAAGAGCATCAAGGATATCGCCGGCAAGAGCATTGCGGTGAACACGCTTGGCGCGCATCTCGACTATACGATCCGCGAGGCCTTGCATTCGGTCGGCCTGCCGACGGACGCCGCCAACCAGGTGGTCGTGCCTGGTCCGCAGCTCGAGCAGGTGCTGCGCTCCCGCCAGGTGGACATTTCCGCTTTCGGCTATTGGCAGACGACCTTCGAGGGCGCAGCGCGCAAGAACGGCGGCCTGCGGGCGATCTTCGACGACACCGACGTGCTCGGGGAAATTGCCGGCGGCTTCGTGGTGCTGCGCCGGGATTTCATCAAGGCGCATCCCGAGGCCGCAAAGACTTTCGTTCTTCAGTCGGCCCGTGCGCTCGATTACGCGCGCGAACATCCGGAGGAAACCAAGGCGATCCTGGCAAAGGCTTTGCAGGCGCGCGGCGAAAACCCTGAGATCGCCCAGTATTTCCGCGGTTACGGGGTGCGCGCGGGCGGCCTGCCCGTCGAGCGCGACGTCCAGTTCTGGATCGACGTTCTGGTACGTGAAGGCAAGCTCAAGGAAGGCCAACTGGCGCCCAAGGATGTGCTCTTCGCCGTCGACGCTCCGGTCAGCAACTGAGGAACGGCTATGAGCGCTTCCCAGAACCTTCGTCGTGGAGAGGTGGCAATCCGCCACCTCTCCAAATCCTATCGCCTGAACGGCACGCCACTGCCTGTCCTTAGGGATATCAGCCTCAACATCCGGTCCGGTGAGACACTTGCGATTGTCGGTGCCAGCGGCTCGGGCAAGACGACCCTGCTGCGGGTACTGGCGGGGCTCGAGGACCCGGATGCCGGCGAGGTGCTGATCGACGGCAAGCGAACGAGAGGCGTCGGCACCGACCGTGCGGTGATATTCCAGGAGCCGCGGCTTTTGCCCTGGCTGACCGTGCTGGACAATGTCGGCTTTGGGCTGGAGACGCAGGGGCTTTCCCGCGGTGCGGCGAGGGAGCGGGCACGGCGCTACGTCCAGCTCGTCGGCCTGCAGCAGTTCGAAGGCGCCTATCCCCGGCAGCTCTCCGGCGGCATGGCGCAGCGCGTCGGCATTGCCCGCGCGCTCGCGGTCCAGCCTGAAATCCTTCTGCTCGACGAGCCGCTCGGTGCGCTCGACGCGATGACCAAGATCGGCATGCAGCAGGAACTGGCGCGGATATGGCGTGACGAGGACGTAACGACCGTTCTCGTCACGCACGACCTCGAGGAGGCGATCTATCTCGCCGATCGTATCCTGATCCTGCCGCGCGAGAAGGGCGGTGAGCCCAGGCTGATCGAGATCGGCTTGCCGCGACCACGCGATCGCAGCGCACCCGAATTTGTCCGTCATCGCGAAGAATTGCTCCACCTCTTCGGTCTGCATTGAGGCTTTAGCGGAACGGTTGCAGCGATCAAGCGTTACCCCCTTCAAGGCCGCATCCGACAGGAGGCGCAGCCTGCTGGGCCTCCTGTGCAGGGCCGGATGCCGAGTCGAGACAGGAGTAACGCTATGAGAATTTCCAAGAGAATGTCATTCGCCGCAATCGTCATTGCCCTAAGTGGGGCGGCCGGGCCGGTGCTGGCCCAGTATAGGGTGATGTCGGGTCCGTATTACGTCGAACCCGCGCCTGCACCGGTCTATGTGGCGCCGGCGCCAGGGGCGGTATATGTCGATCCGACGCCGACCGGCAGTATCTATGCGGCTCCGGCGCCAGGTTACGTCTATCGCCCACCTGCACGGACTTTGGGCGATGCCCGCCAGCGCTACACGGGTGAGTACCAGGGCGCCCACGAGGGCGACTACTATCTCGGTGTCGCGCATCCGCCACAGGTTCCTTAAGCCGGCGGCGGAGCCAACCGACAGTGCCTACTGCATGTCCTCCTTAAATCGACCTCGATTTAAGGAGGACATGCAGCAAATCAAAGTCCTACAGCGGCCTTTGCGCGTCTGATAAGACGCACGGCGCTGTAGAGGCGACGCGTGAGATAGCGATCTCGCGCGTCTGTCGGTCGGTGTGCCCTATTCGGGCAGGTCCAGCAGGCGGTAGCCTTCCACGAAGTGCTGCAGCATCTTCTCGTCCCGGAACGGTTGAGAGGCGGCCCATTGCGCGATCGTGAAGTTCGGATTGTTCATCAAGAACAATTGCGCTTCCGTCCGCGCTTCGTCCAGGCGACCAAGCCGCGCCAGGCTGGCAGCGAGCAGGCGGCGTGATGTCGCCCGGTAGGTCGCAGGGTGGCGCAAGGTTTGGATAGCGGCCTCGTAATCCCGAATGCCATATTGAGCCTGACCAAGCATCCAATAGTACCAGCCCGGTGGGTGCGGGTTGAGGCGTAGCGCCTTGTGAACATGCTCGATCGCCTGCGCCGGTCGACCGCAAAGGACGATGAGGTCGGAGCGCATCGCCCAGGCATCGGCATGGTTGGGATCAAGCGTCAGGGCGAGGTCGAACTCGGCGTCGGATTCCTCCCAACGGCGCTCGTGACCGAGAATGATGCCGAGGACCCAGCGGTTCCCGGCGTCGTTGGGGTCGAGCGCTACCGCCTTTTGCGCTTCGTCGACGGAGCGCTGCCGGTAGGGAACGATCGGCTGATCCCAGAACTCCCAGCTCAGCCAGAGGTTCAGCGCCAGCAGTCGATGCGCCTCCGCATAGTCGGGATCGAGTGCGAGTGCCCGCTGGAGAAGAAAGATCGCTTCCCTTGCTGCCCCTGCTGTTTGCAGGCCGAGCGAGCGCGCTCGCACGCAATAGTCGTAGGCTTTCAGGTTCGATGGGCGGTTGCGGGCCGGCGCGTCGGTGAGGCGCCCGACCAGGGCTTCGACGATCCTGCTCGTCACCTCGTCCTGAACGGCGAATATATCCTCCAGGCTGCGGTCGAACCTCTCCGCCCACAGATGATCGCCCTCCAGGGCATCGATTAATTGGGCGTTGATGCGAACGCGGCCCGCCGCCCGTCGGACGCTGCCTTCCAGAACATAGCGAACGCCGAGTTCGCGCGCGATGCGGCGCACATCCTCATGCCGGCCCTTGTAGGCAAAAACCGAATTGCTGGCGATGACGAACAGCCCGCCGGCCCTGGAGAGATCGGTGATCAGGTCTTCGGTCAAGCCGTCGACGAAGACCTCTTGCTCCGGCTCGTTGCTCATATTGGTGAAGGGAAGGACGGCGATGGATGGTTTGATGGGCAACGGCAAGGACGCCCTGGCGTCGCTGCCTTGGTTCAAGGTCGCCGTACCGATGCGATAGAGAGATACCGGCTCGACAATGTTCTTGATCGCGTGGGGGCCAAGCGCATCGAAATCGCAAAAGAGGCGTCGCCTCACCTGGTCGTATATGTTGCCGGAGACATAGATTTCGCCGGGACCGGCCATGGTCTGAAGCCGCGCGGCGACGATAACGCCGTCTCCATAGAGATCGCCGCTTTCGACGACGACATCACCGAGGTTGATGCCGATGCGCAGGAGAATTCGGCGGTCGTCGGCAAGCCCCTGATTGGCAACTGCCATGCCCTTCTGAATGTCGATCGCACAGGTGACCGCATTCACGGCGCTGGCAAACTCCACCAGCACGCCATCGCCCATCGTCTTGACGATGCGGCCATTGTGTTCGCGGACGAGGGGATCGAGGATCTGCTTGCGGCGTTCTTTCAACGCTGCAAGCGTACCACCTTCGTCCAGTTCGACGAGGCGGCCGTAACCGACAACATCGGCAGCCACGATTGCGGCGAGACGCCGTTGAGCGCGTTCTTCAGCCATGTCGCGCGCTTCCGCAAAATGGGATGCACGGAATTGTAGGACGTCCGCCGGAAATGTCTATCAGGGAATGCTTATGGGTCCGGTCAACGGCAACCGGAGTTCCGCCGCGGCGGGTTGCCCGCCTTTATCGCCAGCCGAGGGCCGGCGCGACGTGCTTCAGGATCGCCTCGATCACATGGGCGTTGTAGTCGACGCCGAGCTGGTTCGGGACGGTCAGGAGCAGCGTGTCGGCCTCGGCAATCGCTTCGTCCCTTGCCAGTTGCTCGATGAGAACGTCCGGTTCGGCCGCGTAGCTGCGCCCAAAGATCGCCCGCGTCTTGTCGTCGATGAAGCCGATCTTGTCCTCGTGCTGATTGCCGTGCCCGAAATAGGCGCGGTCGCGCTCGTCCACCAGTGCGAAGATGCTACGACTGACCGAGACGCGCGGCTCGCGCGTATGGCCGGCGGCCTTCCACGCCTCCCGGTAGGCCCGGATCTGGTCGGCCTGCTGGACATGGAAGGGCAGGCCGGTCTCGTCGTCCTTCAGCGTCGAACTTTGCAGGTTCATGCCGAGCTTGGCGGCCCAGACGGCGGTGGCGTTGGAGCTGGCGCCCCACCAAATGCGCTCTCTGAGACCGGCGGAGTGAGGTTCGATGCGCAGCAGGCCGGGAGGATTGGGAAACATCGGCCGCGGGTTGGGCGCAGCGAAGCCTTCGCCACGCAGAATGTCGAGCAGCACTTCCGCGTGCCGTCTCGCCATGTCGCTTTCGGTTTCGCCCTCGGCCGGCTGGTAGCCGAAATGGCGCCAGCCATCGATCACCTGTTCCGGCGAGCCGCGGCTGATGCCGAGCTGCAGGCGTCCGCCGGCGATGAGGTCGGCCGATCCGGCATCCTCGGCCATGTACAGCGGGTTCTCGTAGCGCATGTCGATGACGGCAGTGCCGATCTCGATCCGGCTGGTCTTGGCGCCGACCGCCGCCAGGAGCGGGAACGGCGAGGCGAGCTGGCGGGCGAAATGATGGACACGAAAATAGGCGCCGTCCGCGCCCAGTTCCTCGGCCGCAACGGCGAGATCGATCGACTGCAGCAAAGCGTCGGCCGCGGATCGCGTCTGCGACTGGGGCGAAGGTGTCCAGTGTCCGAAGGAAAGAAAACCGATCTTCTTCATGGTCGTGCCGCCTGTCGAATGAAACCGACCGCTTCATGACACGATTCCGGTTTTGGATACAGACGGCGGTCGGTGACTTCGCCGTGAACAGAGTGGACCCTGCCCTCTAAGGCACAGGGTCCTTCCGGTTTTATCGCACTTGCAGTCGCGCCTTCATGTTCGGGTGAAAGCGGCAGTAATAGTCGAAGGTGCCGGCCTTGGTGACGGCAAGTGTCGCCGTTTTTCCGGGTGGTATCACGATGTCGAAATCACCCTTGGCCGTTGCCGTATGCGCCATGACGTCCTTGTTCTGCCACTCGATCACGTCGCCCACGGCGGCGCTGATCTCGGCGGGCGAAAAGACGAGTTTTTCAATCGTGACCCGGATGGTTTCGGCCCGCACCGGCGATCCGGCCAGCATCAGGGTCAGACCCCCAATGGCACCAAGCCTCAGCTTCGAGATCATGACGCGGCCTACTTCATCATGGCCGCGACGTGCTCGGCATGTTGCTGATGGCCCTGAAACAGCTTGAGGCCGGTCTCCAGCAGATCCTTCAGCTCGGCATTCTTCGCAGACGGGATCAATAGGGTTTCGAGCGCGCCGTTGACCTGCTTGTGGTAGGCAACCTCGTTGGCGACATAGGCCTTGTCGAAGTCGGCGCCGCTAAGCTTCGCCAGCTTTTCGCGCTCCTGCGTGGCTGCCTTCGTCAGCGAGCGGCTGGTGTCATTGTCCTCGGGCTTCACCTTCAGTTTCTTCACGAGATCGAGCGCCTGTTTGTTTACGGCCTCGTGGTCGCGCAGCATGTCGTTGGCGAAGGCGAGCACCTCCTTGTCCTTCGAAATCTTCAGGGCCTGTTTGGCCGCCTCGATGTCGATGACGCCGGCGGTATAGGCGATATGGGCAATCTGGGGATCGGTGATCTTGCTCCCTGCCGCAAGGCTGGAGCCACTGATGAGGCAGGCGAGGGCGAGGGCTGAGGTCAGGCGGGCATACATCGGGAACTCCTCTCCGGCGGCGCGTTGCCGCCGGTTTCTGTGGATGACACCCATTGGATGCGCGCTATCGACGAAGGTTCCCGAGAAATTATCCGACGAGCCCGAGCCGGCTCATGACGGCTGCCGTCAGCCGTTCGCAGCGGCGACCGGCAAAGGGAAAGGCATTCATCAGCACGGGTCCGATCTTGCGGTCGATATGTTGGCGCAGGAGCTGGCGGGCCCGGTGCAGGCGGCTTCTGACCGTCTCCGGCTTGAGGTCCAGCAGGGCGGCGGTTTCCTCGACGCTCATCGCTTCTATGACGCGCGCGGTGAAGACCAGGCGAAACGCTTCCGGCAAGGCGTCCATCGCTTCTTCCACCAGACGCAGAATTTGCCGCTGGGCGAGGGCTCGCTCCGGATCGTCCGAACCTGCCGCATTTGGAAACGGCACGATGTCGGCGCTCGCCTGTTCGGTTGCCAGGGGAACCTCATGTCGCGTGGACGACTTGCGCAAGCGTCCGAGCGCCTCATTGAGGACCACGCGGTGAAGCCAGGTGGTGAGACTGGCGTCACCACGGAAAGTTTCAAGGTGCTCGAAGGCGCGAAGGTAGGCCTCCTGCACCACATCCTCGGCGATGCTGTCGTTGCGCACGACCGAACGCGCGATGCGGAAGAGCCGTTGATTGTGCCGACGCATGATGGTGCGGAACGCCTCGGGATCATTGGCGAGCGCGCGCTGGACGAGATCGTGGTCCGTCAAGTGATCGGCCTGAGCCGCGAGCCGTGGCATTTGCAAGAGAACATCCTTCATCATCCACCTCCAAACCAACGTTTGATGCGGATCCGGCAAAATCGTTCCCGATCGATCGGCGGAAAGAATACCCCTTGCCAAGGGCGACCGGAACAGAAAACCAGTCTGCGATTTCCGGTACGCGCGGTCGCGTGATTTTGCCTGCGTGGAGGGGAAAATCCGGGCATCTTCGCCAGTGATAGTTGGAGGCCGGGCTCGGTTTCGCGCGGGGGTACGCATCAGCGGTCTTTTTTTTATCGAGGAGGGAACTGTGGTTCCTGCTGGCGAGTTGGTGGAGCGGCGATCTCTGTGTGGAGGGGCGCGCACTGAGGTCGCATCTTCGGACCAGGAGAGACGACTATGAAGCATCAATCGATTGAACAATTGCAAGCGCTCGCCGAAATCCGTCCCGATCCCGTGATGACGAGAACGGAACGGCTTCAACGTTGGGCCGAACTCTTGGAGAGCAATCCCGATCGCCGATTGGGCACGCTTTCCGGTACCGAACGTGCGACCGCTGCCGTTCGGCAGGCCATGCAGGTCAACGGTTCCCCCATGACCGTTGCATTCGAAGATCCGCAATTGCGGCTCGCAGGACTTGCCGATGACAGCTATGGCGAAGCAAAACGGTTCTTCGAAATATCGGACCACCAATTGCACGACATCGTCTGCGACTGCAATTTCGGCAGCTCGGTACGTGCTGCCTATGCGGCCCGGCGGGTTCGCTCAGCCATCGGCCTCTGGCCGCGACTGAAGGCGCTCTTTAGCTGAGCCAGATCGGCCTCACTCAGGGAAGCCAGGGCGCCAGTCGGAAGCTTCCCTCACCTCCCGTCCTTGATGCCCGGCGACAGGACTTGATCGCCGGGAGATAGGCTGCGGTGAATCATGGCGACCAGCCATGGCCAATTCCGGTCGCTGGGCTCCGCGCTCGCAGCGAGGTAGCGTGATCGTGCCGCTTCTTAAGGTGCGCGCGGATTGGCGGCCTCACCTCAGCTTCGACCCGGCGCAACGGGCTTTGCCGTGATGCCTCGACGCTTCGATGGAGGCATCCGTGAGCATGGACGACGGGCAACCCTAGCCCGAGGGAGTATATCGCTACCTTCCCGACTTGCAGCATCATCCACCCACGCCGGTGTCGCGCGGCTCGCCGGGGCTTGGAGGGATGCAGTCGCGGGAGGAGGATTTCATGACATTGGCAGCAACAACCCGGGCGCTGAGCGCGACCTCGGTCCTGGCGATCATGGTTTGCGCAGCGCAGCCGGTTTGGGCAGCGCCCGATCTGATCGTGCTGAATGGCGACGTGCGCACGGTCGATGAAAGCAAAGCCAAGGCGCAGGCCTTCGCCGTCGAGAACGGCAAATTCAGCGCGATCGGCAGCAATGACGAGATCAAGGCGCTCGCCGGTGCCGGGACCAAGGTGATCGATGCCGGTGGCAAGACCGTCACGCCGGGCTTCATCGACGGCCATACGCATCTCACATCCGGCATGGACATGGTGACCGGCGTCGACCTCTCCTACATCCCGGACAAAAAGACCTGGCTCGAAAAGATCAAGGAGGCCGATCGACGCCTGCCCAAGGGCGTCTGGCTGATGGGCGGCGGATGGGACTACACGCTTGGCGAAGGCAAGTTGCCGACCAAGGAGGATCTCGACGCGGTGGTGCCGGATCGCGTCGTCGTGCTGCGCGATATCGATTTCCACTCCGTATGGGTCAATTCCAAGGCGCTTGAAGTCGGCGGCGTGACGGCAACGTCGAAAGTCGAAGAGGGCGGGCAGGTGCTGTTGAACGACAAGGGCGAACCGAGTGGTATCCTGCTCGAAAAGGCCGGTGATCTTGTCGAGAAGCACCGCCCGGTCGCCAGCGATAGCGAACGGCGCGAGGCACTGCTGCAGACGATGAAGTTCGCCAACAGCCTGGGGATCACCGGCGTCAACGACATGTCCGACCTTGCCGCCGTGCACGACTATGCGGCGATCCTCGCTGAGAAGAAGATGCCGCTTCGCGTCTGGTACGGCTTCTTCGAGGGCGACCCGAAGAAGATCGCCGCCGCCGTGAAGGATCGCGACGAGGTCGATAAGGTCGCCGCGGATTCCGGCGAGCAGGAAACGAAAGGACCGCTGCTCAAGCTCGGCTACACCAAGTCGGTGATCGACGGCGTGCTCTCGACGCGCACGGCCTATATGCATGAGGACTATTCCGACCAGCACGGCTGGAAGGGCAAACCTTTCGAAACCAAGGAGCAGCTTGCCGCCGCGATCAAGGCTTCCAACGAAAACGGCTTCCCGACGGCGGTGCATGCGATCGGCGACGGCGGCGTCAGTCTCGTGCTGGATGCGTTTGCGGAGGCGTCCGTTCCGCGGCCGCAACCGAACCGCATCGAACATATCGAGGTGGTCGAAACCAAGGACATTCAGCGCTTCAAAGAACTCGGCGTCGTCGCCTCGATGCAGCCGAACCATGCAACCGGCACGATCGGCAAATACATCACCGAACGCATCGGTACCGAACGCGAGCCGCGGGCCTATGTCTGGCATTCGATGCTCGATGCCGGCGTGCCGCTGGTGTTCGGCTCAGACTGGCCGACCTCGCCTTTGAGCCCGCTGACCCAGATCAACGACGCCGTCTTCCGCGAAAGCCCGTTCGGCCTTGGCGATGGACCCTGGCATCCCGAGCAAGCGGTGAGCTTCGACCAGGCGCTGCACGGGTTGACGCAAGCGGGTGCGGACATGACACCCTGGGGCAACCAGATCGGCTCGATCAGCGTCGGCAAGTGGGCGGATTTCGTCGTGATCGACGGCACGCTGCCGGATCCGCTTGATCGTTCCATCCGGGAACGCAAGGTCGAGGCGACCTATCTCGCCGGAAACGAGGTCTATCGCCAGCCGTAAGTCGAAGAGAGCTCACTAGTATTGCCGGTCGCCTTGTGAGCCAAGGCGATCGCGCTTTCATTTTCGGCGGGCGCCTGTGGCGCCAGGCGATTTGGCGCGCGGGCTTTGCCGCTACGAGTTTTCGGAGCTGTTCGGTGCTCATCTGAAGTTTGGTAGGCTGTTGCCACGGGATCGTCGCGGCCCGCCCTAGCTTAGTGCCTGAATATGCATAATAATCGCGCTTCACTTGGATTTTTATCAAGGTAAGGGCGCGTTGTAATGGCACTGGACTCGTTGGACGTGAGGCTGCTGCACATCTACGTCACGATCGTGGAGGCGGGCGGCTTCGCGGCCGCGCAGGGCGAGCTCAACCTCTCGCTGTCGACGATCTCCAACCATATTTCGGCGCTGGAGGGCCGGTTGGGCCTCACCCTTTGCCAGCGCGGCCGGTCCGGCTTTCGTCTCACGGAGGAGGGGCGCGCCGTCTACGAGGAAGCCAAGCGCCTCTTCGGCTCGATCGACCAGTTCGACATCCGCATGAAGGGATTGCAGCACCAGTTGAATGGCACGCTCTGCGTCGGCCTCATCGACAACACGCTCTCCGATCCGTCCTCCCGCCTCAACCGTGTCTTTGCCCGCATGACGGACGAAGCGCCGGAAGTGGCGCTTTCGATCGTCACACGGCCACCGCACGAACTCCTGAGGGACGTGATAACGGGCGAGCTTCACATCGCGATCGCCAGTTTTCCGCGCACGACGCTGGGGCTGGAATATTTCGACCTCTACGAGGAGACCCAGCGCTTTTATTGCGGCGCCGAGCATCCGCTTTATTCCCGGGATGACAGCGAGATCGAGATCGACGACATCCGCTCCTACAATCTGATCGGCCGCTCCTATTGGAACGCCCGCGACCTCAAGATCTTCTCGATTGCCACGCCACGCGCAACGGTCAGCGACATGGAGGCCGAAGCGCGGCTGATCCTTTCCGGCCGCTACCTCGGCTACCTGCCCGACCACTTCGCCAGCCGTTATGTCAGCGAAGGGTTGCTGCGGCCGATCCGTCCGGATCTCTTCACCTACAAGGCACCGTTCCAGGCCGCTTTCGACAAGTCGCGTGCAAAGTCGGGCCTGGTCCCGTTTTTCGTGAAATTGCTCGTCACCGAATTCGGCGTCTCACAGACGGGGCGAGGCGCTTCGCGCCCGGGGGCCGGGCGATAGCTGCGTCCTTGAACAGTTCAGCGCTGACATACAGACAGGGCGAAACCGGTAAAACCGGTTCCGTCCCTGTCCACTCTCTTGCTGGAGAGAGCGTCAGCTCAGCGGGAAGCCCATGGCGGAGACCATTTTCAGCCAGGGCTTGCGCCAGCCGCCGGATTTGTCGGCCGTGTCGAGCGCATACATGGTGACCTGCGCACCGAGCCAGCGGAACGGCTCCGGCGGGATCGTATTCGGCAGGCTGGTGGCGAAATCGAGCCGGCTCTCCGGCGTCTTCGAACCGTCGAGGATATCGAGCGCGATGCGCGCGCCGAAGCGGGAGGCCGAGACGCCGAAGCCGGAATAGCCGCCGGCATAGACGACCTTTTCGCCGTAATACCGCTGGAAGTGCACTGCCATGCGGGTGCTGAGATCGATCGGCCCGCTCCAGGCATGGGTGAAGCGCACACCTTCGAGCTGCGGGAACGTGTCGAAGACGGCGGATGCCAGGGGCTCGTAGGTTTCGAGTTCCTTGTCGACGGAAGGGAAAGGATTGCCGGCAAAGGCATAAGCCAGTCGGCCGCCAAAGATGATGCGGTTGTCCTTGGTGAGCCGCATGTAGTTCATCTGCGTGCGAGTGTCGTAGACGCCCTGCCGGTGGCTCCAGCCGATCGACGCCATGCGTTCTGCCGACAGGGGTTCCGTCGCCAGGACCCGGTCGCGAACGGCGACAACCCGGTGCTTGATCTTCTTGTGGCCGGAGGCAAAGGCATTGGTGGCGAGAAGAACCTTCTGTGCCGTGATGCTTCCCGAGAGCGTCGTGGCCTTCATCCGGTCGCCTATATCTTCAAGGCCAGTGAGCTCGGTGTTCTCGAAGATCTGAACGCCGAGGGTGAGCGCAACCCGCTTCAGCCCGAAGGCAAGCAGCGCCGGATGCACCGTGCCGCAGATATGCTTCGACCAGACGCCAGCCTTGTAGCGCGGCGAATTGATTTCGGTGCGCACGGCGCTCTGATCGAGGAAGTCGGCCTGGTGGCCATATTTGAGGTGGAGTTCGTGCTCCTCGTGCAGCGCTTCGATATGGGCATCGTCCACCGCCACCGTCAGCTCGCCGCCCCATTCGGCGTGGCAGTCGATCTGATGTTCCTCAAGGGTCCGCAGGAAGCCATGCATGTTCTCCTGGCCAAGCCGCTCCAGCGCGGCGATGTCCTTGGGAAAGATGCGCACGGCATTCGAAAGCCCGTGCATCACCGACGTCGAGACGACGCCGCCGGGCCGACCCGAAGCGCCATTGGCAACCGAGCCCTTCTCGATCAGCACCACGTCGATTTCGGGCTGGCGCTGCTTGGCCTGGATGGCACCCCACAACCCGGTAAAGCCGCCGCCGACGACGAGCAGATCCGCCTTCAGATGGCGCGTCAGCCGCTCTCGCGGCTCGGGCGCATCCGGCCGATCGAGCCAGAACGGCGTCATCTTCACATCTGCAAGGGCTTTGCTACTTACCTTGGTCATGGGCGCGCCTCACATCACTTCGCGGCCGGTGCGGTGTAGAGGACGTAAACCTTGCGCATCGTCTCGAGCACTTCGAAACGCACTTCGACGCCAGCCGGCAGGACGTAGCTTTCGCCGGCTTCGAAGGTCTCGACCGAACCGTCCGAGCTGGTGATCGCAACCTTGCCCGAGAGGATGACGCTATATTCGCATCCCTCAGGATAGAAGAGCATTTCCGCATAGGGTGTCGACTGCCAGGTGCCGATCACGACCGCCTTGTCGGGGCTTTCGAAATGAACGTCGCCGAGCTCGTCGGCAAAACCGGAAAGGATCGCTTCCGGGGGCACGACGCTGCATTTTTCAAGCTCGCGCAGGCCGACACCGTTGCGCCCGAGTTTGATGACCTTTGACATAATCACTCCAGTTCAGAAGGACGAGCGGCAAGATGATCGGCCGCGCATCAGGGGTTCGTTGCTTCAAATCTTAGCAATACAACGCAGTGCCAAAGATCAATTTCGTCTCGGCCGTCGCGGTTTGCTTCGCAAGTCGGCGTCTACTGCACGGCTTGTCCTGCTTTTCTAAGTGGTTGAAATGACCTTAGGTATACGCCAAAGGGCTAGGTTGCGGGTGTAACGGCGCCCCGCCACTGGACTACAGGCCTTGTCTTGCCGGGCTTTGGCGGCGATAGCCATTGTTTTGCCCGGCCCAAACGATAGTTTTGGGAACTCCGTAGTGAAAATCCGTTACTTGCGGCAAGTTCAACCTTCGCCTAGTCTGCGCTTGGAGGAGAACAACATGAACGACGATACGATCATCAAAGTCTGCGCGCCGACGCAGCAGACCCCTGCTGTTGGCGATCTGGCGCTATCCCTGATGGAGGGGGTTGGGCGTTTGGATTTCCAGGATCGTCTGGCGCAATCGCTCAAGCGGCACATTGCCATCGATGCAGGCCTGATGCTCTTGTATCGGCGAAACGCGGCGCCGAAGATCCTGTTCAACGATTGGCGCACGGACAAGGGCTTGTCCGATATCCGCGCCTATCTGCAGGGCCCGTACCGACTCGACCCGTTCTACCGGCTGGCGCTCGACAATGGTGACGACGGTCTTTACCGCCTGAGGCAGATCGATCCGTTCTTCGACCGGTCGCAATATTACCGCGACTATTACCGCCACTCGGGCCTGCACGACGAATTCAATTTCTTCATCGGTATCGATGCCGACACGAAGATCGCGATCTCGCTGGCGCGGCGCCATTCGCGCGCGGCCTTCAGCGGAGAAGACCAGGATTTTCTGCAGAACGCAGCACCGCTGCTCAGCATGGCCGTGCTCCGGCACTATCGCGACCTCAGGCCCGAAAGCCTTGGCGATGACGGTTCGCCGCTGCAAAGCGCTTTGGCGCAGGCGATCCGGAACTTTGGTCGCAGCCTGCTCACCGATCGCGAGTGCCAGGTCGCGCAAATGATCCTGCGCGGATATTCGGTCAAGGGTGCTGCTGAAAAGCTCGGCATATCACCGGCAACCGTCAAGCTGCATCGCCGCAACCTCTACGCCAAACTCGACATCACCTCGCAAACCGCCCTGTTCTCGCTGTTCATCGACGCCGTGTCGTCGGCGAGCAATGCCTTCGAGGATCCCCTGGTCTCATACCTGTCGCCGGGCGGCGTGCCGGTGCAGCACTAAATTAGCCTTCGTGACGCAATTCCAATGTGGACGGCGCCCACTTGCAAGGTGGGCTTCAGGCCGATCAGGTGCATCCCGCCGTTTCTTCCGGGGCAGGACCATCGGATGTTTTCTTGACCCGGAAGCGCCGAAACCAATTAACCCCAAATAGGCGAACGAAAGTCGATCAGCCGAGATTGTCCGCGATTTGGTGAAACGGCTGTCTGGGATTTATCGGAATGGCTGTCCCGGGAAGTGACGGCACAGTTTCATCCAGAAGGTACGAACGCGGCTTATTGGCGCCCCAGGCCGGCCAATCCGCCACGATGAGGTTTTTCGACAGCACTATCCAATGCGCGTCTCGAAATTGCCCGTTTATGCTCGCTGTATATAATGGTTTATGAGCGCGCCAACGGCTTGCTGCCACTCTTCGGTAAACCGGTGACATCAGACGACTCGTCAAATTCCATACTGCACCCCCCGACCGGGGCCGTGTTTGAACAGGGGAATGAGACGTGATGTCGGCAACGTGGAGGAAACAATGAATAGGAAACACAGCGTTTTGTTGGCGACTATTCTCGTAACGGTAACAAGTGTCGCGCCCCTTTCTTCCTTTGCGCAAGAATGCGACGGAGATTACTACGCGGGCATCGGTGCAAACCAACACTATACTGGTGACAAGCGCCAGCGCAGCGATGCCTATCTCCTTAAGCACAGGACTAGCCAGCAACAGCCTCAACGAGCTGCAGATGCCGTACGAAATCGTTCGCCAAGTTAGCGACATAGCCAGTCCACCAGTCGATAGGACCGTTACGGCAACGGTTCATCCGGACGCCATCGGCAGATCGCATTTCGCGGGATGGCCTTCCAATCGTCTGTCCAATTGCTTCAAGCTGCGGCGCTTCCCCCTCGTTCTGGTCGCCGCGAAACCAGTTGCGCGGCGACCAAGCCAAGCACCACGATGCCGAGGATGATCGTCGAGATCGCGTTGATCTCCGGTGTCACCCCGAACTTGATCTGCGAGTAGATCTTCATCGGCAGGGTCGAGGCGCCCGGGCCCGTCGTGAAGCTGGAGATAACCAGATCGTCGAGCGACAGGGTGAAGGACAGTAGCCAGGCGGAAACGAGGGCCGGGAACATGTTCGGTAGGGCAACACTGACGAAAGCCTTGGCCGGCGTGCAGCCCAGATCGCGCGCCGCCTCTTCCAGTGAGGAGTCGAGTTCGACCAGCCGTGATTGCAGCACGACCGTGGCAAAGCAGAGCGTGAAGGTGGTGTGTGCCAGCGTGATGGTGAGCGGCCCGCGATCGATTCCGAGCGTCACGAACATCAAGAGCATAGACACGGCCATCACCACTTCCGGCATGACCATGGGCGCGAGCAGCATGCCGTTCAACAGCGCCCGGCCACGGAAGCGGCGAAGCCGCACCATGACAACGGCCGCGAGCGTTCCGAGAATGGTCGCTGCCGTCGCCGACACCGCGGCCACCAGGAAGCTGACCTTCGCGCCCTCGATGATCGAGGGGTTGGCGAGAACCGTCGCATACCACTGGGTCGAGAAGCCGCCCCAGACGGTCACGAGCTTCGAGCCGTTGAAGCTGTAGACGACGAGAACGACGATCGGCAGATAGAGGAAAGCAAGGCCGAACAGGATCGACAGCCGATTGAACCAGCTTGGTTTCGTCATGGCCATCTCCTTAGGTCCGGGTGCGCGCCTGGCGCGACTGGAAGCAGACGATCGGAACCACCAGCAGGGCGAGCAGTACAATCGTCACGGCGGCGGCCATTGGCCAGTCACGGTTGTTGAAGAATTCGAGCCAGATGGCGCGGCCGATCATCTGCGTATCGGCACCGCCGAGCAGATCCGGGATGACGAATTCACCGACGACCGGGATAAAGACCAGGGCGCAGCCGGCCAGGACACCGGGAAGGCTCAAGGGGAAGGTGACCCTCCAGAAGGCGGAGATGCGGGAGCAGCCGAGGTCGCGCGCCGCTTCGATCAAGGTGCGATCGGCACTGCTCAAGTTCGAGTAGATCGGCAGCACCATGAAGGGCAGGTAGGTGTAGATGATGCCGATATAGATCGCCGTCTCGGTGTTGAGGATGCGCAGCGGCTCGCCGATCAGGCCGAGCTTCAGAAGCAGCGCGTTCAGAAGACCGTCGTTCCTGAGGATGCTCATCCAGGAATAGACGCGGATCAGCATCGAGCTCCAGAAGGGCACGATCACCAGGAAGACCAGCAGAGACCTTGAGGAGGGCGAGCAGGACGCAATGCCATAGGCGAGCGGATAGGCGATGAAAAGCATGGCGGCGGTCGATATCGCCGCGATCTTGAGGCTGGTCAGATAGGCAAGCAGATAGGTGTCATCGGTGAGAACATAGAGGAAGTTCTCGAAGTTGAGCCTGAGGTTCAGGATCGAGCCGTCCCAGGCCGTCAGCGGTTCGAAGGGTGGCATGCCGAGCCGCACGGTCGAGAGGCTGATGCCCGCAACCAGCGCAAAGGGTGCCAGGAACAGGACCAGAAGCCAGGTATAGGGAATGGCGATCAGGAGACACCTGCCCCAGTTCGTCTTTGCGGACGGTGTTGCTGCCGTGAGCATGGGACCTCCTATTCGGCCAAGAGCCGGCTTGCCTGCGGCGACCAGCTCGCGAACACCCGGTCGCCGACGCGAAGGTCGCTCTCGGCGCCGAGATTGACCCGACGCGCGTCGAGCGTCGCCCCCGATTTCAGCCGCACCCGGTAGTGCCGCTCGACGCCGGTATAGGTGAGTTGCTCCACGGTGCCTTCGAGGCCGCCGCCCGAAGTCGCAAGTTCCACCCGCTCGGGGCGAACCGAGACCCAGAACGGCCGATCGAGCGCCACTCGGTCGGTGAGAGCGGCGCGGACGCGTCCGCCGGCTTCGTCGCTGTCGATCTGCAGTTCGCCGCCGCTGCGATCTGCGCGGCTGCCGGCAAACACGTTCGTTTCGCCAAGAAACTTCGCGACATAGCGAGACTGCGGCGTTTCGTAGACCTCCGATGGCGTACCCACCTGCAGCACCTGCCCCTGCCTCATGATGGCGATGCGGGTTGAAACCGTCATCGCCTCATGCTGGTCGTGGGTGACGATGATGAAGGTGAGGCCGAGTTCCCGTTGCAGGCGGACGAGTTCGAGCTGCGTTTCCGTTCGCAGGTTCTTGTCGAGCGCGCCGAGCGGTTCGTCGAGCAGCAGCACCTTCGGCCGCTTGACCAGCGCGCGGGCGAGCGCCACGCGCTGGCGCTGGCCGCCGGAAAGCTGCGCCGGCTTGCGATCAAGCAGTGCGGTCAGTTGCAGCTTTTCCGCGACCTCGTCGATACGCTTCTTGATCTCACCCTTGTCGAGGCCGTCCTGCTGCAATCCGAAGGCGATGTTCCTGCCCACCGTCAGATGCGGGAACAGGGCATAGGACTGGAACATCATGTTGGTCGGACGCTTATGCGCCGGAACGTCGGTGACATCCGCCCCCTCCAGCTTGATCGCGCCGGATGTCGGCGTCTCGAAACCGGCGATCATCCGGAGCAGCGTTGATTTTCCGCAGCCCGAGGGGCCGAGAAGCGAGAAGAACTCGCCCTTCTCGATACCGAGATTGATGTTGTTGACGGCGGTGACGACGCCATAGGACTTCGCCAGGTTCTCGATCGAAATATAGGATTGCACGGGGTCTGGTCCTGCTGTTGACGGTTCGCGCTATTGGCCGGCCCTGAAGGCCGACCAGACGCGGGTACGCTCGCGCGTCTGGCGCGGCGGCAGCGACTTGTCGACGAAGAGCTTGGAACGAACGTCGGCAGGGGGATAGATGTTCGGGTTGTCGCGGATCGCTGCGTCGACTTCCGGTGTCGCCGCGGCATTGGCGTTGGCGTAGAAGACGTGGTTGCTGATCGCGGCGACCGTCTTCGGCTCGAGGATATAGTCGATGAAGGCCAGCGCCTGCTCCGGATCCGGCGCGTCGGCCGGGATCGCCATCGTGTCGAAGGAGATGATCGTGCCTTCCTTCGGGATAGAATAGTCGACCTTGACGCCAGTCTCCGCTTGCTCCGCGCGGGCTGCCGCAATGCCGGCATCGCCACTCCACATCAGCGCCAGGCAGAGCTGGCCCGACGCCATGTCGGCGACGAGCTGTCCGCTCTGCATGTGGCGGATATAGGGGCGGAGTTTGAGTAGAAGCTCTTTCGCCTTGTCGAGATCATCCGGTTTGGTGGAATAGGGATCGAGGCCGAGATAGTTGAGCGCGATCGGGATCACCTCGTTCGGCGCGTCGACGATGCCGATGCCGCAGTCCTGGAACTTCGCGGCGACCTCGGGCTTGAAGAACATGTCGAGGCTGTTGACGGGCGCATCCGGCAGCCGCTCGGCGACGAGCTTGGCGTTGTAGGCGACGCCCGTCGTCAGCCACATATAGGGCACGAGGTATTTGTTCTCCGGGTCGTGCTCGGCGACGAGCTTCAAGAGGTCCTTGTCGAGATTGCCGTAGTTCTTGAGCGCCGTGACATCGATCGGCTTCAGCGCGCCGGACTGGATCAGCCGCTCTCCGACCGTGGCGCTCGGGAAGGCGATGTCGAAGCCGCTGCCGCCGGCGAGCAGCCGCGTTTCGAGCACTTCGAGCGAATCGTAGAAATCGACCCGCGTTTCAACGCCGGTGCGCGTCTGGAAGTTCGAAACCGTGTCTTCGGCGAAATAGTCCGAGAAATTGTAGATGAACAGTTTGTCCTGCGCCTGGGCGGTCGTTGAGACCGCAAGGGCGGCAAGCGACGCGGCAAACATGGAGCGCAACGTGGTGCAACGTAAGTTTTGCATGGTTCCTCCCAAGAACGGCGTATTTTTGTTTTCGCCAAAGTGATCGGCAGGCCCGAAGACGGCAACACTCCCTTTGGCTAGGTGCGGGAGGCAGAGCGGCGTCGTAGATGGCAATCGACGCCTGCCTTGGCTACATCAAGCCATGTTTGTTTGACCCGCGTCGAAGTAACATTCGATCAATGGGTATTTCTCGGCCTGCTGTGGCTGCTAGGGTTCGGCGAAATAAGAGGGAGAGCTTCCATGGAGCAGAAATTCAATCAGCCGCTCGGCGGCAACGACATGCCCCGCTTCGGCGGTCCGGGCACGATGATGCGCCTTCCCGCTGCGACATCGGCTGAAGGCCTCGATGCATGCTTCGTCGGCATCCCCATGGATATCGGCGCGTCCAACCGATCCGGAACGCGATACGGACCGCGCCAGATCCGCGCCGAGTCCGTGATGATCCGCCCCTACAACATGGCGACCGGTGCAGCACCCTTCGAGAGCCTGCAGGTCGCCGATCTCGGCGACATCGCCATCAACACCTTCAACCTGCCGGCCAACATGGAGATCATCGCCCGCGGCATCGGCGAGATTCTCAAGCACGATTGCATCCCGCTGACGCTTGGTGGCGATCACACGATCAGCTATCCGATCCTGAAGGCGGTCGCCGAAAGGCACGGGCCGGTCGCCCTCATCCATGTCGACGCCCATGCGGACATCAACGACACGATGTTCGGCGAGAAGATCGCGCATGGCACGCCGTTCCGCCGCGCCTATGAGGACGACTGCCTCAATCCCAATCTGGTGTTCCAGATCGGCCTGCGCGGCACCGGCTATGCCTCCGACGATTTCGACTGGTCGCGTGACAAGGGCTTCACCGTCGTCCCGGCGGAAGAATGCTGGCACAAGTCGCTGGTGCCGCTGATCGAAGGCATCCGCGCCAGGATCGGCAACCATAAGACCTACCTGACCTTCGATATCGACAGCCTCGACCCGGCCTATGCGCCGGGTACCGGCACGCCGGAGATCGGCGGACTGACCGTCATCCAGGCGATCGAAATCATTCGCGGCTGCCGCGGCCTTAATCTCGTCGGTGCCGATCTCGTCGAGGTGAGCCCACCCTTCGACACCACAGGCACGACGGCGATTACGGCGGCAAACCTTCTCTACGAGATGCTCTGCGTACTGCCGGGCGTGAAGTACAAGCGGTAGGCCGCTGGATAGCGCGGAAACGAAATAGCTGGAGGCCCGGAGTGGCCTCCTGGCCGAACACGCGTGCGAGCTGTTCTAGCTTCTTGCCGGCCGCAGGCGGCTCCAGAGCGGCGCGACCACATTGCCCATGACGATGATGGTTGCGGCGCCGACGGCGATGGCCAGCAGGGCCTGGAGCGCCGAGGTCGTGAGCCAGCCGACGACCGCCGGGGCGAGAGCCAGGGTGTGGGCGACGCTCTCGGAGACATCATGGATGAGGTGTTCCGGACCGGCTTGTCCCAGTTGCGCCATGCCGTGCACGAGGATGCTGCCGCCGACCCAGAGCATGGCGGCGGTGCCGATCGCGGCAAGAACTTTCAGGAATGCGGGCATGCCGAGAACGAGGCCGCGACCGAACAATCGCAAGGCGGACAGCGGGCTTTGCGCCAGCGCGACGCCCACATCGTCGGCTTTGACGATGAGCGCCACGACGCCATAGACTGCAAGCGTGATCAGGATGCCGACGCCGGCGAGCACCATGCCCTGCGTGTAGATGCCGGCGTCGGAGACCGTTGAGAGCGTAAGCGCCATGATTTCGGCAGAGAGGATGAAGTCGGTGCGGATGGCGCCGGAGACCTTCTCGTTTTCCAGCGCCACCGGATCGCTCTTCTCGCCGAGCACCGCTTCCTCGTGCGCGTGGGCCGCATGCGGAAAGACTGCGCCGTAAAGCTTCTCGGCGCCCTCGTAGCAGAGATAAATGCCGCCGAGCATCAAAAGCGGCGTAATTGCCCAGGGTGCGAAATAGCTGAGCACCAGTGCGCCGGGCAGCAGGAAAAGCAGTTTGTTCTTCAGTGAGCCAAGGGCGATCCGCGCAATGATCGGCAGTTCCCGCTCAGGCGTTAGCCCGACCACATAACGCGGGGTCACCGCAGCGTCGTCGATCACGACGCCGGCCGCCTTGGCGCTGGCCTTCGCGGTTTGGGCCGCCACATCGTCCAGCGAAGCGGCCGCCATCTTGGCGATGGCCGCGATGTCGTCGAGGAGGGCGATGAGACCTGTGGCCATAAATTGCTAACCCCTTGAGAAGAATCCGAGAAAAGCGGCTCCAGTAGCGGCAGTAACCACCATAGCGTGTCGAGTCAACGATCGCCGGGTGCCGTTCGCGGGCTGTCGGCCGCGCGCGGTGGGCACAGTCTTGGTTATCAAATCGTGATCGTGGGGACGGATTCTATCGTTGACGGGTGTCTCATTTCGATTTACGACTGACGAAATACGAAATTCGTCAGTCGTAAATCGAAAGGCAAACAATGCCGGTGAGCAACGATACCGCCGTGGACCAGACGCGCCAGGACAACATCACGCGGATCCTCGATGCCGCGGAGCGGCTGTTCCGGCATTTCGGCTACAGCAAGACCAATGTCGCCGACATCGCCAAGGAACTCGGCATGTCGCCGGCGAACATCTACCGGTTCTTTGCCTCCAAGACGGAGATCCATCAGGCGCTCTGCGGCCGCATGCTCGCGGCCAGCTATCAGATGGCACAGGAGATCTGCTCCTTGCCGTTGAGTGCGACGGAGCGCCTGCGCCGGTACGTCCATGCGCAGCATCAGATGACCGTCGAGCTCATGCTCGACGATACGAAAGTGCACGAGATGGTGGTCGTTGCCATCGAACGCGAGTGGCACGTCATCGACAAGCATATCGACAGGATCGATGCGCTTCTCGCCAACGTCATCCGCGAAGGCATCGCCGCCGGCGAGTTCCCGCAACAGGACGCCGATGCGGCGTCGCGCTGTTTCGGTGCGGCGACGGTCACGCTCTGTCACCCGCAAATGGTTGCCCAATGTCTCAGCAAGACAAACCGCGCCGCGCCGGAAGAACTGGTCGAATTCGCGATCAAGGGATTGAAGGTCTAGCCGGACTGTATCCGGCGCAGCCAATGGCGGCGTCGGCCTATTTTCAGGAGTGTTACCATGTTTATGCCTATTGAATTTCGCCGCCGTATTTCATTCGTTGCCACCATTGCGCTGATTTCAACCCTCTCGGCGGCGCTCGCCGGCTGCTCGGAAGAAAAATCCGAAACTGCCGACGTTGTGCGCCCGGTCAAGGTCGTCGAGATCGCTCAGGCCGACGCTGCGCGCCAGCTCAGCTATTCCGGTGCGGTTCGCGCGCGAACCGAGATGAACCTCGGCTTCCGTGTCAGCGGCAAAATCGTCGAGCGGATCGTCAATGTCGGCGATCGCGTCAATGTCGGCGATCTCCTCGCCCGCATCGACGCGACCGACTACGAGCTCGCGGTGCGCAGCGCCACCGCCAATCTGGAGGCGGCCGAGCGCCAGGTCGAGACGGTCGAACTGGTGCGCGATCGCGCCAAGCAGTTGCTCGCCAGGAAATTCGCCTCGCAGGCCCAGTTCGACCAGGCGGTGCTGAGCTACAACCAGGCCGTTGCGACGCGCGATGCCGCGAAGTCGGCGCTATCCCAGGCGAAGAACCAGGTGATCTATACGAACCTCGTCGCCGACCGGCCGGGTATCGTGACCGCCATCAACGCCGATGTCGGCCAGGTCGTCGGCTCTGGCACGCCTGTTGCCACGGTTGCGGTCGAAGGCGAAAAGGAAGTCCAGGTCGCAGTACCCGAGACGGAAATCGGCAACTTCAAGGCCGGTCTGCCAGTCAAGGTCGGGATCTGGTCCGATGCGGGCCTGTCGCTCGACGGCATGGTGCGCGAGGTCGCCGGCAGCGCCGACCAGCAATCGCGGACCTTCTCGGTGCGCGTCAGCCTGCCGAATGACCCGCGGGTCCTGCTCGGGATGACCGCGACTGTCGAGGCTTCCGCTGGCAGCGGCACTCCTTTCGTCTCCGTTCCCTTGAGCGCGTTGGCCGAGAAGGACGGCTATCCGATCGTCTGGGTCGTCGATCGCGGTACGGAAACGGTCCGCAGCCGGCCGGTCATGCTTGCGGATTTCACCACCGATGGCGTGCGGGTCACCGAGGGCCTCAAATTTGGCGACCTCGTCGTTGCCGCCGGAACGCAGTTCATGACGGACAATCTCAAGGTGACCATCTCCAACGATACGACGCGCCAAGCTGCTGCGGCAGCCGAAACCAGCCTCGTGCGCTGACGTTGCCAGGATAGCGGAACCGAGCCAATGACGACCTCCTCTTCCGAAGAAAAGCGGCCCTTCAATCTTTCGCGCTGGGCGATCGCGCATCCGAGCATGGCGCGTTTCCTGTTCGGCCTCATCATTCTCGCCGGCGTCTTCGGCCTGATGCGCATGGGGCAGAAGGAGGACCCGGACTTCACCTTCCGCGTCATGGTCGTGCAGGCCTTCTGGCCAGGCGCCTCGATCGAGGAAATGCAGGATCAGGTCGTCAACAAGATCGAGCGCAAGCTGCAGGAAACGCCGCATCTCGATTTCGTCCGCTCCTATACGCGCGCCGGCAGCGCGATCATCACACTGCAGGTCGAGGGTGATACCAACGCCGAGCAGGTGGCTGATGCCTTCTACCAGGTCCGCAAGAAGGTGGGCGACATCTCCAGCGAGTTGCCGGAAGGCTTGCTCGGTCCCTATTTCAACGACGAGTTCGGTGACACCTTCATCACTCTGCATTCGCTGAGCGGCGAGGGATACAGCTATCCGGAGCTGAAGAAGTTCGCGATCCAGGCGCGCGACATGCTCCTGACGACGCCGGGCGTCGAGAAGGCCGTCATCATCGGCGACCAGCCGCAGAAGATCTTCATCGACGTGTCTTCCAAGGTGCTGGCCGAGCGTGGCCTGACGCTGAACGATTTGCGCAGCACCATTGCCGGCCAGAACAATATCGACCCGGCGGGATCCGTCGACACCGGCTCGCGCTCGGTGCGCATCTCCGTCGAGGGCGGCCTGGACAAGGTCGAGGACCTGAAGAACCTCAGGCTTCGCGCTGGTGGCCAGATCACCCGGCTCGGCGATATCGCGACGGTAAGCTCCGGGCTCGAGGATCCCTTTTCGCGCAAGTTCCGTTTCAACGGCCAGGATAGCGTTCAGATAGGCGTGGTCATGGCCAAGGGCTTCAAGGTGACGGATGTCGGTAAGGCGGTGGAAGCGACCTATGAGCGCTTCGAGGCATCGCTGCCCTATGGCGTCAAGGTCGACCAGGTCTCCAATCAGCCGGAGGTCGTCAAGGAGGCGGTCGGCGAGTTCATGAGGGCGCTCGGCGAAGCTTTGGCGATCGTTCTCGTCGTCTCGTTCCTCTCGATCGGCTGGCGTTCGGGCCTGGTGATCGCGATCACCATTCCGCTGGTGCTGGCTGCGACATTCGCCATCATGTACGAGCTCGGCATCGATTTGCAGCGCATCTCGCTTGGCGCGCTGATCATCGCGCTCGGGCTTCTGGTCGACGACGCCATGATCGTGGTGGAATTGATGGAGCGAAAGCTGGAAGAGGGGCTCGTCAAGGTCGAGGCCGCGAGCTTCGCCTATACCTCCACCGCCTTCCCGATGCTGACGGGCACGCTGATCACCACGGCCGGCTTCATACCCGTCGGTTTTGCGGCTTCCACCGCAGGCGAATACGTGCGTTCGCTGTTTTACGTGGTCGGGATCGCGCTCGTCGTCTCCTGGTTCGTCGCCGTTTATTTTACGCCCTGGCTCGGCAATATGCTGCTCAAACAGCGCAGCCATGCCGGCAATCATCACGATGTCTTCGACACGCGCTTCTATCGGCATCTGCGTTCGACGGTCGCCTGGGCCGTGCGCCATCGCATCATCGTGCTCTCGACGACCCTTGTCATTTTCTTCGTCAGCCTCTGGGCTTTCCAGTTCATTCCGAAGAACTTCTTCCCGCAGTCGTCTCGGCCGGAAATTCTCGTCGATCTGTGGCTGCCCGAGGGTACCAGCATCAAGGAAGTGGAGAAGCAGGCGAAGGCGCTCGAAGCTCGCATCATGGACGACGAGGACAAGCGCTTCATCGCCACCTATATCGGCGAGGGCGCACCGCGCTTCTTCCTGCCGCTTGATCAGCAACTGCGCAATCCGAACTTTGCCCAGCTTCTGGTCATGGCCAAAGATGAGCCGGCGCGCGAGCGGCTGATTGCCAAGATGCGTGCGATCCTCGCCGCCGACTTCCCGTCGATCCGGGCCAAGGTCGATCGCCTGTTCCTGGGTCCCCCAACCGGCTGGCCCGTACAGATGCGCGTCATGGGACCGGATCGTGAAGAGGTCAGGCGTATCGCCGACCGGGTGAAGGCGAAGTTCCACGAAAACCCGTTGTTGGGTGCCGTGCACGACGACTGGCTGGAGCCGGTGCCGGGCATGAAGCTGGTGATCGACCAGGATCGTGCCCGCGCGCTCGGCGTGACCTCGCAGCGCATCCGCCAGATGCTGCAGGCGAGCGTCACCGGTGCGCCGCTCGACAACTTCCGCGACGGCGAGGAAACGGTGGCGATCGTCGCGCGTGAGCCGGCGGAAAGCCGCAAGTTCCTGAGCTCGGTCGACTCCATCTACATCCCGACCGATTTCGGCGGCTTCGTTCCGCTCTCGCAGGTTGCCAAGGTTGTGCCCGTCCTCGAACAGGGTATCGAATGGCGCCGCGACCGCCTGCCGACGATCACCGTGCGCGGTACTTTGCCGGACGGCGTGCAGCCGAATGACGTGGCGATGAAGATGTTCGGCGAGATGCAGTCGCTGCGCGACAGCCTGCCCGCCGGCTACAGCATCAGCATTCAGGGCGGCGCCGAGGATTCGGCGGAGAGCCAGGCCTCGATCGCCGCCAAGGCGCCGATCATGCTCGGTGTCATCGTCGTGCTGCTGATGATACAGCTCCAGCATTTCGGCAAGGCGATGCTGGTGCTCGCCACCGGGCCGCTTGGCATTATCGGTGCCGCGGCCGCACTGCTGATCAGCGGGGCGCCCTTCGGTTTCGTCGCGATCCTCGGCGTTATCGCGCTGCTCGGCATCATCATGCGCAACTCGATCATTCTCGTCGATCAGATCGACCAGGATATCGCCGCCGGCATGGACCGGGCCGAAGCGATCGTCGGCTCCGCCGTCCGACGCTTCCGCCCGATCACGCTGACGGCGCTGACGGCGGTGCTGGCCCTGATCCCGATCTCCCGTGGCGTCTTCTGGGGACCGCTCGCCTACGCCATGATGGGCGGCATCCTGGTCGCGACGGTATTGACCATTCTGGTGTTGCCCGCCGGCTACGCCCTGTTCTTCGGGCGCGAGCCCAAGAAGGAGCACGCCGATCCGCAGAAGGCGGAAGAGGTCAATCCGAATGCCGGGCGCGACGAGCCGCTCGTTTATCCTCCGGCCGTGGCGGCGGAATAGCGCCACGGCCCCTTCAAGCAAAGCCGGCTATCGAGCTTGTCCCCTCAGCGGGATGCTCCAAAACCGCCTGGGTCAGGCCTTGACATACATCGCCTGACCCTGCGCCAGATATTGGAACAGCTCGTAGCTCATCCAGATATAACCCCGACGTCCGTTCCATTCGCAACCCCAGTCCTGTCCGAAGCTGTTCTGGATGAGGATTGCCTGCTGCTCGTCGTCGTAGCCGATGATCAGCATGCAATGGCCGACATTCGGGATCTTGTTGAGGGGACCGGTCATCGGGCCGGGGCCCTCGTATTTCATGAAGCCGTCGTTCAGCGAGGTGCCGTAACACAGTGCACCACCGGCGGCGATGATCGCCTTGATCGCTTCGAGATCGCTGGTTTCGACGATGGCCCAGCCGGGGATCTGGAAGCTGGCATCGACGGCGGCGTTGGGATCGTAGCTCGACCACAGTTCGGGGCAGTTCGGATAATAGGGCGCGGTCTGCCAGTTCGGCGTACCGTTTTGGGTGAGCAGGTTGAGGTAGGATGCCAGCCGCGATCCTGCACATCCCTTCTGCCCGTAACTCTTCATGACCTCGATATAGATATGGGCGGGGCTCGCCTGCTCCGCAGTGCGGGATGGCGGCTGGCCCGCCGCCGCGGCCGCCGTGTAGGTCGCAAGCCCGTAGGTCGAAGCCCAGGCGGCGCAGCTTCCGGGACTGCCGACGTGACGCGGCGTCCCCTGCGCCTTCGGCGGCGGCAGATATTTCGCATCGACGGTGGCCGAGCTCGGTAGCGATGCGGGGATCGGCGGCCGTACGAGCGGCCCGTCTTCTCTGATGGTTGGATCGTAGCCGAGATCGAGAATTGCTTCATGCACGGACATGTGGGCCTCCTGTCGGCAGCTTCAGCTGTGAAGGTTGAAGGGTTCTGATGTCACTGGCTTGTTCCGGCACTGCCCGCCGGCATTTCTCGGCGTGTCCTTTCTTTGTCGAAGGTGCACGCCGGTTGTCTGACCCCTATGCGGGGCATTGGGGAATCGTCGTCGGATGAGGGAAGTTCGAGGGCTCCGCCGGCAGGCCGCGCAGTTCGCCCAACAGTTTGCGGCCGGTTCCGGTCAAGACACCGCCGACCCTGCCGCCGCTGGTATTGCCAAAGACGAAGACGCCGACCTTGCGGCTCGGATCGAAGGCCATGTAGGTTTGATAACCGCCAAGCCCGCCATCCTTGTCGAGATAATCGTTGCCAAGCTGCCAGCCGAGCCCCATCGAAAGCGTGTCGCTGCCAGGATAGGCCTGTTGCGTCGTCTTGATCGCCGTGCCGAGCGCGCCCTTTGGTGGACTGATCTCCATCTCTAGGAACGTCAGCATGTCGTTAAGGGTGGATGACAGGGCGCCGGCACCCAGTCCCGCCGACGTCATTACCCAGTTCGGCGGTGAAACGGGGTTATAGACGGGCGTACTGCCCTTATCGCTGTAGTTGTAACCTTGCGCGACCTGGGCGGCGACCGCCTGATAAGCGACCTGTGTCGTCTTCATCCCCAGGGGTGACGTCACCTTTTCGATCGCGAGTGTGGGCCAGTTCTCATAGGTTTCATCCCAGTCGGAACTCGTCTTCCCGCCGGCATAGGCGTGTGAGAGGAGCACACCCAGAAGCGCAAAGCCTTGATTGCTGTAAACCCAATATCTGCCTGGCCCGTAGGACGGCTCGAAGGTATCGAGAAACTGACCCATCGAAGAGAACGGATAGTCGCCAAATGCAGGCCGCGGGCCGCAGACCCCATCCGGGAAGCTCGCGCTGTGGGTGGCAAGATGCCAGAGCAGGATGTCGCCATAGGGCTGCCGCACCGTGACATCCGACGGCAGAAGCGAACTGACATGGGTGAACGGGCCGACCGGACCGTTGGTTTCGCCAGGCGCGAGCGCCAGCAACGTCGCCGTGACGACTTTGCTGTTCGAGCCAATGAAAAACACGATGTCTTTGATATCGACGCTGCCGCTATCGTTTAGGTCGACCTTGCCAAATCTGAAATAGTATCGTTGGCCGGCAAGCGTGACGCCGACGAGTATTCCGACCGATTTGCCGGGTTGCGGATCGGCGGGATTGGCCGTCAGCGGTGAAAAGAGGCGATCGACAGTTTCACCAACCACGCTCTGGTCTCGCATCGCAGTTCCTCCTCGTTTCATAATGATACACGTATTGGTAGAGTGTATCACGTGTATACACGCAATCTATCCTGAGTTTAGCGGGGTATTTCCGGATCCTTTGATCCGCAGCCTTGCGGGCAACCGCGAGACAGCAAAGTCCGCGAGCATTCGGTGATCCCCTACGCACTATTTCTCGGCGCGGGTGGAGTCAGACGTACGAATTGTCGCCATCAAATGAAATGTGCATTTCGATATTGACTTTGCATGGAACACGAATTCCATTCGGGACCATTGACCATCGCTCTTTGGGGGATTTCTGAATGAAGAAGCTGCTATTTGTCGCCATGTCGGCTCTGCTCGCTGGCACCGCTCATGCCGAAAACATCGGAATCACCATCGCGCGTTCCGATAGCGCGTTTCTGACGATCCTGCGGCAAGGCATGGAGGATCGCGCCGCCAAGCTGGATGGCGTCTCGGTTCAGGTCGAAGACGCCCAGAACGATCCCAGCAAGCAGATGGATCAGGTGCAGAACTTCATCTCCTCCGGCGTCGACGCAATCGTCGTGGTCGCCGTCGACGGCGACAGCACGCCGGCGCTGACGAAAATGGCGAGTGCCGCCGGCATCCCGATCGTCTATGCCAACCATCCGCCGGCCGACGTCGAGACCCTGCCGGAAACCGCCGCCTTCGTAGGGTCCAACGAGACGGATTCGGGCACGCTCGAAACGAAGGAAGTCTGCCGGCTGCTTGGCGGCAAGGGCGCGGTCTATGTGCTGATGGGGCCGCTCAACAATCATTCGTCGCTGACACGCACCAAGGATATTCACGACGTCATCGCCACCGACGAATGCAAGGGCATGAGCGTGATTGAGGAGCAGAGCGCCAATTGGGATCGCCTCGAAGCCACCAACATCATGACCAACTGGCTTTCGACCGGCCGGGAATTTAATGCCGTCATCGCCAACAATGACGAGATGGCGATCGGTGCGATCCAGGCGATGAAGGCGGCAGGCACCGACATGTCGAAGGTGGTGGTTGGCGGCGTCGACGCCACGCCCGACGGGCTCGCCGCCATGGCCGCCGGGGATCTCGACGTCACCGTTTTCCAGAACGCGATTGCCCAGGGTGCGACGGCGATGGATGCAGCCGTCGCGCTGGCGCGTGAGGAGAAGACGGAGCGCCAGATCTGGGTTCCCTTCGAACTGGTCACGCCGGCCAACATGAAGGACTACGCAAAGGCGAACCAGTAGGCCGGGGATATCGACCGCGAGCCAGGATTGCGGCGACTGAAGATTGCCGCTGGTATCCTCGCTGGACAGCCAGGGAAGCCGGTGGGCTGCTGTGCGCCCGCCGGCGTTTCGTGCGTGCGCTCGGACTTTCTCAAAGCATGCTTCCGTCAAAATCGGTCGCCGGCTGGCGTCTCTCCCTGTGCCCGCGGCGGGCCGAGGCCATTCCTTGCCTGGGGCGTGCGCGTTCCGAGGGGACCGGCTGCGACGGCGTCGCTAACCGTTGGCAATTGTTAACCGAACGACAAAAGCACCTAATTCTGAGGGTTGCCCGCCGCGCCTTGGCGGACGATCTTCATAGCCTAGCCGGAGCCGTGGACAGCCAGGACTACGCTCTGGCGTTTGTCGCGCTAGGCAACGTAGTGAGCGGGAACGGTTTGAATGCTTCTGAACCATCGCATCACACGGATCACCGTCGGCATCCTGCTTCTGACGCTGGCCGTGGTCGTGCTTCTGCCCGGATTGACCGGCTTTACCAGCCTCGACGGCACAGTCAATGCACGCTTAGCGGTGATCAACGCCCCGATCGACGGCGAAATCGGGCAGGCGCCGCCGCGTATTGGAACGCCGGTTGCCGAAAAAGAGACACTTCTGACAATCCGCAATGATCGGGTCAATCGGACGGTCCTCGCTTCTCTGCATGTCGAAGGAAAAACCGCGGCCGATCGCGTCTCGGCACTGGAGCGGGAACGGGACGAACTCGTCGCTCTTCGCGGCCAGCTTGCAGACCGGCTGGAGATCTTCAAGAGCGCGACCATCGCCAGCCTGGAGCGGGAGCTTCGCATTCTACGCAAGCGGGTCGAGGTGTCACAGGCTCAGGACCTGGTTGCCAAGGTCGACATCAACAGGCGACAGGAACTGGAATCCAAGGGAATTTTCACGCGAAAGATGGTGGAGGCGGCCGAGGCCGCGGGCGCTGCAACCGGCGGGGAGGTCGAGATCAGCAATCTGTCGCTCGAATTGCTGGAGCAGCGTTTGGCCGCATTGCGCCAAGGGATCTTCGTTGTCGGTGACGGCCAGAACGATGTGCCCTATTCGCGTCAGCGCCAGGACGAAGTGATCGTGCGCATCAATGACCTCAATACCCGCATCGCCGAAAACAGAACGCGTGCCGAACAGACCGAGCGTCAGTTGGCCGAGGAGGAGAAACGCGTTCGCAGCCTCGAACTCGCAGAAGTTTCTTCGCCTTTCAGCGGCGTCGTGTGGAGCCGCAATGTCGTCAACGGTTCCAATGTCATTTTGAACAACGAGCTGATGCGCATCCTCGACTGCCGCGAACTGTTCGTCGACATCCTCGTTCCAGAAGTCGATTACGACGAGATCTATCCGGGGCGCGAAGCGGAGGTTCGGCTGCTGGGTCGGAGCGAAGTCTTCAAAGGGAAAGTGCAGGCCGTGAAGGGCTCGTCCGCCGTCGTCGAGAAAGACAACCTCGCGGCCAAGGAGCCTGAGGCTGAGGAGCGCGATGCCAGGATCCGCGTCCAGCTTCTCCCCTCGGCGCTCAACACCGATTTCGGCAATTTTTGCCAGGTGGGACGGACCGCCCAGGTACGCATCTCCCGCCAAAATCTGCAACTGACGCAGTGGATCAAAGGACTGTGGTTCAACCTCTTCTAGCGCTCGCGCCCACATTGCTGGTGATTGCCTTCTTCCTGCTTGGGCCATCGAACTGGTCCCGGCATCAAAGTTGGGCGCGCACCATCACCTGCACGGTCGTTGGGGTGGTCGCATTGCGCTACATGGTCTGGCGTCTCTTTGAAACCGTTCTTCCCTATCCAACCGATGGCGCGAACGTATGGTGGGTTTGGATTGTCTTCGTTATCGAGTTCCTTGCCTTCACCGAGGTCGTTCTTTTCCTCATTCTGATGAGCCGATACGTTGACCGAAGTTCAGAAGCGGATCGCTTGGGAAAAACGTTCTTTGCGCGCGAGCAGCAGGATCTGCCCACCGTCGACGTTTTCATTCCGACCTACAATGAACCGCTTGATGTCCTGGAGCGTACGATCGTCGGGGCCTTGGCGCTCGATTATCCGAAGGACAAGTTCAAGGTCTATGTCCTTGACGACGGTCGGCGTGATTGGCTGAAGGCCTTCTGCGCGGAGCGGGGCGCCGTCCACGTGACGCGGACGGACAATACACACGCGAAAGCCGGGAACATGAACAATGGGCTACGCGCGAGTTCGGGCGACTTCATTGCCATTTTCGATGCGGACTTCGTTCCCTATCGCCACTTCCTCAAGCGCACTTTGCCGTTCTTCTCGGACGAGGCGATCGGGATCGTCCAGACCCCGCAGCATTTCTTCAATGTCGATCCGGTCCAATCGAACCTTGGCCTGGAGAATATCTGGCCGGACGAACAACGCCTCTTCTTCGACGAGATTGCACCGAGCCGCGACGTCTGGGACGTCAGCTTCTGCTGCGGATCGTGCTCGATCGCCCGCCGCAAGGCCGTAGATGCGATTGGCGGCTTCCCGACGGAGTCGATCACCGAAGACCTGTTGACGACGCTGTCGATGCTCAACAAAGGCTACAAGACGCGCTATCTGAACGAGCGGCTCTCGATGGGATTGGCGGCAGAGAACCTGACCGGCTATTTTGTCCAGCGAGAACGATGGTGCCAGGGCGGCATCCAGACGCTCTATCTCCACAACGGCCCGTTACGCGGACCGGGCTTGTCGCTGTTCCAGCGGATCATGTTTCTTCCGATGTCCTGGCTGGTGCAGTACGTCGTGCGCCTGATCGTCCTCATCGTGCCGATCGCCTACCTCTGGTTCGGCGCCTTGCCGCTGCATTTCACCGGTGTTGCCGACTATGTCTCGAACCAGCTCCCGGTGCTGGCGGCCTATTTCCTCCTGATGCTCTGGATCACGCCGACGCGTTATCTCCCCGTGGTGTCGAGCGCCGTCGGGACCTTCGCGACATTCCGGATGCTGCCGACCGTTCTATCCAGTCTCATGCGGCCCTTCGGCAAGCCATTCAAGGTAACCCCGAAAGGCACGGGCAACGAGGCCAACGCCTTCGATGCCTACACCTTCACCTGGATCGCCGGCTTCATCGCCGTTACGGCGTTAGGACTTCTGATCAACCTCGTGCCGGAAACGGCACAGGTCAAGGGATCGTTCTCGGCGATCGGAGCGGTCTGGTCGGGTATCAACATCGTCGTGCTCGTCATCGCCTCGCTGATCTGTTTCGAGAAACCGCGCCGCCTATTCCAGGCCTTTAAACTGGACGAGCCGGCCAGTGTCGATGGCACGCCCGGCCGCATCGTCAGCCTCTCGCTCGACAAAGCGGTGGTCGCGGTTCCGACGGAGGTGCGCTTCCAATCCACACAGGTGACGCTGAAACTTGATGGCTTCGAGCCGCTACATGCGGACCTCAGGCAAGTGACACAGCGGCGCGGCGACATCTCGCGCGCCGGAGACAAGAGGCGCTTTTACCTCCATCTTCACTACGAACTCAGCGGCAGGGAGCGCGACAAAATGATCGTCAAGCTCTACACCGGCCGCTATTCGCAGGACATCCCCGACATCGACAAGGTCGCCGTATCCGTGAACCTGTTGCTGCGCGCCTTTGGTCGCACACGCACCGTCTCCTAGCTGCAAGACAATGGGGTTTCAGATTTCGCCGGTGCGTGCCCTGGTGGCTGATACGGACAGGGCACCGCGGAGCTATCGCCGGATGCAGGAGCAGTGATACTTCCCCTCATCACTCGACCACATGCTTTCCGCAAGGAGCCTAAACCAGCCGGCTGAGTGACCGCGAGAATGCCGCTTTTTCGCAAGTGGTATTCAACTTCAAAATACCACTCGACGGCTTTTCGCAAAACTTCGGCAGGGGCGAATAGACCTGCATTGACAGGTTCTCTTTGCGGGACCTATCGTTAAGTCAAATTACTTGACTTAATAGTTCGGTCAACGAAGCCTGAGGGGGAATTCGTCATGACGGCAGTCGAGGAAATGCGGCTTTTGCGCAATGGGCCGGGGGGGCGGGAGAGCTTCTGGCGTGCAGCAAATGCGAGCGGAATCTCGCGATGCTCTACATCACCCATGACATCGCCAGCGCCGCGCGCATCGCCGAAGAGGTCGTGGTGATGTTCGCCGGACAGATGGTCGAGTGGGGCGAAACCAATGCCATCTCGGCAATCCACGCCATCCCTGTACCCAGCTTCTCTTTCGGCCGTCCCCGCTCCAGATCGTCCGTTCGTGCTGGGGCAGAGCGCCCGCTTTCTGGCGCAGGCCTACGAGATGCGGCGCTTGAGCCGCCCGGCATCGGACGCGGTGGAAGAGGACGCCGAAAACCATTTCGTCCGTGCCCTTGGCCAAGCTCCGGCGTGAGCTATGTGACCGAGGACAGCCCTGCCTCAGAAACCCCGCTGGCCCTCCGGCCGCAGAGATCAACTTTCGTGGAGCCATTTGATGACGTTCGCCGCCAAATCTGACTATCTGCTGGAAACGCTCTGGGTGTCGGTCGGTACTGCCGACAAATCGGTCTATGCGCTGACCCTCACCAACAATTCGGACGGGCCGCTCAAAGGCTTTCGCCTCGGCGTCTCCGGGCCTGCGCGCATCGATCCCGCCGCGGAGATCGAAGGTGGCAGGCTTCTGATCCGGCTATCCAACTACGCGGAGTTCGCGCCGCCGGAAGGTTTTGAGCTGAAGCCGGGGGCGACCTGGACATTGAAGGCGTATGGCATGAGCTTCGAGCCGCGCCACTGGACCGACGGCGCCAATGCCGCCTTCCTGGTACTGTCCGACGGCACGATGGCGCCAGTCGCGGTGCTGGCCTCGCGGGCGCATGGCGACAATGCCGAACTGAAGCGCGGCGCTGCCGTCTATCCGGTGCCGAAGGTGGCGCCGGTTCCTGTGTCGATCGTGCCGTGGCCGCAGGCGGTTTCCGTTTCGGGGCAGGTGGTTGCGCCTCCCGGTCTCGACCTCAAGCCCGAGGGCGACGAAGCCGCACACGCCGCGAAGGCTTTTGCCGACCTCACCGCAAGCCTGTTCCCGGTCGAGGGTATCGTTCGATCTGCGTCCGAGGGCGGTTTCCCCGTCGCCGTGTCGAAGGCGGCCGATCTCGGTTCGGAGGCTTATTCGATCCGTTTCTCTCCCGCAGGCGTTGCGGTTTCGGGCAGCACGGAGACGGGCTTGCTCTATGGTCTGATCACGCTCGGTCAGGTCCTGCGCGGTGCGCGGCTGCATCCGGGCACCTTCCTCTTCCCTTCGAGTGGGGAGATCAAGGACGAGCCGGCACTTGTCTGGCGCGGCACGCATCTCGATGTTGCCCGGCAGTTCTATAGCACCGCGGAGGTCGGGCGCTTCCTGCGGCTGATGGCCTGGAACAAGCTCAATCGCTTCCACTGGCATCTGACCGATGACGAGGCCTGGCGCGTCGAAATCGACGCCTATCCGGCCTTGACCGAGATCGGCGCCTGGCGCGGCCACGGCCGCAAGATCCCGCCGCTGCTCGGTTCCGGTCCGCAACCGACCGGCGGTTACTATTCGAAGGCGGCGATCCGGGAGATCGTGGCGCTGGCATCAAGCCTCGGCATCGAAGTGATGCCGGAAATCGATGTTCCCGGCCATTCCTATGCGATGCTGCAGGCAATCCCCGAACTCCGTGACCCGCAAGAAGCTGGAAGCTATTATTCGGTGCAGGGCTTCCCCGACAATTGCCTCAACCCGGCGCGCGAAGAGACCTATCGGGTTCTGGAGACGATCTTTGACGAACTGATCGAACTGTTTCCGATGCGTGCCATCCATGTCGGCGCCGACGAGGTGCCGTTGGGCGCCTGGTCCGGTTCGCCGGAGGCGCTCGCGCGGCTTCGTGCGCTTGCCGGAGACGAGGTCGCCGATACGCACGCCAAGCGCTTGAACGTCGTCACCAACACCCACGGGGCAGATGAAATCGACGGTTCGGGTGCGGCGGTGCTGCAGGCCGAGTTCCTGGCGCGCGTCCAGGCCTATCTCGCCAGCCGCGACTGCGTCACCGGCGGCTGGCAGGAGGCAGCGCACGGCAACGTCATCGACAAGGCCAAGTCGCTGCTCTTCGGCTGGCGCACGGTCGAGGCTTCGGCGGCCCTTGCCGAGGAAGGCTACGACATCGTCGTCTGCCCCGGCCAGGTCTATTATCTCGACATGGCCAACAGCCCGGCCTGGTCGGAGCCGGGCGGTAGCTGGGCCGGCTGGTCGGACCCGGAAAAGCTCTACACCTTCGACCCGGTGGAAGGGTGGACCGACGAGCAGAAGAAACATCTGCTCGGCGTGCAGTGCTGCATCTGGTCCGAGCCGATGACCGACCGCGCCGTTTTCGACCGGCTGGTCTTTCCGCGGCTTTCGGCGCTGGCGGAAACCGGCTGGACGCGACCGGAACGCAAGTCCTTCAAGCGCTTCGAAGCACTGGTCGGGTTGATGCCGGTTCTCTACGGCTTTTATGCCGCGGAGTAGGCGTTGAAGCAGCGCCTGGGCCACCGCTGTCGGTAAGACCGAAAGGCAGCGAGATCCAAAAGCGAACGGCGGTGAAGGCAGCCGTTCGTCGTTCTGCGATCGTTGCGCCCGAGCGCGCTCTCTGGCGGTTCGGGGCCGTTTGGATTTTCCTGCTTGTGCGCCAAGGCGTGGCACGCAAAAGTGCGCGTCGATCTCGCGTTGGCGTCTATGCAGATGCCAGCGCTCCCTGTCCCGAGGCTAAAGTAGCGATGCGAAGACTTCCTGGATTGTCGGCGATGAAGGTCTTCGAAGTGGTCGGGCAAACCCGCAGCTTCACGCGGGCCGCCGAGCGCCTCAACCTGACGCAGAGCGCCGTCAGCCGGCAGGTCCGCAACCTCGAGGACGAGCTTGGCGAGGACCTCCTCATCCGCCGCCACCATCATCTCGAATTGACGCCCGCCGGTGCCGAACTGCTGGCGACGATCCAGGCGGCGTTTCACAGCATCGAAGTCTCGCTGCGCAGCATCACCGAGAAGAGCAACCAGAATCGCTTACGGATCAACGTACCGCCCACCTTCGCCAAGCGCTGGCTGCTGCCGCGTCTCGCTCGATTGCGTGAGGTCATGCCGGATGTGGATGTCAGTATCAGCACAGAGGCCACGGACACGCTTGCCGAACGCGGGCTCTTGGATTGCGCCATCCGCTTTGGCGACGGCGAGTGGCCGATGCTGGATACGAGCATTCTGATGACGGAGCGGCATGTGGTCGTGTGCGCGCCTTCCCTGCTCGATGGGGTGAAAGTCGAGGGGCCGACCGATCTTCAGCGCTTCACCTTCCTGCATGTGCTGGCCTCGCCCGACCGGCGCTATCTGACCTGGCGCCACTGGCTGGATGCGGCGGGTTTCCACGATGTCGACACGCGCGGCGGCCTCGAGTTCGACCTGCTCGATCTCGCGATCGAGGCGGCTTGTGCCGGGCTGGGTGTCACCGTCGCCGACCGCTCGATGGTGCGTGGGCAATTGCAGTCGGGACAATTGGTACAGCTCTTCGACGTCGAGGTCGAAGGCCATGAATCCTACTGGTTCGTGGCGCGACCGCAATCCGGAAGCGATCCCAAGCTGCAAGCGTTCCGCGCCTGGCTGCTGGCGGAGGTCGCGACTGAGCGAACCGCCTGAGCCAAGCATTCCTTTTTGGAATGCTCTCATCGAAAATTACTCGCTTGTGCCCTCGTCTTCATCGTCGCATCAATTTTCGGGACGGTTCCGGTCGGGGAGGGAGCCTGGGCCGTCGCTCGTAATGCGCTCTCCCGCCAATCTGCTTTCCCGCGTTGCCACGGGCGCGCGGACAGCGGCGAACCTTTCCGAGATGCCATGGGCCCCTATCGCAACTTCTCCGGCGGTCGTTTCATCGAAAGCGCGTCCGCGGCCCTGATCGAGGTCCGCAATCCGGCAACAGCCCAGGTCTTCGCGTCGGTGCCGGCGGCAACGGACGACGAGGCGAGGGCGGCGGTCGATGCCGCAGCGAAGGCGCAGCGCGCCTGGGCGGCGCTGCCGGCGATCCAGCGCGGTGACGCGCTGCGCCGCCTTGCGGCAGCGCTGGAAAGTCGGGCCGAGCACATTGGTGCCGCGCTCGCAAAAGAGTCGGGCAAGAGCCTTGCCGACGCGACGGCCGAAGTGATCTACGGCGCCGAACTGATGCGCTACCACGCCGAGTGGGCCCGTCGCATCGAAGGTGAGGTGATCGAGAGCGACAATCCAGGCGAAACGCTTCTCCTCAAGCGCACGCCGATCGGAGTGGTCGCCTGCCTGATCCCGTTCAACTATCCGATCTACACGCTGGTGCGGAAGATCGCACCGGCGCTCATCGTCGGAAACGCCGTTGTCGTGCGGCCGAGCAACAACACGCCGACCTCGGCCTTCGTCTTTGCCGAGGCCGTCGTCGAGGCAGGCTTGCCGGAAGGGCTCGTCAACATCCTGACGATGTCGCACGACGTCGCGAAGACGCTCTGCACCCATCCCGGTGTCGGCATGATCACGCTGACGGGAAGCGTGCCGGCTGGTCGTGTCGTGCTCGAATACTGCAAGGAAAATATTGCCAAGCCGTCGCTCGAACTGGGCGGCAAGACGCCCGTCATCGTCGAGCCGGACGCGGATCTTGATGCCGTCGCGCAGATGATCGTCGCTGCCAAGACCACCCATTGCGGCCAGGTCTGCACCAGCGCGGAGCGGCTCTACGTGCACGAAAGCGTGCACGACCGGCTGCTCGCCAAGCTGCGCGAAGGTTTTGCCGGCCGCGCCTTTGGCGACCGCGCCGTGGATGCTACCCGCATGGGGCCGCTCGCCAACGCTGCCGCACAGAAGCGGGTTCACGCCATGGTGGAGCAGGCGCGGGCGCAAGGCGGCGTCGTTGAGACCGGTGGCCACCTGCCTGAGGGAGACGGCTATTTCTATCCGCCGACGCTGATTTCCGGCTGTCGCCAGGAGATGGAGATCGTCCGCGAAGAGATCTTCGGTCCGGTGCTCGCCGTTCTCCGTTACTCCACCTTCGAGGAAGCGCTTGCGAAGGCGAGCGACCATCAGTTTGGCCTGAGTTCGGTGCTCTTCACCGAGAACTATCGCACGGTGATGCGCGCCAGCGAGGCGATCGAGGCCGGCGAACTCTATGTCAACCGCTTCCCGGCCGATCCCTATCAGGGTTTCCACGCCGGTTGGAAACGTTCGGGTCTGGGCGGCGACGACGGCAAACACGGCATGCTGGAATTCACCCAGACGCGCCTTGTGGTGCTCAAACACTAGACCTTTCGAGATTGCGCAAGTCCGGCCGGAAACCGGAATTGCTCTGACACCGACATCAATACCGGGCCGTTGGCAGAGCTCCCGCCACCGGCGGGGGAGACGGCCTGTGAGTTCAATCGCTGAAACCGAAATCGCCACCCTGGTTCTGGTGGCCCGCCTCAAGAAAAAGGGATGACACATGAAAATCGCGTCTCTCAAGACCTATGCCGTCGCCGTCCCGCCGCCGCATGTGGGCGGAATGTACTGGATCTTCGTATGCCTCACGACCGCCTGCGGCATCGAGGGCATCGGCGAGATCTATGCGACCTCGTTCCATCCGAGCGCCATGACACCGCTGATCGAGGACGTCTTCGAGCGGCATCTGCTCGGCCATGATCCCCATCAGATCGAGCGTTTCTGGCGCTCGGCCTATTCGAGCGGCTTCACCCAGCGCCCTGATCCGACGATGATGGGCATCGTCTCCGGGCTTGAGATCGCTTGCTGGGACATCATCGGCAAGGCAGCCGGCCGGCCGGTCGCGGATCTCATTGGCGGCACGGTGCACGAGAAGCTCCGCGCCTATACCTATCTCTATCCGAAGAACGCCGCCGGCGAGTTTGATTTCAACGACCCGGATCTTGCGGCCGAATGCGCCGTCCAGATGGTCGAAATGGGCTTCACCGCCGTCAAGTTCGATCCCGCGGGTCCCTACACCAGCTATTCCGGTCATCAGCTTTCGCTCGGCGTGATGGATCGCTGCGAGGAGTTCTGCCGCAAGATCCGCGACGCGGTCGGCAGCAGTGCGGATCTCCTCTTCGGGACCCACGGCCAGATGGTGCCGTCCTCGGCCATCCGGCTGGCGCGGCGCCTGGAAAAATATGACCCGCTCTGGTTCGAGGAGCCCGTTCCTCCGGGACAGGAAGTGGCCATGGCCGAAGTGGCACGCGCAACCCCGATTCCCATTTCGACCGGCGAACGCCTGACGACAAAGTACGAATTCCAACGCGTGCTTGAGCTCAAGGCGGCGTCGATCCTGCAGATGAACGTCGCACGCGTCGGCGGCCTGCTGGAGGCGAAGAAGATCGCCGGCATGGCCGAGGCCTATTACGCCCAGATCGCCCCGCATCTCTACAACGGTCCGGTGGGCGCCGCGGCGAGCATCCAACTCTCGGCCGCGACGCCGAATTTCCTGATCCACGAGGCGATCCTCGATTTCTCCGGTTTCCATGCGGAGGTGCTGACGACCAAGCTCGCCTTCGACGATGGCTATCTGATCCCCTCGCGCGAGCCGGGGCTCGGCATCGAACTCGATCTGGAGGTTGTCGAAAAACACACGCCCTATACTGGCGAGCGTCTGCACCTGCAGATGGACAGCCGGCCGGCCGACGTGAAGGCCTTTGCACCGGCGCGCGGATAACTTCGACGATAGGACTTGGAGATGATCCACGATTACATCGTCGTCGGCGCCGGGTCGGCAGGTTGCATCCTGGCGAGTCGCCTCAGCGAGAACGGCCGGCACCGTGTTCTTTTGATCGAGGCGGGCGGCAACGACAATTCCTTCTGGTTCAAGATCCCCGTCGGCTATGCCCGCAGCTATTACAATCCGCGGGTCAACTGGATGTATTCGAGCGAGCCGGAGGGCGAGTTGCAGGATCGCCGCATCTACGTGCCGCGCGGCAAGGTCCAGGGTGGTTCCGGATCGATCAACGCGATGATCTACGTGCGCGGCGCGCGCGACGATTTCGACGATTGGAAAAATGCCGGCAACGCGGGCTGGGGTTATGACGACGTGCTGCCCTATTTCCGCCGGCTCGAAACCCATGCGCGCGGATCATCCGAATGGCATGGCGGCGAAGGCCCGATCCACATTACGCCGATGCGCGGTATGACGCACCCGATCACCGACGCGTTTCTCCAAAGCTGCGGATCGCTGCAGCTGCCTCTGAATGAGGATTTCAACGGCGCCTCGATCGAGGGGGCCGGCGTTTACGACGTCAATACCAATAGGGGCCGCCGCTCGCATTCGAGCGCGGAATACCTTCGGCCGGCGCTGAAGCGGCCGAATCTTACGATCGAGCGCTACGCCCAGGCTGAACGCCTCGTCTTTGGGGACGATGGCCGTGTGACCGGTGTCGATGTTCTCCAGAACGGCGAGCGGCGGCGCTTCACGGCGGGGCGCGAGGTCATTCTCGCCGCCGGCGCGGTCGGCAGCCCGCAACTGCTGCAGCTCTCCGGGATCGGCGATGGTGCGAAACTCTCCTCGCTCGGCATGGAAACGCGGCGGCACTTGCCGGCCGTCGGCGAGAACCTGCAGGATCACCTCTGCGCCAGCTTCTATTATCGTGCGACGATCCCGACGCTCAACGACGAATTCGGCAGTCTCCTCGGCCAGATGCGCCTCGGCCTCCAATATCTGCTGACCGGCAAGGGTCCGTTCTCGATGAGCGTCAACCAGGCCGGCGGCTTCTTCCGCGGCAGGCCGGACGAAGAACGGCCGAACATCCAGCTCTATTTCAATCCTCTGTCCTATCGCATCCCGAACGATCCGAAAGCGGGCCTGAAGCCCGAGCCCTATCCCGGCTACCTGATCTGCTTCAATTCCTGCCGGCCGACAAGCCGCGGCAGCATCTCGATCGCGTCCGGCGATCTCACGCAAAAGCCGCTCATTCGCCCGAACTATCTGACGACCGACCGCGACATCGATGAAGTATTGCAGGGGAGCCGGCTCGTCCGGCGGATAGCCTCGGCTTCGGCGCTCTCTTCGCTGACCGCTGAAGAGATTTCGCCCGCGCCGCGCGTAGAAAGCGATGAGGCCCTGATGGACTATTTCCGCGAAAACTCCGGGTCGATCTACCATCTCTGCGGCACCTGCACGATGGGGCCGGATCAGGCGACCTCCGTCGTCGACAGCGGCCTGCGGGTCCATGGCGTTCCGGGCTTGCGCGTCGTCGACGCATCGATCTTCCCGAACATCACCGCCGGCAACATCAATGCGCCGACGATGATGGTTGCGGAAAAGGGCGCCGATCTCATCCTGGCGGATGCCGCCTGACGCGAGGCCCGAATGGTCCATCGTTCGCTGGCTGGGGAACCCGCCCCGCGCCGGCCGCGAATGCAAGCGCTGCGATTGGCGAGGAGTGAATTGCCATCGCCGATCGAGCGTGGCTATACTCCGTTGACTTCATAGCTGCCCACAATCAGTGCTTGCCTGGCCAAGAGATTGTTACCGCCGCGCTTGGCGCGGTGGGGGGCGTCCGCACTGCGGCCGTCGGCAAAGCACTGCGAGCAACGCCTGCGAGGGAGAGACGCATGCTGAGTTTCCGCTTGAAGAGCCTGCCCGTTACCCTGTTTCTTGCGCTGAGCCTGGCACCATTAGAGGGCCGAGCGGCCTCGCCGGAGCCGGCGAAGGCCGAGCACGGCATGGTTGTCACGGCGCAGCACCTGGCATCCGATGTCGGCGTTGCGGTGTTGAAGAGCGGCGGCAATGCCGTGGATGCCGCTGTTGCCGTCGGCTACGCGCTTGCCGTCACTTATCCGACCGCCGGTAATATCGGCGGAGGTGGTTTCATGACCATCCGCTTCAAGGACGGCAAGACGACCTTCCTCGATTTCCGCGAGCGGGCGCCACAGGCGGCGACCAAGACCATGTATCTCGATGACAAGGGAGATGTCGTCAAAGGGCTCAGCACCGAGGGCTATCTTGCCGTCGGCGTGCCGGGGCCGGTCATGGGCTTCGAAGTGGCCCGCAGCCGCTATGGCTCGAAGCCGCTGGCCGAACTGATCGCGCCTGCGATCGCGCTTGCCAAGGACGGCTTTGTGCTGGAGCAAGGCGATATCAACTCCTTCGACGGCGAGACCGATAGGCTCGCCAAGGATCCGGCGGCGGCCGCGATCTTCCTCAAGGACGGCAAACCCTTCGTGGTCGGTGAGAAGCTGGTTCAGACAGATCTTGCGGCGTCTCTGTCCAGCATCGCGGAAAAGGGAACCGACGCCTTCTACAAGGGCGCGATCGCGGATGCGATCGTCAAGGCCAGTGCCGAGAAGGGCGGCATTCTGGCGAAAGCAGACTTCGAACGCTATGCGGTGCGCGAGTTGGAGCCGGTCAAGTGCAACTATCGCGGTTACGACATCGTTTCCTCGCCGCCGCCGTCCTCCGGCGGCGTCATCATCTGCGAAATCCTCAACATTCTCGAAGGCTACCCGCTTTCCTATATGGGTTACGGCGCCGCGGACACGGTTCACGCGATGATCGAGGCGATGCGCCACGCCTATGTCGACCGCAACACGTCGCTCGGCGATCCGGATTTCGTCGAAAACCCGGTCGCCAAGCTCACCGACAAGGCCTATGCGAAGGAAATCCGCACCAAGATTGATCCGTTCCGTGCCGGCGTCTCCGCGACGCTGATTCCCAAGGGCTTCGGCGAAAGCAAGGAGACGACCCACTATTCGATCATCGACGACGAGGGCAATGCCGTCGCCGTCACCTATACATTGAACGGCTCCTTCGGCGCCGGCGTGGTGGCGCCTGGGACCGGCATCCTGCTCAACAACGAGATGGACGACTTCACCGCCAAGCCCGGCGTGCCCAATCTCTACGGGCTCGTCCAGGGCGAAGCGAACGCGATCGCTCCCGGCAAGACGCCGCTGTCGTCGATGAGCCCGACGATCATCTCCAAGGATGGCAAACCCTTCATGGTGATCGGCAGCCCCGGAGGCGCCCGCATCATCACCATCACGCTCGAGGCGATCCTCAATGTCATCGATCATGGCATGAACATCCAGGAAGCGGTCGACGCGCCGCGCATCCATCACCAATGGCTGCCGGACAAGGTCTTCATGGAGCCCTATGCCCTCTCGCCCGATACCCGCAAGCTTCTGTCTGCAATGGGCCACAACGTCCAGATCGACGAAAGCTGGACGATCTGGGGGCAGGCGACCGGCATTCTCGTCGGCGGCGAGAGCCTCTCCGACATCGAGGCCGGCGGCGGCGCGCGCTACAACGGCGCGGTGGACAGCCGCATCGGCGCAGGCGCGGCACGCGGCTACTAAAGCTTCGGCGAGACGATGGCGGCAAGACGAGGCCGCCTGGTAAAGCGGCGGATCGTCGGTTCGCCGCGCGGTTTCGCAGGTGCGATCACCGGATACTCGCGCGAAAAAGATTTGAAAGCGCTTTTGATTGAATTTATTATAGTTTCCAGAGCGTGCGCCGCACGCGGTCGTACGCTTTGATCAAGCTTCATTCGTGGAGGTTGTCATGGCACTGATGGAAGGAAAGAAAGCGCAGGACTGGGTCAATCTGGTTCTCGCCGTCTGCCTGTTCATCTCCCCCTGGATCATGGGCTTCGTTGTCGAGAGTGTTCCGGCTTGGAACGCCTGGGCCGCCGCCGTCGTGCTCGGCGTTCTGGCGGTCGCAACACTGGCCATGTTTGCGGAATGGGAGGAATGGGCAAGCCTCATCGTCGGGCTCTGGCTGATCGCTTCCCCCTGGCTGCTCGGTTTCTCGACCAGCGCCATTCCCATGTGGACGCATGTCGTCCTCGGGGCACTGGTGACTGCGCTCGCGATCTGGTCGGTCTGGGACGAACGGCAGCACCCGCATGCGCATGCATGATGATGAGCAGCGAAGGTCGCGGCCCGGCGCCGCAGCTCCGGGCCGCGAACAGACGGCGTAATTCGGTGCAATCTCTTGTTTGCAGCTACACCTGGAATTGAAAGCAATTCCTGAAAACGTGCAGAACGATCTTCTTTCAGATCTGCGTGATTTCAAAAAAAGTCGCTCGCTCCCGTGAACCTCGTCGAGTCGTGCCGGGACGCCCCTCTGGCTATCGATGACTCGTCCGCGGTGTCCTTCAGGCGCGCCATCACCAATCTGGTTCAGAATGCGATCGAGCAAGCCGGCGTGCTGCATCTCTGCAAAACGTTCCTAAGCGCGCTGTAAGTATCTGAAATTGTCATATATTTTGCGTGATTTGGGCGGCTTTCTTGATAAGTTTGCGGCCGTCGAGGACGACGATCGTCCATTAGCTCGCGCTACGCGCGAGACACAGCTCGTGAGGACCTCGTCCTCGGAAAGGTACTTGGAACAAGCCGCTCAATCGTATCCTCGCGGGTATCGATGGACTTTTCTCGCGTTCGGGTATGCGATGTGGTCGCGGGTTTTGTGCTGGTTACGGATTAGACTGGATCGGCTGAAGAATGGGACGAGCCGTCTCACCAATCTGCATTATCACCAAGAGGGAGATTTTGCGGGAATTTCGTTGTACGTAGACCGCCATTGGTCGAAGTACGGACGGAGTTCTGCAGGCAGTGACTGCGCGAACTGCTCATCCAGGGGAAAATGAGGCATCGAGGCAGCGATCGCGGCGAGCACTGCGGAGCCTTGCTTCGCATCCTTGGGTCGTTTTAGAAAGTTGCGCTTGTCTTGATCGGCCATCCAAAGCTTTTGAAGCGCAAAGTACCGAGGATCGGGAACGACGAGCCGAGCCGGCGTCCCATCTCGCCCTACAACAACGCGGTTCACATGCCGACCCAACAATAACCATTCCTGCTCTGGTAGGGGAAGCGGACTGGGCTTGTCGTTTTGGAGCATGTTACAAACCGTAGATGGCGCAGCTAACAACTCGAACTCAAACGCTTTTGCGTTTCTGGCCTGGAAGGTTCTCTCTGTGTTGACTGTATAAGTGCTGTCGGCTGCCTTCAGCATGGACATGACGCCGTCGCGGGTTTCGTCCTTTATAAGCGCCGACCAGGTCATGTCGAAGTCATCGGTCTCATCGGGGGCGTCATTTATGCGCCCGCCGGCTTCGATGTTGTAAGCCGGCATAGCGTTTGTACCCACAACTAACAGCTTATCCCCCAGCATTCGGCGCTTGTCAGCCTCCCTGAGGATTTTAGCCGCCTCCGAAGGTATCTGTGGTAATAGGAGGGAGCGATAGAGTGCGCAGGTTTCAGCTAATCTCTTGCGGCTTTCTAGCAGTCGTCCTTCTAGGTCTTCCTTAGTGCGGAGGAACCGTTCGTAGGCAGCTTCGGTTTTCTCAGACCTGGCCCCGAGACTTTTCGCGTTCCCGGTTCTGTCGAGCAATTCGTAAAGGTATTGTTTGCCCGAGCGTTCTGCCCATTTCATCCCGTAAGGGAGCGTTAGCAGGGCGCGTTCTACACCCAGCCACACGTCATAGTGTTGCTGGATGTTGATGAGAACACGCCGCTGTTCATCAGTGTACACGGTTACGATTTCAACCATAAAGTTTTGTCCTGCAAATTCTAGTTTTTACAATTTTGCAGGACAAAAGGAATAAAAACAATGATATATTTTCTGTTGTCAACACTGTATGGTTGTAGTTGATGTTCCTGTTTGCCGATTGCAACCAGCGGGCGCGTGTTCTCCTGTCATCCGCAGCCGAAGCGCGCCCAGTTTATGTCAGAGCCGCCCCAAAGACGGTCGATAAGAACAACAACTGTAGAAAGACACGTAGTTTGACCCAGCAGGTCTAACAATTTCATCGGGTTAGCCAGGGTTGCGTCACCGCGAAATGTCCCAAATGTCAGGCTATTTTGACCGCACTCTAAGTCCTTGAATTAATTGTGTAATTTTGGGGGGGCTTTTCCGCCCTTTTCGACAGGTTGCCTGGCTCCAGATGGCTCAAGAATTTCAGCGGAAGCGAACAGGGCTTTATGTTCCGCTGCGATTTTGGAGGATGAGGCGTTTTGCCAGTAAGTGCCGCGCCACTCGACCTTTAATACGGCTCGGGCTCCGCTGCCCTCCTTGGCCGGCGCACGCCGCTGAAGCGGCGGAAACTCGACCCCCACTCCAGCACTCCCCGGACGTTGAAGCGCGATATTCAAGGCGCGCCCAACCCAGATCTCTGCTTGAGCAGAGCAGCGCCCATGAGATTGCAGCGACCGGACAACAACTAGTGTCAGCGGATGGCAGAGGATAGCGATTTAGCTCGGCTGCACACTTGTCGTTCTGTGGAAGCTGGAATGCGTCGACGAAGCCGATGGCGACGACTTTGGTGAAGACATTGTAACTGACAAATATGGGGCGTTGCTCGAGGGCGACCTCGGACAGTTCATGACGCCTACGGCCTTGTCGAATTCAGTTAGCAAGTTCCTGGGTGCTTCCGAAACGAGGGGAGAGAACAGAGCCGAACCGGCATGCGGAATCGGCGCGCTGGTGATGGCTGATTTACGGCAAATCTACGCGATGCAAGGAAAGGATGGGATTTCGCGCGTCGACTACTCGATCAATGACTTAGATCAGCGGCTCGTGCGCATTGCCACCGTCCAGATTATGTTCCACTCCATTCGGCATGAAGCTCAGTTGAAGCGGCTGGTGGCTCACAATGCCGATGCGATTAGGGACTACAACTCTTCCCCTCCGTTTTTTGTGGCCACCTCCTGGCGAGCGGTGCTTCCTGGGCAGTTGGTTTAGTCATCTCAATACGTTTCACCTCCGGCCGGGCGCGCCTTGCCGAACAGATCAGGTATTCGCTGCAAGAGCCAATGTAGCGGGAATAATCGTGATCGCCACTGGATACAAATCGATTGGGGCGCTTGGGCTCTTGCCGGCGCCGTTCTCGACCTTAATTCGGAAACTCGCGTTCCATTAACGAGTTTTTTGCGTTTATCAGCGGACAACGAGATTGAGCTTGCGGCCGACGAAACCCCGAACGACGATAATAGGTATAAGCCCTTTTGAAGGAACGCTCGTTTTGAAAAAGTCTCGTACCATTCGTCTTGGCGGATATACGCTTCAGTTCGCTCCACCTCCGCCTCCGCTTCCGCAACCTGTCTCGAGTCCCGAGGCACGCGCGGCAGTAGACGCGTTTTGCAAACACGTAAACGAGCTTCCGGTGCAGTCAGTTCAGATGATCGAAGTATCTGAAACAGGCATCAAGTTTCGCAGACGTGCGGGCCGGATTAAGTCAAGCGCAATGTGCGCCGACCTCGGCCTACTTGATACAAAGGCAACTTCGGAAAACGTCGCGGTGGTCTTTAGGATGCAGCGCTGCCGCGATGATCTTGAACCCATGTTTGACGCTGTGCTGGCCCGTAATGTATCCGAGGCGAAGTTTAGGGCGAAAATGATCTCTGGTGCCGTATATCACGAGGTTTCCCGTGCGAGCTAATCCAACGCGTTGAAATGCTCTGAACGCGCAAGCGCTGCGTTGCGGACGAAATAACGGGTTCATGCTTGTATTTTTTCCCCTACCGCTAGAGCTCGCCGACTGCTCTGGGTCAGCCAATTCTGGCCGCTATCTCGGCGTTCGTTCTAGCCCTTAGCGCTCGCGGCTTGCCATGGCTCGGATATCCGGGGAACCATTGTCGCAGGAGAGTAGGACTTTTGCACTGTCGCGTTAGCCGGCCGATGGGCTGGCGGCATGACAGTGGTCGGCATATGGCGCGTTTCGCGAGACGTTAAGGACAGTTTTGGAGTGAACCCGTTGAACGATAAGTACTTTGATCAAATTGACGATCTTCGAGCCCTTTCGGCGGAAGAGTATATGTACTTGGGTGACCTCGTTGATGAAATCCTCAAGCACCTTGCTGAAGCGCCTCCGCTATTTCAAAAGATAATCGCGGGATCGATTTACGTCGATTACAAAACGATGAGGGATTGCTGGACCGCATCCGCGAAATGCTGACGGACCCGAACACCGACGGTGGGCTGATCGCCTATGTGGCATCGGAACTGCTCGGCCGGAACTTCACCTATCAAGAGGACAGTATTTTTCATGTGGCTCGCAACGAAGCGCACTCCGCCACCAATGCACAGCGTCTTCTGAAGTTATCGCGAGAGGGATGATGATGGCTTCAGTGATAATGGCTTCAAACAGAGGTTTGTGGGGTCAATTAGATAAGCAAACTCAAGAACCGCGTTGAGGCCGCCGATGAAGCGCCTCGCGTCAGAATCTACGAGCGCCTTTGGCCAAAGCCCCGATGCAACAGAGAGACTCCGGGGCTTTGAGGCTTCAGCAAACCTTGGGCAAGGCGCCCTCGTAGGCCCGTGCAAGCTTTACGAAGTCGCGCACAGCCTGCTCGATTTGGCGGTGATGGCGAGACGGCATGCGAGTGTCGCCATGGGCCTTGATCATGAAGTAGGCGAACTCAAGCGCCTCGCACTCGAAGGGAATGCCAATCACGCCGATTGCGCTCGCGGCAGGCAGACCAGGGGCTAGCGGCACTACTACCGCATTGCGCGAGTAGTTGCGAGCTGGAACGGTAGCGAGATGGAATCCGTCGCGATCGACGACGAACGCTTTCCCGTCGAGGTATCCGCCGGGCGCGGTGACATGTTCATGGTAGAGGGCGAAGATGAACGCCTGGTACGACGGCGCGAGCTCGCGGTTGATTACTCCGTAGGAGTTCGCCCACAGATTATTGAGTTCAGAGGCCGTAGGATGGATAGGCATGCTGGTCCCTTTATTGCGGACGCTACTGACCGGCGGCGTCGTTCCGATGCGCGAGCTTCGTGCTCGCGGCATATGAGCTGCCGTTGGTAGGTCTGGTTAAAGGGCATGCCTCGTCACTCTCCAAATCTTGCCCGCCGTTCCTACTTTTCAGAATTGTGATTGCATAGGGGCTTGCCGGTGCTTCCGACGCCAATTTAAGGGTCGCAAGTCGCGGATCTACAAGTGTGGCAAACGAAGTATGCCGAAAACCGCTAAATTTTGAGTTTTCTTGTAAATTCCAGCTTCCGGTGACGAGGCGAATATAAATATGGTTGTTTCTGGTCTTGTGAATCGTATTGCCCCCAGTTGACTTGGTATAGATCCGGGCTGATGATATTAAAAATGCAGTAATAGTGTAGGTTATGAAAGTGATGTTGTTTGTGAATGAGAATAACTTTCCGGATTTGGAATGCAACGATGAAAGTGTGGGTTTTTACCAGTCGGAGGTGTTTCGTTTCGCAAGGGAGGAAGCGGCGGAAGAGCTGCTTGATGATGCGATAAGCTCGCTAAGTCAGGAGTACCTGCCTTCAACGGAAATCAGGTTTCGGCCGCTCGTATCGTCTCGCAGACGTTGGTGGCCGAAGGCTTGCTTCGTTGATGTCTATCAGGCGTATGTGGACGGATTAAACGCGTTCGACGGACTGGTACGAAAAGCTCGGCGGCCGCAGGATTTGCCAAATCTCATGCGCGGTCTGATGATCCTCATCGAGGCCGCTAACAAGGTTGCGCTACGGGGTTGGGACGTGAACTGGAGGCAAAATGTCCAGTGGGCGCTCCGCGGGTCACGGTTCGGGCTTTCCGGGTATTCGCTGGTAGAGCGCTACGAAAACCTCCCAGATCGTATAACGCTATCCGAGCGCCTGGAAGTTATCGGCGGTCCCATTTTTTACACGCAAAGTCGCAACAATGGAAAGCTCGGCGAAATCACGCCCGTCGTATTCGCCGGCGAGGCGGAAAAGGCCTACGGAGCGGTATTCCTGTCGCTCAATAGGGGCGCAGGCCGCCGCTACGGGGGCGACTGGACCGTTGACGGGCGCGGAGCGTGCTATCGGCTGCTTTCGGACTAGGCGCTAGGCCAAGCGGCAGTTTGACCTGCCTGCTTGCCCCGATACGGCGGTCGCCTCACAATTCAATTAATCGACGCTGGGGAGCCTGCGGATGCAGTCCAAACACAGAGTTATGGGGAATACGAACCTAAGCGAACGCCTTGATGACAGCCCCGGTACGGTCCTCCTTGATGCGATGAGGGCGGCTGCCTCAGCATGGACAATTCTCGCGGCTGAGATCCAGCGCCTCGGGTACACCGCTGAGAGACCAGTTCCGGAGGACGGAAATTTATACTCTTACTTCGACGCTATTAAGTGGGATGCGTTGGAAATGTCAGATTCCGTTTATGGTTCCCTCTCGGTCGAAGACAGAGAGAAGGACGATCGGGACCTGGAAGAGTTTGAGGCGACCTTCTCTTTCCGGGACGAATACTCTCCTCGCATAACAGCTCTCGCATTTCTGACGATCGGCAAGTTTCTGATTGGTGACGCGTAGTCAGCTCGAGCTTGCTCCGGGATCGCCGCGGACGGCCAGGCTAATGTCGACGACATAAGTTGGCCTTTGGCCCCAGATGTGCCGTGGTGGAGAAATCACTGCGGGTCCGTCAAGTCTAACCGGGCGGCCCACCCCAGCGCATCGCATTGGGCAACGTTCTTGAGGAGAGAATGCCAGCTAGCGGCTGCGTCCAGCTTCTCTTTGCTCCACATATGGCCGGTAATATAATTGCCGTGATCGATGAGCCACATGTCACCCGAGCCAGCAAGAAGGAGGTTGCCGTGATGGCGGTCAACGTTCGCCATCCACTCATCGAATTCGTAAAGGCTGGCAATGTCCTGGGTAACCAGTCGCTCCACAATGCGTCTGATCCCGTCTGCTGAGGGCACGTCGGCAGCTCGCAGCTGCAGCGAACAAGACCGAACTCTCCGAGGAAATGCTCCTCCGTCAGGACCGCCCGGAAACGACGGGAACCTTTAAACCTTTGCGCTGTGATTCAGCGCCTGGACTTGGTGGGCCGACCGCGCGGACGCGCGGAGCGGGAAAGAAAGCTACGAAAATTTTAGAAAATCTAACAGAAGCGTTCGACTTTCTAAATTGAGCTAAGTTCTCAACGGTCCTACCTTGCCATTCGAGCTGCTCGGGAGGCGGCTAGGAGTGGCGCCTCGACCGCCTTCCGTGGAGGAACGATAGCATATTCGAACGGCTGGGACTGGTGGAGCTAAAGGCTTCTCCGACTGATCGACGATGCGCGGACCTCGGCGGGACACAACTCATAATGATCCCTAAGCTGAGGAAATTGTCGATGAATCTTTCTGCCCTTCTTTCCATACGCGCATCCAATGGCCGTCCTGTCCGAGTGGCGTTGATTGGTGCCGGCAAGTTCGGTTCGATGGTCCTGGCGCAAGCCCAACGTATAAGTGGCTTGCACATGGTGGCCGTGGCCGACCTCAATGTTGGCAAGGCGCGTGAATCCATGGAGCGCGTCGGCTG